>CANJID010000015.1 GCA_947474395.1 Caulobacterales bacterium
GCTTGTGGCGCTTCCTTGCCATCGTTCCATCCATCCAAATGGTCCTCGGACCAACATAAGGGATGGATCACTTCAAGGGGGTCAGACCAGTCGCGGTCGGCGGTCAGGCTCTTGACCACCTCCACCTTGCCGATCAGCGAGGAGGGCACGTCGTCGAGCTTCACCTGCCGGCCTTCCGGCTCGGGCACGGCGGCGGTGGCGCCGTTGATGGTGACGTTGGCCAGGTTCGGGTTGACCCCGCGGATCACCACATAGCGGCCCTCGCCCTGGTCGTTGGCGACGGAGATGGCGGGCAGGCGGCGCAGGGCCTCGGCCACGTTCTGGTCGGGCAGCTTGCCCACATCGGTGGCGTAGAGGGTCTCCACCATGTTGTCGGCGACCCGCTTGGCGTCGACGGCCTTCTGTTCGGCCGCGCGCTGGCTGGTCACCACCAGTTCGTCGGCGGTGGCCGTGGGCGTCTCCTGCGCCAGGGCCATGACCGGCGCCGCAGTCAGACCGAGCGTCCATGCGCCCGCCAGCAGGCGCGCTTTCAAAGTGTGTCCCATTACCGATCCCCAACCTTTGCTGGGGCGGGCTTAGGAGCGGGCTGTGTCAGGACGGCTACAGGGATGCGACGGGCTTACGACGCGTGTCGCCGCTGCGCCTCATTGACGGGCGCCGCCCCCGCCGTTGAATAGGCCCCCCCGGCCGCTGGCCGGTCCCAGCCGGAGACCCGCTTGGCCGACGACCCGAAAAATAGTCGTGCGAAGGACAGCCGCGAGGCGCGGCTGACGGCGGCGCTGCGGGACAACCTGCGTCGGCGCAAGGCCACGGGCGAGGCGCCGGCCGCCAAGGACGACCAGAAAAAGCCAAGCTGAACCGCAGACAACGCCGCCCTCCGAATCCGTTCAGGCGGGGCCGCTCATTCTCCATCCCAAGGCCCGAGCCTGAATGCTCGCCGGCCACCCTTTGGAAGGAGAGCACGAGATGACTACCAACCGAGTTCGCACCGCCGCCGCCGCGGTCGCCCTGATCGCCGCCTTCGCGGGCAGCCAGGCTTTGGCCCAGGACCGTGGTTTCGACGGCCGGGGTTTCGACAACCGGGGCGTGGACGCCCGGGTCCTCGACAACCGGGGTATCGACAACCGCAACGACGGGCGCTTCGACCGCGACTTCCGCGGCGACCGAGGTGACCGCCGGGGCGAGGTCCGCCAGCTTCAGGTCCGTATCGACGAGCTGCAGCGGGTGGTGGAGCGGCAGGCCCGCGAAGGCCGCCTCAACCGCTGGACCGCCCGCCGGGCCCTCGACGCCCTGAACGACGCCGAGCGTCAGCTCCGCATCGTCGGCCGCGACGGGGTCGATCGCCGGGAACTGCGCCAGGTCGATTTCCGCGTCGACCGGGTCGAGGAGGAACTGCGCCGCGCCCGTGTCAGCTTCAACGGCCCGGTGGGCCGCCGCTTCTGACATCGCCCCCACCGGGCGCGGAATGCGAGGAGGCCGGCCGTCCCAGGGCCGGCCTCTTTCGTTTGCTCAGATGACGCCGCGGGCCTTCAGGGCCTCGATCTCTTCGGCGGAATAGCCGAGCACCCCCCCGTATATCTCGGCGTTGTGCTCGCCCAGCGCCGGGCCGGGCCAGCGGACGCCGCCCGGGGTGTCGGAGAGCTTGGGAACCACCCCCTGCATCTTCAGCGAGCCCAGGACCGGATGCGCCACGTCGATGATCGCCTCTCGGGCCTGGAAGTGCGGGTCGGCCAGCATGTCGGAGGCCCGGTAGATCGGGCCGGCGGGCACCGAGGCCCCGTGCATCAGGGCCAGGACCTCTCCACTGGGCAAGGTCGCGGTCCAGTCGGCGATCAGGGCGTCGAGACGGGCCTGGTTGCGGCCGCGGGCGTCGTGGGTGGCGTAGTCCAGGCTTTTCGCCAGCTCGGGTTGCCCCATCGCCTCGGCCATGCGGGCGAAGATGGCGTCGTTGTTGCCGCCGATCAGCACCATCACGCCGTCGGCGCAGGGATAGACGTTGGAGGGGGCGATGCCGGGCAGAATCGAGCCCGAGCGTTCGCGGATGTAGCCCAGCTTGTCGTACTCGGTGACGAGGTTCTCCATCACCGTCAGCACGCTCTCGTAGAGGGCGGCGTCCACCACCTGACCCCTGCCCGTCCGCGCGCGGGCGTGCACCGCCGCCAGGGCGCCGAGGCAGCCGTAGGTCGCCGCCAGGGTGTCGCCGATGGAGATGCCGGGCCGGACCGGCGGGCGGTCCGGATCGCCGGTCACGTAGCGCAGGCCGCCCAGACCCTCGGCTATGGCCCCGAAACCCACACGGTCGCGATAGGGCCCGGTCTGCCCGTAGCCGGAGACGCGCACGAGAATTAGGCCGGGATTGTCGGTGGCGAGGGTCTCGTAGCCCAGGCCCCACTTCTCCAGCGTGCCGGGGCGGAAATTCTCGACCAGGATGTCGGCCTTGGCGATCAGGGCGCGGGCGATGGCCTGCCCCTCGGGGTCGCGCAGGTTCAGGGTGGCGCAGCGCTTGTTGCGGGCGATCACCGGCCACCACAGGGACTGGCCGTCGAGCTTGGCCCGGCCCCAGCCGCGCATGGCGTCGCCGGTCCCCGGGTCCTCGATCTTGATGACGTCGGCGCCGAAGTCGCCCAAAAGCTGGCCGCAGAAGGGCCCGGCGATCAGGCTGCCCATCTCCACGACCCTGAGGTCGGCGAGGGCTCCCACCTTCGCTATCCCAGTCACGCGAAGGCTGGCGCCTCGAACGAGGCTTCGGTCTTGGCGCGCACCTCGTCCAGGGTCACGCCGGGGGCCAGTTCGACCAGCCGCATGCCCGCATTGCCCTTCTTGTCGATCTCGAACACCCCGAGGTCGGTGACCACCATGTCCACCACCTTGGCGCCGGTGAGCGGCAGGGTGCAGGCGGTGAGCAGCTTGGGCCCGCCGGTCTTCTCGTTGTGCTCCATGACCACGACGACGCGCTTGACGCCGGCGACCAGGTCCATGGCGCCGCCCATGCCCTTGACCATCTTGCCGGGGATCATCCAGTTGGCGAGGTCGCCGTTGCCGGCCACCTGCATGGCGCCCAGGATCGACAGGTCGATGTGGCCGCCGCGGATCATGGCGAAGCTGTCGGCGGACGAGAAGAAGCTGGAGGTCGGCAGCTCGGTGATGGTCTGCTTGCCGGCGTTGATCAGGTCCGGGTCCTCGTCCCCCTCATAGGGGAAGGGACCCATGCCCAGCATGCCGTTCTCGCTCTGCAGGGTGACGGTCATGCCGGCGGGGATGTAGTTGGCCACGAGGGTCGGGATGCCGATCCCGAGGTTGACGTAGAAGCCGTCCTTCAGCTCCCCGGCCGCGCGCTCGGCCATCTGGTCGCGGGTCCAGGGCATCAGACTTCCTCCCCTGCCGCGGCGCCGGCCATGTCGGCGGCGTCCGGACACTTGCGGACCGTGCGCTGCTCGATCTTCTTCAGGTAGTCCCGGCCCTGGATGATGCGGTCGACGTAGATGCCGGGGGTGTGGATGCCATCGGGCTCCAGCTGGCCCGGCTCGACCAGAATCTCGACCTCGGCCACGGTCACGCGACCGGCGGTGGCCATCATCGGATTGAAGTTCCGCGAGGTCTTCCGGTAGACGAGGTTGCCCTCGGTATCGCCCTTCCAGGCCTTGACCATGGCGAGGTCGGCGGTCAGCCCGCGCTCCATCACGTAGTGCTCGCCGTCGAACTCGCGGGTCTCCTTGCCCTCGGCGACCAGGGTGCCGTAGCCGGTCTTGGTAAAGAAGGCGGGGATGCCCGCCCCGCCGGCGCGGATGCGCTCGGCGAGGGTCCCTTGCGGGTTCAGCTCAAGCTCCAGCTTGCCGGAGAGGAAGAGGTCGGCGAACAGCTTGTTCTCGCCCACGTAGGACGAGATCATCTTCCTGATCTGCCCGGCGTTCAGCAGCACCCACAGGCCGAAGTTGTCGGCGCCGCAGTTGTTGGAGACCACGGTGAGGTCCTTCACCCCCGACTTGTTCAGGGCGGTGATCAGGTTCTCCGGATTGCCCGACAGGCCGAAGCCCCCGGACATGACGGTCATGCCGTCGCGCAGCAGGCCCCCCAGGGCGGCGTCGGCGTCGGGAAAGACTTTGCGGCTCATCCGCCCTCCTCGCAGGTGCGGAAAATCCTGTCGCGCAGAATGGGGCGGGTTTCAACCGAAACCCCGCCCCACGAGGCGGGTCGCGGTCAGGGCGCCCGGCGAACAGTCGTCGTGCTGGTCGAGGTGGAGTTGGTGAAGGCCGCCCCCGGTTTCGGCGGGACGCTCAGGGCCTGCTGCTCGGTTTCCGCCACGATGGTCGCCAGCACCTCCGCGCTCGCCTCGTCGAAGGCGTGGACGATGGCGCTCACCCGGTTGTCGGCGGCGCGCTTGCGGCTGGTGAAGGTGCGGGCGTCCAGCAGGCGCCCATCCGCGCCGGTCATGCGAGCGTAGGCCCCGACCACGATCTCCGGCGCGGCGCCCGCGCCCTGGTCGTACACGGCCTGGAAGTCGCGCACGTCCATACGCACCAGAACCGCCGCCGCGCCGATGTCGCCCCGGTTCAGGAGGCGCACCCGCGAGCCCGGATGGTCGAAGGCCCGCTCGGCGGCCTCCTGGAACAGGGTCGTGGCTGGGGCCACCCAGCGGCTCTCGGCGATATAGGCCGCCTGGTCGCCGGTCAGGGTCAGGATGCCGTCGCCGGCGGCGGCTCGGGGGAAGTCGACCCCGACAAGCACCACGCCCGGCCCTGTCCCGGCGCCGGGCGCGGGGGCCTGGACCGCCGCGGGGCCGCCGCCGAAACGGTAGAGCTGCGCGGGCTTGGACTTGGGCAGCAGGGAGACGCAGGCGCCGAGGCTGAGGACCAGGGCGGCCCCCACGAAGGCGCGGACCACTATGCGGGGGGATCTCACGGCTTAACCTCCACCGTCTTGGCGGGCGGCTTGGAAATCACCGCGCTCGGATTGCGTTCGACCTCGCCGACCAGCCGGTCGAGGGATTCGGCCGCCTGCTGCAGGGTGACCACGGCGCGGGTCAATTGCGGCAGGCCGGTGGTGGCGAACTCGGCGGTCGGGCCTTCCAGCCCGGCGACCAGCTTGCGGGCCTCCGTCGCCGTGCCTTTCAGCTCGTCGGCGGCGTCGGCCAGGTTTTTGACCGCCCGCTTGCCGTCCCCGTTCAGAAGGCCGTTGGCGTTGTCGGCCACGGCGGTGAACCGCTTGGCGGTCTCGTTGGCGCTCTTCACCGTCTGGTCGAGGTCGGCCAGGAGCTGCTTCTGGTTCTTGATCTCCGTCGAAACGGCCTCGATGTTCGCCATCGTCGTCGAGAAGCTGTTGATGTTCTTGTCCGACAGCAGCTTGTTCACCCAGTCCAGGGCGTCCACCGCTCGTGAGAGCACCGTGCCGCCGCCCTCCAGCAGGCTTTCGAGCTGGCCGCGGGTGGTCTGGATCACCGGCACGCGGTTGGCGGGGGTGACCTCCTTCAGGAGGGGCTTGGACGTGGTTCCGGCCGTGATCTGGATGTAGTTGATCCCGGTGATGCCGAGGGGCTCGAGGGTGCCGGTGGAGTCGGTCCGCACGGGGGCGTCGTCGGCGATGCGGATGCGGGCCACCACCCGGTTGGGGTCGTTGCGGTTGAGGGTCAGCTTGGTGACCTGTCCGACCTTGATCCCGTTGAAATAGACTTCGCCCCCGGCGGACAGGCCCCGCACGGGACCGGCGAAGTCGACGTCGTAGAGGTCATAGCCGTTGGCGACCTGCAGCCTGGCGAGCCAGACCACGAACACCATCAGGGCGGCCACCAGGACCAGCGACACCAGCCCGACCAGGGCGTAGTGGGCGTTGCGTTCCATTCAGCCTGCTCCTGCGCGCACGGCCGCGCGGCCCCTGGGCCCCAGGAAATATTCCTGGATCCAGGGATGCGGCGACTTCTCGAGTTCGGCGATCGGCGCGGCCGCCACCACCTTCTTGTCCGCGATCACGGCCACCCGGTCGCAGACCGCGTAAAGGCTGTCGAGATCGTGGGTGATCATGAACACCGTCAAGCCGAGGGTCTTGGAAAGGTTCCGGATCAGGACGTCGAACTGCTCGGCGCTGATCGGGTCGAGGCCGGCCGTGGGCTCGTCGAGGAACAGCAGCTCGGGGTCCATGGCGAGCGCCCGCGCCAGGCCGGCGCGCTTGCGCATCCCGCCCGACAGCTCGGCCGGCCGCAGCGATCCCGCCTCGGGCGGAAGGCCGACCAGGGAGATCTTCAGGTCCGCGAGGGCGTCCACCAGGGAGACGGGCAGACGCGTGTGTTCGACCATGGGCGCGCCGACGTTCTCACGCACGGTCAGGGCCGAAAAAAGGGCGCCGCTCTGGAACAGGACGCCCCAGCGCGACTCCACCGCCCGGCGCTCGCGCTCGGACGCCTTGTGCATGTTCAGGCCCATAACCTCGACCTGGCCCTCGTCCGGGTCGCGAAGGCCGATGATGGAATTGAGCAGGACCGACTTGCCTGCCCCGGAGCCCCCCACCACGCCAAGGATCTCGCCCTTGTAGACCTCCAGGTCGAGGCCCTCGTGGATCACCTTGTCGCCGAAGCGGGAGACCAGGCCCTCGACCTTGACCACCACCTCGCGGTCGTTAGCCGGCTTGGGCGCGGGTTTGGGGGCGGGCGCTGCGGTCATACGTCCATCTCCATGAAGAGAAGGGCGAAGGCGGCGTCCAGCAGGATGATCGAGAAGATGGCCTGCACCACGGCCGTGGTCACCCGGCGGCCGAGCTGCTCGACGTCGCCGCCGACCTCCAGCCCCTGGTGGCAGCCGATGGCGGCGATGACGATGGCGAAGACCGGCGCCTTGACGAAGCCGACCCAGAAGTGGGTCACCCCGACGTTTTCCAAGAGGCGCTGCACGAAGAAGGTGGGCGAGAGGTCAAGCACCGTCCACACCACCAGCAGGCCCCCGACCATGCCCGAGATCATGGCCGCGAAGGTCAGCAGGGGCAGCATGGCGAACATGGCGGTGAAGCGGGGCAGGACCAGGGCCTCATAGGGGTCGACCCCCATCACCTGGATGGCGTCCACCTCCTGGTTCATCTTCATCGCCCCGAGCTCGGCGGCGAAGGCCGAACCCGAGCGGCCGGCCAGGATGATGGCGGTGACCAGCACGCCGAATTCGCGCAGCACCCCGATCCCCACCAGCTCGACGGCGAATATCTGCGCGCCGAACTGACGCAGCAGGTTGGCGCCCAGGAAGGCGATGGTGGCGCCGACGAAGAAGTTGGTCAGGACCACGATCGGCAGCGCGTCGAGCCCCGACCGCTCCATCAGCGAGACCGTGGGCGCCCAGCGGATGCGGCGGGGATTCATGGTCACCCGCCCCACCGTCTCCATCAGCCGGCCGTAGAAGGCGGCGGTGCTGTAGAGGTCGCCGAAGGCCTTCTCGACCCCGGCGCCGCAGCGAATCAGCAGGGAGTAGATAGGGTCCAGCCGTTTGCCGGCCGGCCGATCCTCCGGCATCCGGTCCTCGACCAGGGCCATCATCGCGCCGACGTCCTTGCGGTCGCCGAGGCCCGGGGAGTCCTGCGTGAACCCGGCGGTGCGGGCCAGGGCGTAGGCGCCGGCGGTGTCGAAGCGGCCGAGGCCGGTCAGGTCCAGGGACGCGGGCGCGCCGCTCTTCAGGGCTCCGGCCAGCCGGGAGCCCGTCCGCCCCAGTCCGGTAGCGGTCCAGTCGCCGGTAAGGGCGAGCACGGTTCCCCGCTCCCCCCGGTGCAGCCTGAAGTCGGCCGGCTGGTCCATCAGCCCGTCGCTCGCTCGGTTTTGCGCACAGAATCCCTCGTCGCGCCGGGACTGTGGCGCGCTTCCGCTCCTTCTCAAACTGCCAAGGGGCCGAAGCGTTGCGATGAGGTCATGCCGCAGTGCGGCGGCGACCGGCGCGCGAGGGCTCTCCCGAGGGGAAAAGCCCTATTTGCTCAATTGTTAAGCAGGGAACCTGCCCAAGAGCTTGGCGTTATCCATGGGCTGCGCCCACCACATTTGAAGGATTTGGCCTTGTTCGAGAAATCGTTCCGCGCGCGTGCGCCCCGTTCCGCCTCCTCAGTCATCGCTCCCCCCGCCTTTGGCCACCGCGGCGGAGACACCCTGATCTGTTTTTCGCACCTGCGTTGGGACTTCGTGTTCCAGCGTCCGCAGCACCTGATGACCCGCTTCGCGGCCGCGAGGCGCGTGATCTTCTTCGAAGAGCCCATCCCGGCCGACGCCGGCGCCTCCGTCTCGCTGCAGCAGCGCAGCGATGAGAGCGGCGTGATCGTCGCCACTCCCCGCATCCCCGATGGCCTGGACCCCCTGGCCGCCGAGGCCGCCGTGCGCGGCCTGCTGGACGGCATGGTCGGCGACCTGAAGATCGAGCGCCCGGTGCTCTGGTACTACACCCCCATGATGCTGGGCTTCTCCCGGCACCTCGCGGACAACGCGGCGGCGGTCGTCTACGACTGCATGGACGAGCTCTCCAACTTCAAGTTCGCCCCGCCCCGCCTCAAGGAGCTGGAGCGCGACCTGGTGGGGCTCGCGGACGTGGTCTTCACCGGCGGCTACAGCCTCTACGAGGCCAAGCGCGGCTGGCACGTGAACATCCACCCCTTCCCGTCGAGCGTCGACCGCGCCCACTTCGCCCAGGGCCGCACCCTGAAGGGCGAACCTGAGGACCAGGCGGGGCTTTCGCGCCCGCGCCTCGGCTTCTACGGCGTCATCGACGAGCGCATGGACCTGGAGCTTCTGGAGAAGCTGGCCGACGCTCATCCCGAATGGGCGATCGTCATGGTCGGGCCGGTGGTGAAGATCGACCCGGCCGACCTGCCCAAGCGCGCCAACCTCCATTACCTCGGGGCTAAGACCTATGCCGAGCTGCCGGCCTATCTGGCGGGTTGGGACGTGGCCCTGATGCCCTTCGCCATCAACGAGTCGACCCGCTTCATCAGCCCGACCAAGACGCCGGAATACCTGGCGGGGGGCCGCCCCGTGGTCTCGACCGCCATCGTCGACGTCAGGCGCCACTACGGCGACCTGGCGGCGGTCAAGGTCGCCGATACCCACGAGGCCTTCATCGAGGCCTGCGAGGAGGCCCTGGCCCTGTCCAAGACCCCCTCCGCCTGGATGCCCGAAGTCGACGCGGCTCTGGCCGAGCTTTCCTGGGATTCCACCTACGCCCGCATGGCGAGCCTGGTGGACGAAGCGACGGTCCGCCGATTTCAAACCGGCCTGAAGGATATCGCGGCCCCGGCCGTTCACGCCGCCGGCCGGCGCAGCCACTACGACGCCCTGATCGTCGGCGCGGGCTTCGCGGGCGCGGTCCTGGCCGAGCGCATGGCCCGGGAGGGTGGCAAGCGCGTCCTCCTGATCGACCGTCGCCCGCACGTGGGCGGCAACGCCTATGACGTGCACGACGACGCCGGGGTGCTGATCCACCGTTACGGACCGCACATCTTCCACACCAACTCCGACGAGATCGTCCGCTACCTGTCGCAGTTCACCGCCTGGCGCACCTACGAGCACCGGGTCTTGGCCAGCGTGGACGGCAAGCTCGTGCCGATCCCGATCAATCGCACCACCATCAACGCCCTCTACGGCCTCAGCCTGACGACCGACGAGCAGGCCGAAGCCTTCCTGAAATCCCGCGCCGAACCGGTTGAAAAGATTGAAACCTCGGAGGACGTGGTCGTGGCCGCCGTCGGCCGCGAGCTCTACGAGAAGTTCTTCCAGGGCTATACCCGCAAGCAGTGGGGCGTGGACCCGTCCGAGCTCGACAAGTCGGTCACCAGCCGGGTCCCGACCCGCACCAACACCGACGACCGCTATTTCAACGACACCTTCCAGGCCATGCCCAAGCTCGGCTTCACCCACATGTTCGAGAACATGCTGGACCACGACAACATCACCATCGAGACCGGGGTCGAGTACCGGGACGTGATGGAGGACGTGCTGTTCGACCGGCTGGTGTTCACCGGGCCGGTGGACGAGTTCTTCGGCCACCGCCACGGCGCCCTGCCCTATCGCTCGCTGCAGTTCCGGCACGAGACCCACGACATGGAGCAGTTCCAGTCCGTCGCGGTGGTGAACTATCCGGACCCGGCCGTCCCCTACACCCGGATTTCCGAGTACAAGCACCTGACCGGGCAGAAGCACTCCAAGACCAGCATCACCTACGAGATCCCGAGCGCCGAGGGCGATCCCTACTATCCGATCCCCCGTCCGGAGAATCAGGCGCTTTACAAGAAGTACGAAGCCCTGGCGCTCGCCCGCCCGGACGTGGCCTTCGTCGGGCGGCTGGCGACCTACAAATACTACAACATGGATCAGGTCACCGGTCAGGCGCTGGCGACCTGGCGCCGGCTCGCGGAACGGGACGCCCGCCTGCCCAGCGTGCGGGACCTGACCCAGACCGTCGCCAATGCCTAGGGATCGGCGGCCGGGTCCCGCGCCCGGCCGAACCTCTCGCCTACTTTAGTTTTTCTGCATGGATTCGGACCTGGCCCTGTGGTCAGGTCCGAGTTGTATAGGGCCCAATCGACGTGCGTAGCCCAGCAGAAAAGCTTAACCCATGCTGATGTCCAAGCCCGAGTTTCCGGCCGCCGCCCACACCCCCTCGACCCTGCTGCTGTGCGTCGCGATTTCCTGCCCCTCCTGCGGCGAGGAGGCGGTGATCATCCGCAGCCGCCATGGCGCGGACACGATCGCCTGCGCTGAGTGCGCCTCGGTCGGGGTGCGCGCGGCGCCCTATCGGCCATGGGCGATCACTCTCGGGGCGTGATAGTCTGAGGGCGGTCGGAAGACGCAGGAGCCCTCAAGATGAAGCTCGCGTACGCCATTGTTCTCGCCCTCGCCCTGGCCGCTCCCGGCGGCGCGGCGCTGGCCCACCACGGTTGGTCCACCTACGAGCCCAGTAAGACCACGACCCTCGAAGCGCAGGTCCAGGCGGTCCGCTACGCCAATCCGCACGTCGAGGTCGATGTCACGGTGAACGGCCAGAAGTGGCTGCTGACCCTGGCGCCCGTGTCTCGAATGCAGACCCGGGGCGTGACCGAACAGATGCTGAAGGTCGGGCAGACCATCAAGATCGAGGGCAAGCGCAGCCTCGATCCCAAGCGCTTCGAGGTGAAGGTCGAGGCGATCACCGTCGGCGGCAAGACCACCGGGCTTCGGGCCTAACCAGGCTTGGAAGAGGTCTGGGGTTCGATCGTCGAGGCGGCGCGCGGGCTGGAAGGCTCGCCGCTGGGCGCCTTCATGCGCCGCTCTCCCATGGCCTATCCGGCGGCGAACCTGGTCCACCTCGCCGGGCTGGTGATGCTGTTGGGCGGGATCGGGGCCCTCGACCTGCGGGTGCTCGGCCTCGGCCGGGCCGTCCCTCTCTCGGCCCTTTCACGCTACCTGACGCCCTTCGGCCTGATAGGAATCGCGTTCAGCCTGATCAGCGGCGGCTTCATGTTCGCCGCCGACGCCGGCGCCCTGATCAATTCGCGGATGTTCCAGGCGAAGATGGCGATCCTGGTGGTCGGCCTGCTCAACGCCGTCGCCTTCCGCGGCCTGTTCGGCGACCCCGGTGGAGAGCCCTCCTTCGGCGCGCGGGCGATGGCCGGCGTGTCGCTGCTGAGCTGGATCGCCGTCGCGGCCCTCGGGCGCCTGCTCGGCTATCTCTAGCTAGTTCCCCATCTTGTAGCTGCGGTTGGCCGGGCGGGTGTAGCGGACGTCGCCGCTGCCGCGCACCTCCTTCTCAACCGTGCCGGAGACCAGCCCAACGGTGACCAGCCCTGCTCCGTTCACCGCCCCGTTGAGCTGGCCGATGGTTCCCTTGTGGTCGATGCGGCCCTTGCCCTTCACCAAAAGGTCCGCGTGGGCGGTGAAGCCCCCGGCGACGATCACTGTCCCGGCCCCGTTGACCTGAACCGCAAGGCCGGCCGTGACCTGCCGGGCCCGGACCGTCCCGGCGCCGTCGTGGACGAGGCTGAGATTGGGCGTGTCGCCCAGGGCCCAGTCGCCGCAGCCCTTGTCGTTCAGGCTGACGTAGTCCGCCGCGCCGACCTGGCCGAGGACCGCGCCTACGCTTTCGATCTTCACGGTCATGGGCGCGCGCACCGTGACCACGGGAAGCTGGTCGGCCCGCCAGCGCCCGCCGCCGGCGACCACCATCGTCCCTTCGCAGTCGGCCGCGGCGGGGCGCCCCTTCATCCGATCGACGAGCCCCGGCGTCAGTCCGCCGTCGATGATGGTCACCGCGCCCTGCCGGCTAACCTTGACGGCCGGCAGCCGGGCCGCGCCCGCGCGCACGCTCACCGCCAAGTCGGCCCGCGCCTCCGGGATCACCACCACCCGGACGGCGGCGTTCTCGATCTTCAAGGTAGGCCACTGGCTCTGGGCCTGGGCCGGAGCCGCCAGGACAGCCAGCAGGGGAAGCGCGAGCAGGCAGGTGCGGGGATAAGGCACGGCGAACCTCGTCGAATGCGGCGCCGCCATCCTATCGCGGACCGCGCCGCCCTGGCGAGCGGGCGCCCTTCAGATCAGGGTGCGCGGGACATTGTCGGCCGGCGATCCGGTGTAGTCGCAGAAGGCGGCCATCTTGGCCCCGTCGTCGATCTGGAGCTGCCCGGCGGTGAGGATGGCCCAGCCGCGGTCGCGCAGCTCGGCGAGGCTGCGGGCGAGCTGGGCGCGGGACAGGCCGAGGGCGTCGGCCATCTGGTCGTAGGTCAGGGGAAACTCGCAAGCCTGCTCGGTCCCCATCTGGCGGGCCCGCAGCCGGTCGCGGGTCTCCAGCATCAGATAGGCCAGCCTCTGGGTCGGACGCTGGCGGCCCAGGAGCAGCAGGCGCGAGTCCGCCCGGTCCTTGTCCAGCAGCAGGGTGGAGACGAGGGCGACGGTGAGGGCGGGCCGCCGCTCGAACAAGGTCTCGAAGGCCTGGCCGGCCAGGACGCACAGGCTGACCTGGGTGATGGTGCAGACCGAGTGGCGCATGCGGCCGGTGAACACCGACTGCAGGCCGATCATGTCCCCCGGCAGGAGGAAGTCGAGAATCTGCCGCCCGCCCCCGGCCAGGGTCTTGTAGCGAAAGGCCCAGCCCTCATAGAGGGTGTAGAGCGCCGGCGCCGTCTGCCCCGCCTCGACGATGTGATGGCGCGGCGCCACCGTCCGGTGCTCGGACTTCTGGCGCACCACATGGGGCAGATCCTCATCCGACAGGGGCCGGAACAGGTCCTTCCGACGCAAGGCGCACTCACTGCAGGCGATCGACACTGCTCCGCCGCCTATTCCTGAAGCTCGTCGTCGGATGCCGAGGGTCCGCGCCCGTAGGGGTCGTCCGCCCCGTCCCGCAGCTCGGCGAGGATCGTGTCCACCAGGGCGGCGGCGGTGTAGGGCTTGGGCAGGAAGGTCACATCGCGGATCTGACTGGCGCCGCTGACCTCGTAGCCGCTGTAGCCGGAGGTGATGACCACCTTCAGCCCGGGGCGGGCGATGACGGCGGCGGCGGCGAGCTCCACCCCGTCCTGGCCGCCCGGCATGCGCACGTCGGTGAAGAGGATGTCGACCCGCGGGGCGAGGGCGAGGATGGCCATGGCCTCGCCGGCGCTCCCCGCCTCCAGCACATCGATGTCGGCGTCGGCCAGGACCCCCGCCGCCGTCATCCGGACCAGCGGATCGTCATCGACCACCAGGGCGACATAACCCCCGCGGGAGGTCATGGCGCGCCCGCGCCCTTCGGCCGGTTACGTCCGGCGCCGCGCCTTGGAATTTCCGGAGAGGAGCAGTCAATCATCGACCCATCCCGCCGCCGACTCTCTTGTTCTCGCGGCCGGCGCCTTGATAACCGTGAGGAATTTCCCGAGTAACCGTCCAAGATGAGACTCGTCTGCAAGGAGACGGTTCCGTCAAGCTTAGCCATTCGGCCGGGCGGGTTCCTGCCAAGCTTGAAGCGGGCGCCGGCGAAACTTGGCGATGCTCGCAATAGGTGCGCGTGAAGACGCCGCGCCAGCGGAGCTGGCCCGGTCGGGAGCGCTACTTCGCCTTGCCGGCCAATGCCGCTTGCGCAGCCGCCAAGCGGGCGATGGGGACGCGGTAGGGCGAGCAGCTGACGTAGTCGAGGCCTACCCGCTCGCAGAAGGCGATGGAGGCGGGATCCCCCCCGTGCTCGCCGCAGACGCCGAGCTTCACATCAGGGCGCACCGACCGCCCGCGCTCGGTGGCGATACGGATCAGGTCCCCAACCCCCTCCTGGTCGAGGGTGACGAAGGGGTCCTTCTCGAACACGCCCTTGCGGATATAGACGTCGAGGAAGCGCCCCGAGTCGTCGCGGCTGATGCCGAAGGTGGTCTGGGTCAGGTCGTTGGTGCCGAAGGAGAAGAACTCGGCGTGCTGGGCGAGGTCGTCCGCGCGCAGGGCCGCCCGGGGCAGCTCGATCATGGTGCCGACCTTGTAGGCGATGCGCACGCCCTTCTCCGCCATGACCTGTTCGGCGACGCGGTCGGTCAGCTCGCGGAGGATCTTCATCTCCTCCTTCTTGGCGACCAGGGGGTGCATCACCTCCGGCTCCGGGGCGTCGCCCTTGGCGGCGATATCGCAGGCGGCCTCGAAGATGGCGCGCACCTGCATCTCGTAGATCTCGGGGAAGGCCACCCCCAGGCGGCAGCCGCGCCAGCCCAGCATGGGGTTGGTCTCGGCCAGCTCCGCCGCGCGGCGCTTCAGCTTGGCGATGTCCAGCCCTGACGCCTTGGCCAGGATCGCCATCTCCTCCTCGGTGTGGGGCAGGAACTCGTGCAGCGGCGGGTCGAGGAGGCGGATGGTGACCGGCAGGCCGGCCATGATGGTGAAGAGGGCGACGAAGTCCCCCCGCTGCATGGGCAGGATCTTGGCCAGCGCCGTGCGACGGCCGGCCTCATCGTCGGCCAGGATCATCTCGCGCACGGCGGCGATGCGGTCGGCCTCGAAGAACATGTGCTCGGTGCGGCAAAGGCCGATGCCCTCCGCGCCGAACTGGCGGGCGGTGCGGGCGTCCAGCGGGGTCTCGGCGTTGGCGCGGACCTTCAGCCGCCGGGCCCGGTCGGCCCAGCCCATCAGCATCGCGAAGTCGCCGGAAAGCTCCGGCTCCACCATGGCCACGGCCCCGGCCAGGACCTCGCCCTTGGAGCCGTCGATGGTGACCACGTCGCCGGTCCTGAAGGTGCGGCCCCGCGCGGACAGGGTCCCCTTGGCCGCGTCGATGTGGATTTCGCCCGCGCCGGAGACGCAAGGTCGGCCCATGCCGCGGGCGACCACCGCCGCGTGGCTGGTCATGCCCCCCCGGCAGGTGATGACGCCCCGGGCGGCGTGCATGCCGTGGATGTCTTCCGGAGAAGTCTCCTCGCGGACCAGGATCACGGAGTCGCCGAGCGTGCCCATGCGCTCGGCCTCGTCGGCGTCGAACACGATCTTGCCCACCGCCGCGCCGGGCGACGCGGGCAGGCCTTGCGCGATCACGTCGCGAACGGCGGCGGGGTCGATGGCGGGGTGCAGAAGCTGGTCGAGGGAAGAGGGCTCGACGCGCAGGATCGCCTCCTCCTCGCTGATCACACCCTCGGAGACAAGGTCACAGGCGACCTTCAGCGCCGCCTTGGCGGTGCGCTTGCCGTTGCGGGTCTGCAAGAGGTAGAGCCGGCCCTGCTCCACCGTGAACTCGATGTCCTGCATGTCGCGGTAGTGGCGCTCCAGCCGCTCCACGGCGGCGCGGAACTCGGCGAACACCACCGGCATGGCCTCTTCCATGGAGGGGGCCGTCTCGCCCATCTCCTCGCGGGTTTCGCGGGTCAGGGCCTGGGGGGTGCGGATGCCGGCGACGACGTCTTCCCCTTGCGCGTTGATCAGGAACTCGCCGTAGAGACGGGCCTCGCCGGTGGACGGGTTGCGGGTGAAGGCGACCCCCGTGGCGGAGGTCTCGCCCATGTTGCCGAACACCATGGACTGGATGTTGACGGCCGTGCCCCAGCTCTCGGGGATGTCGTGCATGCGCCGGTAGAACTTGGCGCGGTCGTTCATCCAGCTCGCGAAGACGGCGCCCACCGCGCCCCAGAGCTGGGCCTTGGGGTCCTGCGGGAAGGGCGCGCCCAGCTCGCGGGCGACGACGGCCTTGTAGTCGGCCACCACCGCCTCCCAGTCGGCCGCCTCCAGGGCGGTGTCGACGGTGACGTAGAGCCGGTCCTTGTGGTCGTCGAGGATCTCCTCGAACAGGTTGTGCTCCAGCCCTAGCACCACGTTGGAGAACATCTGGATGAAGCGGCGATAGCTGTCGAAGGCGAAGCGCCGGTCGCCGGACAGGGCCGCCAAGCCCTCCACGGTCTCGTCGTTGAGGCCGAGGTTCAGGACCGTGTCCATCATCCCCGGCATGGAGGCGCGGGCGCCCGAGCGGACGGAAACCAGCAGGGGATTGGAAGGATCGCCGAACTTCTTGCCGGTCAGGGTTTCCACCACCGCCAGCCCGTCGGCGACCTGGGCTTCCAGCTCGGCCGGATAGGCCTGGCCGTTCGCGTAGTAGTGGACGCAGGCCTCGGTGGTGACGGTGAAGCCGGGCGGCACCGCCAGCCCCAGGGCGGACATCTCCGCGAGGTTGGCGCCCTTGCCCCCGAGGAGGTTCTTCATCGCGGCGTCGCCTTCGGCCGCGCCGCCGCCGAAGCCGTAAACCCATTTCGTCATGGCGGGGGCGTCGGACATCCGACGCGGCTCGTCAACCCGAAATCAGGGAGAAATCCGCCACGCGCCCCGCCGCCTGCCCAATCTTGGACAGCAGACGCAGCCGATTGAGGCGAACCTGGGCGTCCGGGTCGTTCACCAGCACGTGCTCGAAGAAGGCGTCGACGGGCGCGCGCAGGGTCGCAAGGCTGGTCATGGCGCCGGCGAAGTCTTCGCTACCGAGCTGCGGCTCCAGGGTCGCGAGGGCCTTGTCCAGGGCCGCGCCGAGCGCCTTCTCCTCGGGCGCGGAGAAGGCCGCCGCGGCGGGCTCGCCGTCATAGGCCTCGCCCGGGTTCTTCTTCTGCTCGGCCTTGAGGATGTTGGTTGCGCGCTTCACGCCGGCCAGCAGGTTGGCCCCGTCGTCGGACTTCAGGAAGCCGTCCAGCGCCTCCACCCGCGCCACGATCCGCACCAGGTCGTCGTCGCCGAGGGCGAACACCGCGTCCACCAGATCGTGCCGCTTGCCCTCGTCGCGGAGGAGGACCTTCAGTCGGTCGGCGAAGAAGGCGAGGAGGTCTCGCTGCCGACTCTTTCCATCGCCAACGATTCCTCGAGCGTGAACAAAGTCGCCGCCAGCGGCCTTCTTCCGAGCAATCTCTCGGGCGTCGATCTGGGCATCCACTTGGTCGACCGCAGTCGAAAACACGTCGATCAGCGGCAGCCGCACCGCATTCACGATCAATACCCGAATGGCCCCAAGCGCCGCCCGCCTAAGCGCATACGGATCTTTGGAGCCCGTCGGCTTCTCGTCGATGGCGAAGAAGCCCACGAGGGTGTCGAGCTTGTCCGCCAGGGCGACAGCTATGCTCACCTTCGCGGTCGGCACGGAGTCGCCGGGCCCCTGGGGCTTGTAGTGGTCGCGGATGGCGTCGGCGATCTGCGGCTCCAGGCCGAACTCGCGGGCGTAGTAGCCCCCCATGATGCCCTGAAGTTCGGGGAATTCGCCGACCATGCCGGAGGCGAGGTCGATTTTGGAGAGCTTGGCGGCCTCGGCGGCCATCTCCGGATCAGCGCCCACCAGATCGGCAATCTCGCGGGCCAGGGCCGTGATGCGCTCGACCCGCTGGTACATGGTCCCGAGCTTGGCGTGGAAGGTGACGCCCTGCAGCTTCTCCAGCCACTTGGCGAAATTGCCCTCGCGGCGGTCCTCGTCCCAGAAGAAGCGGGCGTCGGACAGGCGCGCGGACAGGACCTTGGCGTTGCCGGCCTTGACCAGGGCGCCGCCGTCCTTCGGGGCGAC
This sequence comes from Caulobacterales bacterium, assembly GCA_947474395.1. Taxonomy (GTDB): domain Bacteria; phylum Pseudomonadota; class Alphaproteobacteria; order Caulobacterales; family Caulobacteraceae; genus CANJID01. Next base: position 17,946 of record CANJID010000015.1, read on the forward strand.
GTTGGCCACGACCAGGAAACGGGGGGCGAGGCCGCCGGTCTTGGGATCGCGGACGGCGAAGTACTTCTGGTGGGTCCGCATGGAGGTGCGGATCACCTCGGCGGGCAAATCGAGGAACGCCGGGTCCATGTCGCCCAGCAGGGGGACCGGATGCTCCACCAGGCCGGCGACCTCGTCGGCGAGGCCCTCGTCCTCCACCAGCTCCAGCCCCTCGGCCTTGCAGAGCTCGCGCGCCTTCGAGAGCAGCGCGGCGCGGCGGGCGGCGGCGTCGATCTCGACGAAATGGGCGGCAAGCTTGGCCCGATAGTCGGCGAAGTCCTTCACGGCGAAGGGGGCGTGGTCGCTCCCCATGAAGCGGTGGCCCTCGGTCACGTTCCCGCTCTCGATGCCGTCCACGTCGAAGGGGACCACGGCGCCGTCGAACAGGCAGAGGATGCGCTTCAGCGGTCGCACCCAGCGCAGGGTCCCCGAGCCCCAGCGCATCGACTTCGGCCAGGGAAAGCCCCGCACCACCGCGTCGACCATCTCGGCCACGATCTCGGGGGTCGGGCGGCCGTTGCGGGAGAGGTTGGCGTAATAGACCCCGTCGCGCTCGACCAGCTGGTCCTGGGTCAGACCCGCCTTCTTAAGGAAGCCCTCCATGGCCTGGGGCGGAGCGCCGACGCGCGGGCCCTTCAGCTCCTCGGTGCGGTTGGCTTGACCTGCGGGCAGGCCCTCGATCACCAGGGCGAGGCGGCGCGGGCCGACGTGGGTGGTCAGGCTGTCGAAGGTGAGGTCAGCGGCGCCCAGGCGCTCGCGCACCATGCGCTCCAGGTCGCGGGCGGCCCCCGCCTGCATCCGCGCCGGGATCTCCTCGGAGAACAGTTCGAGCAACAATTGCGGCATCAGACGCGGTTCCTCGGCTCAACTCTGCCCCCTTTGGGGGAAGTGGCCGCGAAGCGGACGAAGGGGGTTGCAGGGCGCAATGGCATGGGGCGCGCGTTCCAGCCCCCTACCCCGGCTTCGCCGGTACTTCCCCCAGAGGGGGCAGAGTAAGAAGCGCCCTTCACCCCCGCGTCTCCAACTCGACCCAGGCGCTCGCGCAGGCTTTGCACAGGTCGCGGATGCGGCCGATGTAGCTGGCGCGCTCGGCGACGGCGATGGCGCCGCGGGCGTTCATGACATTGAAGAGGTGGCTGGCCTTCAGCACGTGGTCGTAGGCCGGCAGGACCAGGGACTGCGAGGCTTTCATGGCCAGGAGGCGCTTCACCTGGGCCTCCATGTCCTCGAACTGGCGCTGCAGGGTGGCCACGTCCGCGGCCTCGAAGTTGTAGGCCGAGTGCTGGCGCTCGTTCTCCAAGAACACGTCGCCGTACTTCACGCCGGCCGTGTTGAAGGGCAGGTCGTAGACGTTGTCGACGCCGAACACATACATGGCCAGCCGCTCGAGGCCGTAGGTCAGCTCGCCCGCCACCGGGTCGCAATCGAGCCCGCCGACCTGCTGCATGTAGGTGTACTGGCTGACCTCCATCCCGTCGCACCAGACCTCCCAGCCGAGGCCCCAGGCGCCCACGGTGGGGTTCTCCCAGTCGTCCTCGACGAAGCGGATGTCGTGCAGGTCAGGGTCGAGGCCGATGGCCTTGAGCGAACCGAGATAGAGGTCCTGCATGTCGGCCGGGTTCGGCTTCAGGATCACCTGGTACTGGTAATAGTGCTGCAGCCGGTTGGGGTTCTCGCCGTAGCGGCCGTCGGACGGGCGCCGCGAGGGCTGCACATAGGCCGCGTTCCAGGACTTGGGGCCGAGCGCCCTGAGCACCGTGGCCGGATGCAGGGTCCCCGCCCCGACCTCGGTGTCGTAGGGCTGCAGGATCAGGCAGCCGCGGCTGCTCCAATAGGCGTGGAGCGTCAGGATCAGGTCCTGGAACGACAGGGGTGCGGCGGCGCTCATGACGCGGAATCGGGACCGGTTAGGGGCTGAAAAAAGGACGGCGGACCATAGGGCCCGCCGTCCTGTCGTTCAAGCGAAGTGGGGTGGGTTACGCCGGAGGCGTGAGCACCTTGTCCACCGGATAGATCACCCCGTTGGCCGCGGCGACCTCTTCCTGCAGGACGTAGGCGTCGCCGACCTTGATGTGGTCGGCGGTGCTGCCGTCGATCTCGACCGGCTTGCCGATGGCGGTGCCGACCGGGCCCTTGGCGCCCTTGACCTGCGAGGCGGCGACCTTGGCGCCGACGAGGTGGTAGGCGACCAGCGCCTGCAGTTGGCCGGCGTTGTCCGGCTTCATCAGGTTGTCCAGCGTGCCGGCCGGCAGGGCCGCGAAGGCCGCGTCGGTCGGGGCGAACACCGTCCAGGTGCGGCCGGCGGCCGTCAGGAAGCCGGTCATGTTCACCGTCTCCACGGCCTTGAGGAAGGTCGTGTATTGGCCGGCGGCCTTCAGCTCGGCGACGACGTCCTGGGACGCGTTGGCGGTGATCGGCGTGAAGCCGGCGGCGCCGGCGTTCAGCACCGCCGTGATCGGCGGCGGGGCGGGCGCCTCGATGGTCTCCTGGACCGGAGCGGGAGCGGCCGGAGCGGGCCGGGCCGCGGGCCGCGCGGCCCGCGCGCCGGCCTGCGCCAGGCCCGGAGCGACGCCCAGGACGGCCACGGCCGCGGCGAGGGTCAGAATACGCGTCGAAATCATGCAGTCTCCTCCTAGTCGGTAGCGATCTTTATGGCCCGTGGGGCGAGCAGCAATGAGGCGAGCGGCGAGAAGGACGACTTGTCGCGCCTCCCCCCGAAAGCGCTCAGCCCCGACCCAGGAAAACCAGTGCGGCCCCGGCGACAATAAGCATGAAGCCCACCAGGGTCGTCCAGTGCAAGGGCTCTCTTAGGTACAGGACGGAAAACCCCACGAAAACAACAAGGGTGATCACTTCCTGCAGGGTCTTGAGCTGGGAGGGAGAATAGACGGCGGCCCCCATGCGGTTGGCTGGGACGGCGATGGCGTACTCGAAACCCGCGATCAGCCAGCTGATCGCGATGACCTTCAGGATCGGCACGCCCCTGAACTTCAGGTGCCAATACCAGGCGAAGGTCATGAAGACGTTGGAGAGCGCCAGCATCCCCAAAGGGGCGAGGTGCAGCCAGGAAAGCTTGGGCATGGGGGGCTCAGAAAGGGTGCGGACGGACCGCCCCGACCCTGCCCGGCGGCCCCCGGCTTGGAAAGACCCGGTTGAAAACTCGTCAACGGCGGCCGGCCCGTCGCCTTGCGCGCAGCTCGCGCCTAATTTCTGAGCATTCGCCCTGCGCAGGGCGCCTATTTTGCGCACATTCGCTGCGAAACTGGTCGATCAACGGGCGCCGGACCCGGCGCCCCGCGCCCATCCCGCTAGCTTCCCACGGCGCGTTTCAGCGCGAACACCGAACTTAAAGGGGGCGGCGGCCGAAGGCTGACCGCAGGCGAAGCGGATGAAACTGATCATGGCTATCGTGAAGCCGTTCAAGCTCGACGATGTGCGCGAAGCGCTCACGCAGAGCGGTGTGGAAGGCCTCACCGTCTCGGAAGTGAAGGGCTACGGCCGCCAAAAGGGCCAAACGGAAATCTACCGCGGCGCCGAGTACGCCGTGAATTTCGTGCCCAAGATGAAGTTGGAGGCAGTGGTCGATGACGCCAACGCCGCCGCTGCGGTCAGGGCCGTCCAGGCCGCCGCCGCCACCGGCAAGATCGGCGACGGCAAGATCTTCGTCATCCCGGTCGAGGAGGCGGTGCGCATTCGCACCGGCGAGACCGGCTCGGCCGCGCTTTAGAACTGAAAAGACAAGGGGAACTCCGCATCATGAGACATACGTCTTGGACACGGCGATTGGCGGGGCTTGCGCTCGCCGTCGCCACGGTCGGGCTGCTCGCCTCCGCGCCTCTGGGCGCCGGTAAGGCTTTTGCTCAGGACAACGCCGCGCCTGCCGCAGCCGCTCCGGCGGCCAACGCCACGGCCGCCGCGCCTGCCGACAACGCCGCCGCGCCTGCCGCCGCTCCGGCCGAGGCCGCTCCCGCCCCGGCCGCCGAAGAGCCCAAGCCCTGGGCTCCCGACACCGGCGACACGGCCTGGATGCTCACCTCCACCGCCCTGGTGCTGATGATGACCATCCCGGGCCTGGCCCTGTTCTACGGCGGCATGGTCCGGCGCAAGAACGTCATCGCCACCGTGGCCCAGTCCTTCGCCATCACCTGCCTGGTGACGGTGATCTGGTTCGTCGCCGGCTACTCCATGGCCTTCACGACGAACCCCGACATGGACATGAACAAGTACATCGGCGGGTTCTCCAAGGCGATGATGGGCGGGGTCACCATGACCAGCGCCAACTCGCTGGCCGGGACCATCCCCGAGTCCGTCTTCATGATGTTCCAGATGACCTTCGCCATCATCACCCCGGCCCTGATCGCCGGCGCCTTCGCCGAACGGATGAAGTTCTCGGCGATGATGCTGTTCATGGGTCTGTGGTCGCTGGTCGTCTACGCCCCCATCGCCCACTGGGTCTGGGGCGGCGGCTTCCTGGGCGGTCTGGGCGTGCTCGACTTCGCCGGCGGCACCGTGGTGCACATCAACGCCGGTGTCGCGGGCCTCGTCTGCGCCCTGGTGCTCGGCCGTCGTAAGGGTCTCGGCTCCGAGAACATGGCGCCGAACAACCTGGTCTTCACCATGATCGGCGCGAGCCTGCTGTGGGTGGGCTGGTTCGGCTTCAACGCCGGTTCGGCCGTGGCGTCCAACGCCCTCGCCGGCCAGGCCATGCTCAACACCCAGGTCGCGACCGCCGCGGCGGCCCTCGCCTGGATGGTTGTGGAATGGATCGAGCGCAAGAAGCCCTCCATGCTCGGCCTGGCTTCGGGCGCGGTCGCCGGCCTCGTGGCCGTCACCCCCGCCTCGGGCTTCGTCAACGGCACGGGCGCCCTGATCGTGGGCGTCGTGGCCGGCGCCGGCTGCTACGCCGGTGCGGTGTGGGTGAAGCGCCTGTTCAAGTACGACGACAGCCTGGACGCCTTCGGCGTGCACGGCATCGGCGGCCTGATCGGCGCCCTCTTGACCGGCGTGCTGGCGGACCCCGCCATCAACGCCCTGGGCAAGGACGCCACCCTGATGAAGCAGGTCATCGGCTGCCTGGGCACCATCGCCTGGTCCGGCCTGCTGACCTTCATCATCCTGATGGTCTGCAAGTTCACGGTCGGCCTGCGGGTCTCCGAGGAAGACGAAGTCGAGGGCCTGGACACCTCGCTGCACGGCGAAGCCCTGCACGAGCACTAGTCCAAGTCACATCGCTACAAGGTGGAGGGCGGGACTTCGGTCCCGCCCTTTGCTTTTGTGGAGCTCAGTCCGGCCAGGGCCCGCCGATGCGGCAGGGCTCGATCCACCAGCCGGGATGCTCGGTCGCAAGGGCGCCAGCGAAGGCCTTGGCCTCGCCATCCGTGCCCAAGATCGCGAAACAGGTGGCGCCCGATCCTGACAGCCGGGCCATCAGCACGCCGGGCTCGGCCCGTAGCCGGTCAAGCACCCTCCCGATCACCGGCACGAGACCGATGGCCGGATTCTCCAGGTCGTTGCGGCAGGCGGCCATGAATGCGGTGGTCTGCGCCACGGTGGGGAAGGCGTCGGGCAGCAGGGGCCGATCGGCGGGCCGGCCGGGCTCGGCGAAGGCGTCGAAGGCGCGATAGACCGCGCCCGTCGGACAGGCGACGCGGGGATTGACCAGCACCGCGGGAAGCGGCGGGAAGGCCGGGCTCGCCGACAGCCGCTCTCCCCTGCCCTCCGAGATCACCGGGCGGCCCCACAGGCACGGGGGCCCGTCCGACCCGGTCGCGGCGGCCGCCGCCTCCAGCACCGTGTCGGGAACCGGCAGCAGCGTGTCGCGCAGCACCCGCAAGGTCGCCCCCGCGTCGCTGGAGCCGCCCCCGAGGCCGGAGGCGATCGGCAGGGCCTTGGTCAGGGTCAGGTCGAAAGGTGGGGCCGCGACGCCTGCCTGGGCTTCCAGCGCCCTTGCCGCGCGCAGCACCAGGTTGTCGGCGGGGGCCGTGGTCCCGAGCTCGCCCGCGAACGGGCCCTCCACCGCGAAGGCGCCGGACCCCTCGGTGTCGAGAGTCACCCGGTCGCCCACGTCGGCGAAGGCCATCAGGCTGGCGATGGGATGGAAGCCGTCAGGCGCGGGGGCGCCGACGTGCAGGAACAGGTTGATCTTCGCCGGAGCGAACGCCGTCCGCCTCACCGGATGGCGGTCTCCGAGGGCGCCTCCAGGCGGGCGGAAACCTCGTTGCCCCGCGGGATCGGCGCGGGCGGCAGGCCGGAGCGCAGCTTGCCCTCGATCGAGGTCTTGGTGGCGTCGTCAGGCTGCAGGGTCAGGACCCGGCGCCACTGGTACTCGGCCTCCAGCTTGCGGTTGACCCGCCAGTAGGCGTCGCCGAGGTGATCGTTCACGTCCGGGTCGGAGGGGACCAGCAGGACCGCCTGTTCCAGGTCGCGCACCGCCTGGGTGTAGTCCCCGGCGCGATAGCGGGCCCAGCCCAGGGAATCGATGATGGCGCCGTCGCGGGGACGCAAGGCGGCGGCCTTCTGCAGCATCTCCGTGGCTTGCTTGATGTGCAGGTTGCGGTTGGCCCACCCGAAGCCGAGGTAGTTCAGGGCGTCCGGCGAATTGGGGTTCAGCTTCAGGGCCTGCACGAGGTCGGCCTCGGCCGCGTCCCAGCGTCCCGCCCGCTCGTTCATCATCCCGCGCAGGTAGTAGAGCCGCCAGCCCGGGGCCGGGGCGGATTTCTTGATCACCTCGGAAAGCACGTCGACCGTCTCGCCGAACCGCTCGTTGGCGCGCAGCAGGTCGGCGTAGTCGGCCAGGGCCTGCAGGCTGTTGGGCAGGGCCTGGATGGTCTCGCGGGCCATCTTCAGAGCGCCCTCGGAGTCCTTCTCGTTCTGCAGGCTCCAGGCGAGGCGGCCGCGGGCCGTGGAATATTCGGTCGAGGCCGGACCGACGCGGCGGTAGGCCTCGCGGGCCGCGACCACGTCGCCGCCGGCGTTCATGGAATCGCCCACCAGCACCCAGGCCTCGTCGAGCTTGGAATCGAGCCGCAGGGCGAGGCGAAGGTACGCGAGACCGATGTCCGCCTGGCGCTGGCCCATCAGCTGGGCGGCCGGGCCGATCAGGGCCTGGGCGGCGCCCTCGCGGAAGGTCGGCAAGGGCGGGGCGGGCTTGTTGGCGGCGACCCGGTCGCGGGCGCTCCTCAGCTCGACATCCTGACGCTTGGCCAGAAGGCCGTCGTAGAAGGCCAGGGCGTCGGCGCGGCGGCCGCGCCGTTCCAGGAAATTGCCGTAGGAGGCGGCGAACACCCCCTGCCGGTCCACCAGGGCCTTGTAGGCGGCCTCGGCCTTGTCGGTGCGGCCGGCGATCTCGAGCAGCTGGGCCCGGCCGTAGGCGGCGAAGAGGGTGTTCATGGCCCGGTCGGCGCCGGGCGCCGGTTCGGCCAGGGCGACATCCCAGTCGGCGGCGCTCGCCGCGGCCCAGGGCTTCAGCAGGGCCGCGGCCGTGCCGTAGGGCGCGGGCATGGCGTCGCCCGACAGCAGGCTCTGGGCCTCCCGGCCCCGGTTGTTGGACAGGGCTTCGACGGCGCGGGTGATGCGGCCGAGGCGTTCGGTGGCGACATTGGCGCCTTCCCCCGGGCCGGGCGCGGAAGCCGCCGCCTTCTCGATATCGCCGGCCATGATGGCGGCCTTGAACGCCTGCTCGCGGAGCATGGGCGTCTCGGGGGCCAGCGCGCTGGCGCGGCCAAGGTAGTCGGCCGCCTCGCGGCTGGAGCCCTGGTCCAGGGCCGACAGGCCGGCCAGGAACAGGCCGTAGAGCGAGCGGCTCTGGTCGCCCGCCGGCTTGCCGTCGCGGCTGGGCTTGGCGGCCTCGACCGGGAACAGCTCCGCGGAGGTGGTGGGCTTGGGGGCGGGCGCGGTGGCGCAGGCCGACAATGCGGCGCCGGCGAGCGCCACGATCGTCAAGCGGACCGCCCAAATGCTGAGGCTTCTGGAACTGAGGACTTCGGCCATCCCCTGGAAAATCCTCCCTTTCGGGGGCGGGGGCAAGGGCGCTCCTCGCGGCTTACATATTTGGATAGTTCGGGCCGCCGCCGCCCTCGGGGGTGGTCCAGATGATGTTCTGGGACGGATCCTTGATATCGCAGGTCTTGCAGTGGACGCAGTTGGCCGCGTTGATCACGAAACGCGGGTCCTCGCCCTTGTCGTCATAGACCACCTCATAGACCCCGGCCGGGCAGTAGAGCCGGGCCGGCTCGCCGTAGAGCGGCAGGTTCACGGCGATGGGGACGGACGGGTCCTTCAGCTTCAGGTGGCTGGGCTGGTCCTCGTCGTGGGCGGTGTTGGAGACGAACACCGAGGAGAGCTTGTCGAAGCTCAGGACCCCGTCGGGCTTCGGATAGGCGATTCGCGGATGGTCCTTCGCCAGCCCCGTGGCCGCCGCGTCGGTCTTGCCGTGACCCATCGTGCCGAACAGCGAGAACCCGCCCAGGATGTGTGTGCTCCAGAGGTCGATCCCGGAGAGCAGGATCCCGCCCACGAGGGTGCCGAACCGCGACCAGAGCGGCTTGGCGTTGCGCACCTTGTAGAGCTCGGCGCGGATCGCCGAGGCTTGGTAAGCCTCTTCGTAAGCGGTCAGAACGTCGCCGCTGCGGCCCTCGCGCAGGGCCGCAGCCACGGCGTCGGCGGCGAGGATGCCCGAGCGGATGGCGCTGTGGCTGCCCTTGATCCGCGGCAGGTTCACAAAGCCCGCCGAGTCCCCGATCAGGGCGCCGCCGGGGAAGGCGAGCTTGGGGACCGACTGGAAGCCGCCCTCGACGATGGCCCGCGCGCCGTAGGAGATTCGCTTGCCGCCCTGCAGGTTCTTGGCGATGGCCGGATGGTGCTTGAAGCGCTGGAACTCGTCGAAGGGCGACAGCCACGGGTTGGCGTAGTTCAGGTGCACCACCAGGCCGATGGCCACGTAGCGGTCGCCGAAATGGTAGAGGAAGGAGCCGCCGCCGACGTCGTCGGACAGGGGCCAGCCGAAAGTGTGCTGGACGTAGCCCGGACGGAACACCCCCTCGGGGACCTGCCAAAGCTCCTTGAGGCCGATGCCGTACTTCTGCGGCTCGGCGCCCGCGCAAAGATCCTGCTCGGCCTGGACGATCTTGGACAGCGACCCTCGCGCGCCCTCGGCCAGCAGGGTGTAGCGGCCGTGCAGCTCCATCCCCGGCTGGTAGTCGGGCTTATGCTCGCCGGTCTTGCCGACGCCGAACACCCCGGCGACGACGCCCTTGACCACCCCGTCCTCGCCCTTGACCAGGCTTGAGGCCGCCATGCCCGGATAGACCTCGACGCCGAGGGCCTCCGCCTCGCCCGCCAGCCAGCGGCACAGGTTGCCCAGGGAGGCGATGTAGTTGCCGTGGTTCTTGATCTCCGGCGGCATGGGCAGCCAGGAGATGTCCACCGACCCCGTCTCTGTCAGATAGATGAAGGCGTCCTTGGACACTGGGGTTTCCAGAGGCGCGCCCTTGGCCTTCCAGTCAGGGATCAGTTCGGTCAGGCCCGCCGGATCGATCACGGCGCCCGAGAGGATGTGGGCGCCGACCTCGGAGCCCTTCTCCACCACAGCGACCGTGATCTCCTCGCCTGCCGCCGCGGCGGCCTGCTTCAGGCGGATGGCGGCGGCGAGGCCCGCGGGGCCCGCGCCCACGATCACCACGTCGTATTCCATCGTTTCGCGCTCGGGGGCGGCGTCGGACATGGCGGTCTCCGTTGGCGGGCCGGTCTTATTCGAGCCCAAGCGGGCCCGGTCAAGCAGCACCGCTAAGCTATTCTACTCCGGCCCAAGCGGGCGAGCCGCGGCGGTCCGTTTTCCGACCCTCTCCCTTGAACCCGGCTGGATCGGGGACGATCATAGCTCGCCTATCTTGATGAGACCCACGGATGGTCACGGACGAACGGGTCGGACGACGCGACTTTCTGTCGACTGCAGCCGCGGCGATGTTTGTCGGCGGGGGCGGCGTTGCGTTGTGGACCTTGCTCAAGAGCACGAGCCCGGCGACCGACCCCGCGCCGCAGCTTGTCCAATATCCGGTGGATGAACTCCGGTTCGGGCAGATGGTCACCATCACCTGGCGCGGGTATCCCGTCTCGATCCTGCGCCGTTCCCGGGGCGATATCGCCTCGCTGGTCGGAACACCCACGCCCGAGGAGTTGGACCAGCCGCCGTACCGCCGGGGCGTGTTTCGTTCGTTGCGACAGGACCTCTTCGTTTTCCGGTCCGACTGCACCCACGAACCTTGCGTCGTCGCCCTGGATCAAAGCCTGAACGATAGGACACGGGCGCTCGCATGCCCTTGCTGCGGAACACGCTACGATCTCGCTGGGCGCGTCCAGGAGGGCCCGGCCCCGCGCTCCCTGGCGGTCCCGCCCTATCATTTTCGTGGAAACACCACCCTGGTCGTCGGCGAGGAATCGCCAGGGTTCGGAGTCGGCCGGACTCGCTCAACCCGCTCATTTTCCGCGCTCCTCCCCAAGCAGGCGGGGACCCAGGTTTTTTCTGACAGCCGCGCGCTCTACGATAAAACGCCTGGGTCCCGGCTTTCGCCGGGATGAGCGGAAAAGAGATGCCCGGAACCCTCGCAGACGAAGACGCCCGCGCCCTGGCCAGCCTCATGGCGTTCTGGTCGGACGCCGGCGTGGACGCGAGCATGGCGGACGCGCCGATCGACCGGCTGGCCGAGGGCCGCAAGCGGCTGCAGGCGCCGGTGCGCCCCGCCCCACTTCCCCGCGCAGCCGCCCCTGCGCCGATCGCCATGGCTCCCGCCGGTCCCGACATCGCACAGGCGGCGGCCGACGCTCGCCGCCTCGCCTCCGAAGCCCCCGACCTCGCCGCCCTGGAGGCGGCCATCGGCGCGTTCGAGGGCTGCGCCCTGCGCTTCGCCGGGGCGGCCAGCAAGGCCGTGTTCGCCCGTGGAAACCCGCAAGCCCCCATCATGGTCATCGGCGAAGGCCCCGGGGCGGACGAGGACGCGCAAGGCGCCCCCTTCGTCGGCCGGGCCGGCAAGCTGCTGGACAAGATGCTGGCGGCGGCGGGCCTGGAAGGGCGCGTCTTCATCACCAACACCGTCTTCTGGCGCCCGCCCGGCAACCGCACCCCGACGGCCGAGGAACAGGCCGCGTGCCTGCCCTTCCTGGAGCGGGCGATCGAACTGGTCCACCCCAAGCTGCTGCTGCTCTCGGGCGCCGCCTCGGCCAAGTCGATGCTGAAGCGCAAAGAGGGAATCCTGGCGATACACGGCAAGTGGTTCGAGTGGACCAGCGAGGATGGCGCCCTGACCATCCCCGCCCTGCCCACCCTGCACCCCGCCTTCCTGCTGCGGCAGCCGCAGGCCAAGAAGCGGGCGTGGGGAGACCTTTTGACGCTTGTCCACAAACTTGAGGGTTGAGGAAGGTTGGCTTAGGGATTCCGGCGCTTTATCAAGCGTATCGCGAGCCGGCCCTGCCGGATCGCTGCTCCCGGGACGCGGGGCGCAACATCGAGGGGAACGGATGAAGGCAGGACGGCGTCACGCCGCGCTCGCCGCATCGATCGGAGCCCTGGTCCTGGCCGCCGGGCTGGGCGCGGCCCCGACCGCGTTCGCCGCCCCCGCTGCCGAAGCTCCTGCCCTTTCCAGCCTGAAGGTCCTGTCGGCCCGCGACCTGCGCGCCTATTCCTCCGCCTTCGACGCCACCAAGCGGGGCGACTTCGACGACGCCGACGATGCGGCCGCCCGCATCGACGACACCCTGCTGATGGGGCGCCTCGCCTACGCCAAGCTGATGCACCCGGTCTATGTCGCCAAGTTCGACGAGCTGAAGGCCTGGCTGAAGACCTATCGCGAGCAGCCGGACGCCGACCGGGTCTACACCCTGGCCAAGAAGCGCCTGCCGACCGCCCAGACTAAGACGGCCAAGCTGACCCCGACCTCGGCCCTGGACTCGTTCCGCGCGGACCTTGGCGCGGACACCACCCTGGACGCCCCGCCGGCGCCCACGGTCGATCCCACCTGGGCGCGGGTCGAGACCCAGGCCGAGCGGATCGAAGCCAAGAAGCTCGACGCCGTCGCCGCCAAGACCAAGGTCGATCCCAAGCTGCAGGCTTCCCGCGAAGCCTTCTACGCGGGCGATGTGGAGAAGGCCTACACCCTGGCCACCGCGGCGGGCGAGCAGTGGATCGCCGGCCTCGCCGCCTTCCGCAAGGAACGCTACGCCGAAGCTGTCCGCCGCTTCGACACCCTCTCCACCGACGGGTCGCAGAACGAGTGGGTGCGCTCGGCCGCCGCCTACTGGGCCGCCCGCGCCGCCACCGCCAGCGGTGAGCCGGACAAGGCGCCCGAGTTCCTCGAGCGGGCGGCCAAGACCCCCTACACCTTCTACGGCCTGATCGCCGAACGGCAGCTGGGCCTCGACGCCGCCGTCACCGCCGACGGCCTGGACCTCGGCGACGAGGATTCCGCCGCCTCACCTGCCCAGCCGCTCAAGGCCCTCTTGGTCACCGGCGAGGCGGGCGAGGCCGTCGCCAGGCTGGTCAAGAAGGACCCCCGCGCCCGCCGCGCCGCCGCCTACGCCCAGCTCGGCATGAAGACCGAAGCGGGCGCGGAGCTGCGCACCGCCCTGATGGGCGCCGCCGGTAACGAGGCCCGCAAGACCTGGGCGAACCTGGCGCTCGCCCTCAACGCCCCGATCACCTCGCCGGCGGACCTGGCCCGCTCAGGCGGCCGCAACCGCTTCGACCTCGCCCAGTATCCGATGCCGGACCTCGATCCGAACGGCGGCTTCACCCTGGACAAGGCCCTGGTCTACGCCCTGGTCCGCCAGGAAAGTAAGTTCAACGCGGCCGCCGTCTCCAGCGCCGGGGCCCACGGCCTGATGCAGCTGATGCCCGAGACCGCCGCCCGCGTGGCCGGCGATCCGAAGTCCAACTTCGACCCCGCCGCCCTGCACGATCCGGCCGTGAACCTGCGCATCGGCCAGGACTATGTGGCCAAGCTCCTGTCGGGCGCCGACGGGGACCTCTTGAAGGCCGTCGCCGCCTACAACATCGGCCCGGTCGCCATCCAGAAGCTGGTCGCGCGCATGGGCGACGCCGACAGCCTGCTCACCATCGAGAGCATGCAAGGGGCCCAGACCCGCGAGTTCGTGGAGAAGGTGGTCGCCGGCTACTGGATCTACCGCAACCTGTTCGGCCAGGCCTCCCCCAGCCTCGACGCCGCCGCCTCCGCTTCGAAGGCCGTCCGCGCGGCGGTGGACCGGTAGGCGCAGACGATGGGCTGGCTCGCCCGGTTCAGACATCGTCAAGCTGCACGAAGCTATGCTCGCCGGCTGATCCCGATCATGGTCGCTGGCTGGGGTTCTTCGAAATTCTACTCCCTGGGACAGGTGAAGGCGGCGCTGGAGAAGGCCGGGCCTCAGGGCCCCTTCGAAGCTATCGCTTACGCCGGTCTGGTTTCGGAAGCCGACTATGCGGCCCGCCAGACCGAACATCCGACGACCATAGCCTATGACGAGGCTAGGCGAATGTTCGAGCGACACTGCGCGCGCCTCCCCTCAGGCGCCTACTGGCATGATCCCATAACCAACGAGCAAGCGGCCTCTCGACACAGCCTCGGCGGGCATTTCTAGCGTCGATGGCTAAGAAGGCCCGCGGATCGAACGGTCGCCTTGCCGCTACACTCGCCGCCCTGTTCCTCGGCGGTTGCGGCGTTTGCGGCAACGACGTCGTCAAGTCCACGCCCTCTCCCGACGGCCGCTGGAGCGCCGTCCTGTTCCAGCGTGACTGCGGCGCGACCACCGGGTTCTCAACGCAGATTTCCGTGGTGCGCCGGGGCGGCGAGCCTGCGGGCGGAGGCAACATTTTCGTCGCCGATGACGACCACGGCGCCGCGCCGACGGCTGCGTGGGGTGGGCCCTGGGCGGATGTGAAATGGTCTTCACCGACCACGCTCACCGTTTTCTACGACGGACGCTCGAGGCTGTTCGCCAAGAGGGAGCGGATCGTCGACGTCCACATCAGCTACGCGCCGTCCTCACCCTCCGGACGCGCCACGGCCATCCCCACCCCGACCCCAGTCACCGGCCGAAGCCCAACAACCTCGCGGCCAGCAGGACAAACCCCACGACGATGATCGGCCCGAACACCTTGAAGGTGTGACGGGTCAGGCGCTCGGGCAGGAAGGTGTCGGACACCCCGCCCGCCGGCCCCGCGTACCTGGCCGCCACTGCCGTCAGCGGGCACTTCAGCCCATTGCCGAGGAAGACGACGCTCTCGATCAGCACGAGCCCTGCAGCCGTCCACAGCCATGGACCGTGCACCCCGGCGATCGCCGCGTAGAGAACGAACACGGAGGACGCGGCCATCACGACATAGATCGCGGTGTGCAGCGCCCGCACCCAGGTCAGGCGTTGGGCGTCGGTCATGCGACCACCCTGCCGCCGCCGTTGCGCCGAGGCAATGACGGCCCTCCGCGCGCCGTTGCGGCCAAGCTCGAACCGTGGCCCAATTCGCCCTGGCCGCCGGAGCACGCCGACCATGGAGACGCTTGGGACCTGGCGCTGCCCCACCTGCCCGGCCGAGCATGACACCCCCTTCTGCCCGACCTGCGGCGAGGAGCGGCCGGGGCGCCTGACCCTCAAGGAGCTGGGCAAGGAAGCGGTCGAGGCGGCGCTCAGCCTCGACGGCAAGCTGATGCGCAGCCTGCACGCCCTGATCGTCCGCCCCGGAACGCTGACCGCCGCCTATGTGGCGGGCCAGCGGAGGGCCTACGTCGGCCCCCTCACCCTGTTCCTGGCGGCCAACGCCCTCTTCTTCGCCGTGCAGTCGATGTCGAGGACAAACATCTTCGCCACGTCGCTGGACGGCCACCTGCACCACCAGGACTGGAGCGCGGTCGCGAGCGCCATGACCGCCCGCCACCTCGCCGCCAAGGCGACGACCCTGGCCGCCTACGCGCCCCTGTTCGACCAGGCGGCGGTGCTGAACGCCAAGGCCCTGATCATCCTGATGCCGCTGGTGTTCTGGCCCCTGCCCGCCCTGCTGTTCGCCGGGAAGAAGCAGCCGCTGATCGTGCACGGCGTCTTCGCCCTGCACCTCTACGCCTTCCTGCTCTTGCTGTTCTGCCTGGCCCTGGCGCTCTCGACGGCCAGCGTCTTCCTCGGGGGGCCGGGGCTGGACGCGCCGCTGGTGGATGCGGTGCTGTCGGTCTTCAACCTGGTGGTCTGCGTGAGCTACCTCTACCTCGCGACGGGCGCGGTCTATGGAGCGCGAGGCTGGACGCGGGCGGTGAAAGCCGCAGCGCTTACGGCGGTCGTGTCCGTCCTTGTCCTCGGCTACCGCTTCGCCGTCTTCGCCATCACCCTGGGGACGACCTAGGGCGCAAGGCTTTGCTTGGTGCGAGACGAATCTCCGCGGCTCGCGAACCCGTAACGGTTCGGCCCGGGGGTTCCCGGCCATAGGGCCAGGAATCCGAGAATGAACAGGTTCGGTATCCACCAGAGCCAACCGGCGACGATTGGGCCGCCAGTATCGCGAGCGATGTCGTGTATTTCGGCGCAGAAAAAGGTCCATGCGAACCACGGGACCATCCACCAGCCGCTCAGCCTCAGGTCATGCAGTCTGCGGACGATCGCAGACATGCCGAACGCGCCGCTCGCGATCAGCGTCGCCAGGAAGAGCAGCAATTTAAAGCCGATCCAGCCCATGGCGACCCACGCGCCGACAATCCCGGCAAGCGCAATAAGAAAACCGAGGCGCGAACATCGCCCCTCCCAGAGGAGCCACTGCCACCCAAGGGCGCTCGGCTCGAGCCGCTCAATGGCGAGCGCCTCTTCAGACTTGATCAGGTCCGACAGACTCTTGGCTCCGCGCAATTGCTTCCGACGGTCGGCGCCATAGCCGTCACGGTATGCTTCGGGGTTCGCCGTCACGGCCGCGAACAGGCGGCTCTTGACCTTGTCGAAGGGCGCGGGCGGCCGTTCCGCGAACTCGAGAGCAAGTCTGTAGCGCGGATGATAGAGCCACTTAGGCAGCGCCCGCGTCCACCAGGCGTCGGCTCTGCCCACGACACGGGAGGACACCGCCTCCCAACTGCGCCCCTCAGCATCCACGAACGTCCAGTGAAGCCGCAGGTCCGTCTCGGGAAAGTAGATCGTGGTCAGGTCCCGGAGCGTGAGAATCTCCCGGGTCCCGTCGTCGAAGGGGTCGCCCGTCGCCGGTTCCGGCGCCCATGCGATCACCGGGAACGAGAAGCTGGCCGGATCGGCGCCGTTCGTATCCGCCATCCCGCGCCTCGTTCTCCTCGCGTCGGGAATATTGCATCGGAAATCGCGCCCGCGCAACACCATGTTCTTGATATGTTCCTCCTGGGGATTAGGATGCGGCCATGGCCTCATCCGTCCCCATCGTGGGCGCCGTGCGCGGGCGCGGCGCCAAGTCGAACCGCTCCGGGCGCTTCGAGCCCGAAGCCCGCGAGGACTTCGACGACGGCTGGACGCAGGACGATGTCGAGCCGGTGCGGATCGACACCACCGTCACGGCCGAGCGCGCCAAGACCATCATCACCAGGAACGACAGCCCGGACATCGGCTTCGACCAGTCCATCAACCCCTACCGGGGCTGCGAGCACGGCTGCATCTACTGTTACGCGCGGCCGGCCCACGCCTATGTGGGCCTGTCCCCCGGCATCGACTTCGAGACCAGGCTGTTCTTCAAGGCCGACGCCGCGCGCCTCTTGGAAAAGGAGCTGTCGCGGCCGAGCTATAAGCCCAAGCACATCCACATCGGCGGCAACACCGACCCCTATCAGCCGACCGAGCGCAGGCTGAAGGTCACCCGTTCGGTGCTGGAGGTGCTGCAGCGGTTCAATCACCCGTTCTCGATCATCACCAAGTCGGCCCTGATCGCCCGCGACGCCGACATCATCGGCGAGATGGGGCAAAGGCGGCTGGCGCGGGCCTTCGTCTCAATCACCACCCTGGACCGCAAGCTCGCCCGCATCATGGAGCCCCGCGCCGCCACGCCCGAGCGGCGGCTGCAGGCGGTGAAGGCCCTGGCCGAAGCAGGCGCCCTGGTCGGCGTCGGCTTCGCGCCCGTCATCCCCGGCCTGAACGACCACGAGCTGGAGGCGGTGCTGAAACGCGCCGCCGAGGCCGGCGCCCGGCAGGCCATGTTCACCATGCTGAGGCTGCCCCGGGAGATAAAGGACCTGTTCCGCGAGTGGCTGGACGCGGAAGTTCCCGACCGGGCGAAGAGGGTCATGTCCCTGGTGCGCCAGATGCGCGGGGGCCTGGACTACGACATCCGCTGGGGCGCCCGCATGAGCGGCGAAGGCCCCATCGCCGAACTGGTCGCCGCCCGGTTTCGGCGGGCCTGCGCCAGCCTGGGCCTCAACGGCGCCCACGTTCCGACACGGCTGGACCTGTTCAAAGTCCCGGTGCGCGAGGGCGGGCAGCTGGATTTGTTTGGGTAATCAACTCTTCCCCCTCTGGGGGAAGTGGCGCCCCGAACGGGGCGACGAAGGGGGCTGTAGGGAGCCGCGGTTTGCAGCATGGACGCCACTCGCAAAACAGTCAGACGCGCCCGAAGCCTTCGGAAGGACATGACCTCGCCGGAAGTTTTCCTCTGGCACGAACTGCGCGGTCGCAAGGCAGGCGGTCTGAAGTTCCGCCGGCAGCATCCCTTCGGGCGCTACATTCTCGACTTTTACTGCGCCGAGGTTTGGCTCGCCGTCGAGATCGACGGATGGGGTCACAACATGGGCGATCGGGCGGCGAAGGATGCTTTCCGCGATCACTGGCTGAGAGCTCAAGGCGTGAAGGTGCTGCGCTTTTCCGCAACCGACGTGCTCAAGGAAATGGACGGCGTGATCGAGACGATCGTGGCGAGGGCGCGCCCTTCAGCCCCCTTCGTCACGCCGTTCGGCGCGACACTTCCCCCAGTGGGGGAAGAGTGGGGCGCCTAGCCTCTTAGCCTCAGTGCAGCATCCCCCAACGACGGACGGTACGCTGCTCGATCACGGCGAACAGGCCCTCGAAGGCCAGGCCCACGGCCATGATGGCGAGGATGCCGGCGAAGACCGTGGGGATCTCCAGGTTCTGCTTCTCGGCCATGACGAACCAGCCGAGGCCGCCGGCGCCGGTGGCCGCCCCAATGACCATCTCCAACGCCACCAGGGCGCGGAACGCGTTGGAGATGCCGCTGCGCAGGCCCGTCATGATCGACGGCAGGGCCGCCGGGATCAGGATCGAGACGGTGTGGCGAAAGCCCGAGAGGCCGAAGTTGCGGCCGACGAACCGCAGGGTCTGGGACACGCCCCTGAAGCCCTGGAACATGGCCACGGCCACCGGGAAGACGGTCGCCCAGGTGGTGATGAACACCACCGAGGTCCAGGAGATGCCGAACCACATCAGGGCCAGAGGGAAGATCGCCACCGCCGGCAGGGGGGCGAAGGCGCTGGTGACGGTGGACAGGAAATCCTCGCCGATCCGCGTGTTGACCGCGAACACCGTCAGGATCGCCGCGATGATCGTCCCAAGCACGAAGCCGGCCAGCAGCGACTTCAGGGATTCGCCGATGTAGCTGACGATCCCCATGTCGCCCGCCTTGAACGACGCGACGAGGGCCTTCAGCGTATCGCCGACGCTGGGCAGCAGGAGGGGCGAATTGGCCTGGCGGGCGGCCAGCTCCCACACCAGGAAAATGGCCAGGACCACGAACACCCGGCGCACCATCCCGTTGTTCTTGAACTGCACCCACCAGGGGATGGGCTTGAGGATCCGCGCGCCCGCGGGGGCCTCGACCTTTTCGACGATGAAGTGCTCCGGACCGCTCATGCCCGCGCGCCTGCGTCATGGATCAGCGAGCCGACGGCGTCGGCGAGGGCCTCGCGGCTGGCGAACCGGCCGACGTCGAGGTTGGCCTTCACCTGGCCGGGGTGGGGCGAGAGCACCAGGATGCGGGTGGCGAGCTTGCAGGCCTCGGCGATGTCGTGGGTGACGAACACCACCGTCGCTCCGGTTTCGGCCTGCAGACGAAGGAGCTCGTCCTGCATGCGGTGGCGGGTCAGGGCGTCCAGGGCCGCGAAGGGCTCGTCCATCAAAAGGACCGCCGGCTTCATGGCCAGGCCCCGGGCCACGGCGACGCGCATCTTCATCCCGCCGGAAAGCTGGTGCGGGTACTGGTCGGCGGCGCGGGTCAGGTCGACCATGGCGATGAAGGCGTCCGCCCGCTCGTTCGCCTCGGCCTTCGACACCCCCGTCAGCGTCAGGGGATAGACCACGTTCTGCCGGACCGTCTTCCACGGCAGCAGCTGGTCGGGGTCCTGCCAGACCACCATGCGGTCGGGGCCGGCCGAGCCGATCGGCTTGCCGTGCAAGGTGATGCGCCCCTCCACCGGTGTCAGGTAGCCGCCGATGGCCTTCAGAAGCGTGGACTTGCCGCACCCCGAACGGCCGAGGATCACGAACCGCTCGCCCTTGCGCACGCTGAACGAGACCTGGTGGATCGCCACCACCACGGCCGCCTCGCTCTCATACTGGATCGTCGCGGCCTCTACCTCGAGCAGGGGCTGGCCGGCCTGAATGTCGCCAGAGCCGTCCATGCGGTCAGGAGCCGCCCTTGCCGTGCAGGTCGGGCATGGTGAGGGCGTCCATGTCGTAGAGGGTCTTCACCGTGCCGATCTCGTGCATGAAGGAGGCATAGCGCCCGAGCGTCGCCGGCAGGACGGTGAACTCGATCTCCGGCGAGGCGATCTGGCGCATCACGTTTTCCAGGGTCTCCTTGGAATTTTCGGTCTTGATGTAGAGCTCGGCCGCCGCCTTGGGATTGGCGTTCACCCAGGCGATCGCCTCCTCATAGGCCTCGCTGACGGCCTGGTAGGCCTTGGGGTTGGCCAGCCGGTACTTGTCGGAGGCCAGGAGCAGCACCAGCGTCGATTTCCCGCCGAACACGTCATAGGAGTTCAGCACCCGGTGGACCTTGCCCTTCCCCTTCTCCAGCTCGTCGTAGGAGAAGGGCGGGGTGGTCATGTGGCTGTCGACCGTGCCCGACATCAGGGCGTTGTAGCCGTCGGGGTGGGCCATGGAGACGGTGTAGCGGTCGGCCTTGTACGGGTCGCCGCAATACTTCTGGGCCGCCATCTGCAGGGCCACGGCCTGGACAGAGGACTTGATGGTCGGCAGGGCAATCTTGTCGGCCGGACCGAAGTCGCAGACCGTCTTGATCTTCGGGTTCGTGCTGTTGAGGTACATGGGCAGGCTGACCACCGCCCCCACCGCCTTGATGTCGCCGGCGGTCTTGTCGTGCAGGGTGACCAGGGTCGGCGGTCCGGCCACGCCGAACTGAATCTGGCCGGCGATCAGGGCGTCGCGCACGAACTGGGACGAGCCGAGGTTGCGAACGTCCGCCGTCACGGCCACGCCGATCGCCTTGGCGTGCTTCTCCACTAGTTTCTGGTCGGTCATCACATGGAAGGGGATATAGGCCACCCCGTTCTGGACCCCGATCACCACCTGGACCGGGGGGCCGCCAGCCGTCGCCGTCTGCTGATCGGAGGACTTGGAGCAGGCTGAGAGCAACAAGCCCGCCGCAACCAGCGCGCCAAGGACCATCCGCATTGCTCTACCTCCCCTAGGATGCCGCCTCTAGAGCGCGCAACGCGCTCTAGGAACTTAAAAGCGTCTGGGGTGACTCACCCACCACCGACACCCGTTCGCCATAGCGCGAATGCGGGTAGTAGTCCCACACCGCACAGTGCTGGGTCGACAGGTTGTCCCACATGACCAGGGTTCCCGGCGTCCAGCGCACCCGGCACTGGAACTCCGGATTGGTCTCCACGTGCCGGAACAGCATCTCCAGCACCGCCTCGCTCTCGCGCTTGCCGAGCCCCTCTATCCGGGTGGTGAAGCCGCGGTTGACGTAGAGGCAGGGCCGCCCGCTCTCCGGATGACGGATCACCACGGGATGGACGGCCTTGGGCCAGCCCCCGGGCGGGGGCGCCATGTCGTAATTGCCGGTGTAGAGCTTGGCGCCCTCGTGCATCGCCGTCAGCGGCGCGAGAAAGGCCTGCATCGGTTCGGACAGGGCCTCAAACGCCCGCGCCGTGGAGGCGAAGAGGGTGTCCCCGCCCCCCGGCTCCGGCGTCCTGGTGATGTAGAGCAGGGACAGCCAGGGCGGGGCTTCGTGGCAGGTGACGTCGGTGTGCCACTCCTCGCCGTTGACGTTGGCCGAGGTCTCGTCGGCCTTGACCACCAGCACCTCCCGGTCCGCCCCGGGCGCCTTGGCGTGGTAGGGATGGACGTGCAGCGGCCCGAACAGGGCGGCGAAGGCCTTGTGCTGGTCGCGGGTCAGTCTCTGGTCGCGGAATACCAAGAGGTGACGGTCGGCCAGGGCCTGGCGGATCGCCGCCAGCCGCTCAGGCTCGAGGGGGCGGGACAGGTCCACCCCCTCCACCTCGGCCCCGATCGCGGGGGAGATGACGCTGAGCGACAGGCCGTCGGGCGCGGCGCCGGTCGCCGCGGTCGTCAGCCTGTGGCCCGCGCGCGACGCCATCAGAACATGGTGTTGGTGTTGGCGGGCTTCTCGGGCGGCTCCTGGGCCACGTCCCAATGCTCGACCACCTTGCCGTTCTCCAGCCGGAAGATGTCGACGATGGCCCGTCCGCGCGGGTCGGGCCGGCTCGATTTGACGTGCAGGATCACATAGTCGCCGGTGGCGAAGACCCGCAGGATGTCGCTGTGCGAGGTCGGTGCGCTGGTCTTCAGGAAGGTCAGGAAGGCGGTGAAGCCCTCGAACCCGTCCTGCGCCGTCGGATTATGCTGGATATATTTGTCGCCGAGATAGGGCCGGGCCTTGGCGAAATCCTTGTCGTTGATGGCGGCATTGTAGAAGGCCACCACGTTCTCGGCGTTTTTCTGCTCCTGGGCGTTCATCGGCCCGAGGTACTTGGTCACGCCCGGCGCCGGCTGGGCGCTCGCGGCGCCGGCTGCGAGGGCGACGGCGCATGCGGCCGCAAGCCCGATAGCAAATTTTCTCACTGGCGTTCTCCCCGTCTTGGTCGCAAACATCACCCCAGCATAGCAGTGCTAGGGGCCGTCGATGCCGAAGCTTCTCCCATCCCTCGCCGGGCTGGCAATGGCCTTCACCGCCTCCGCCGCCCTCGCCCACCACTCGTTCGCGGTCTTCTTCGACCAGGACAAGGTGCAAAAGGTCACCGGCGTGGCGCAGGACTTCCGCTTCGCCAATCCGCACGGGACCCTGACCCTCCTGGTCAAGGGCAAGAACGGCGAGGCCGAGACCTGGAAGGCCGAGACCAACTCCCCGTCGATCCTGCTCCGCCGCGGCTGGAAGAAGGATTCCATCAAGGTCGGCGAGACCATCACCATCGAGGGCTGGATGGCCCGCGACGGTTCGCACTACATGCGCATGATGAAGGCCAGCCGCGGCGATGGCTCGGTGATAGGCATACCCATCGAAGCCGACCGCTACCGCAGCGTCGCCGACCAGAAGTAGGACCAATGCGCCTGAAGATTTTCGCGGCCGTCGCCGCCTCCAGCCTCTCGCTGTGCTGTTTGTCGGGAACCGCGAGCGCCGCCGCGCGCCATCCGGACCTCTCGGGCTACTGGTCCACCAACACCCCGCCCTCGATCGAGGACCCGGCGCTTAAGGCCAAGCTCTCGCCCAACGCGGTGATCCTGCACGACACCGGCGCGCCGGAGCTGCAGCCCGGGGACTTCGGCGGGCTGAAGCTGAAGCCGGAGGTGGCCGCCGCCGCCGCCAAATGGGACCCCCGCTCCGACTTCACCCTCGACAAGGCCTGCCTCGCGCCGTCGATCATCTACGCCATGCAGGGGCCCTTCCCCCTGGAGATCTTCCAGGACGAGCACCTGATCGTCATCAAGCTCGAGTATTTCGAGATGACCCGCATCGTCCACATGGACGGCAAGCACCCGCCCGCCGACGCGCCCCACACCAAGACCGGCCATTCCACGGGCCGCTGGGAAGGCGACACCCTGGTGGTCGACACCACCCACCTCTCCGGCGCGACCATCACCAACAACGGCCTCTACCACTCGGACAATGTCCACGTGATCGAGCGCTTCAAGCTATCCCCCGACGGCAAGAAGCTGATCTCCAGCCAGGAGTTCGAGGACCCGGAGACCATCGACAACCGCGGCGCCCGCTTCATCGCCTGGCAGAAGCAGGACGGCCAGTACCTCAACGCCTACGAGTGCGACCCCACCTTCGCCCTGAACTACGGGGCGAAGTGAGCGCCACTCACCCTTCCCCCTCTGGGGGAAGTGGCCGACCGAATGGGCGGACGAAGGGGGCTGAAGGGCGCTGCGTGTAGCCCCCTTCCCGGCCTTCGGCCGTACTTCCCCCAGAGGGGGAAGAGGCCCCCTTACTTCGGCCGGCCCTTGAAGCCTTCGGCCTGCATCTGGATCCGGTAGATGCTGAAGCCGACGTTGCGGACGCCCAGGGGCGTGACCCATTCCTTGCCGTCGAGGCCGATGGCGCCCGACATCGGGGCGAACAGCACCTTCTTGTCGGGACCGGAGAAGGCCAGGCTGATCGGGCGGCGGGGGGTCGGGATCAGGCCAAGGGACTGGCCCGTCGGCGAATAGACCTGCACCCCGAGATTGGTGGTGACGTAGAGCCGGCCGGTGTTGTCGATGGCCATGCCGTCCGCGCCGCCGTCGCCCTGGGGCAGGATCGCGAAGTCCCGCCGCCGGCTGGTCGAGCCGTCCGCCGCCACGTCGAAGGCCAGCACGCCGGTGTTGTTGGTGACGTAGAGGGTCTTCATGTCCGGCGACAGGGTGATGCCGTTGGAGCGGATGTCCTTCTCCTCGACCACCGTCACGTCGCCGTCGGCGGTCACATGCCAGGCGCCGTTCACCGCCCCGTTGGAGGTGAAATAGGCTCCACCCTTGCCGTCGGCGATCAGGTCGTTCAGCCGGCCGAAGGTGCGCCCGTCCTTGAAGCTGTTGGCCAGGAGGCGCCGCTCGGGGGCGATCTGGCTGATCGCCGTCAGCTCCTGGCAGCTCTGGTAGAACGGCTTGGCGCTGTCGGTGCAGGTGCGCTGGGCGGCGAACATCCGGCCCTTGGCGTCCACCGAGATCGAGCCGGTCCCGTGGGTGTCGGTGAGGTAGATCCACTCCTTGTTGGAGGTGTCGAGCTTCTTGATGGTGTCCGACTGCTCCTGGGCGAACCAGATGCCGCCGTCGGGGGAGCCCACGAAACCGTCTGCGCTCATGGTCGAGGCCCAGATCAGCTCCCACTGGGCGCCCGCGGCGACCACGCCGGGGATGGCCGTGACGCTGTAGGGCCGGGGTCCGGCCGGCGCCGCGGGGGCCGCGCCCGCGGGCGCGCCCGCCTGCACCGCGCCGGTCGTGGCCACGAGAGCCGCCACGCAGGCAGCCAGGATCAAAGCCTTCTTGGAATTCATGTCGCCCCCCATACTCCGGCGCTCTCACGGCGCGGGGGAACTGTCCGCCCGCCGGGGCGGACAGGCAAGCCCTCAGGCCAAGCGTTCCAGGTCCTCGAGCCCGGCCACCGAGCAGTCGAGGTCGGTGACGATGCCGTTGGAGAGGGAATAGACCCAGCCGTGCACGCAGATCGACTGGCCGCGGGCCCAGGCGTCCTGCACGAAGACGTCGGAGGCGACGTTGCGCACCTGGCGGATCACGTTCAGCTCGCACAGCCGGTCGTGCCAGGCGACATCCTCGGTGATGGTGTCGAGCTCGTGCTTGTGGTCCTTGCAGACCTCGCGGATCGGGTGGAGCCAGTGGTCGACGAGGCCGCGCCTCTGGCCGTCCACGGCGGCGCGCACGCCTCCGCAGCCATAGTGGCCCACCACCATGATGTGCTTCACCTTGAGGACGTCGACGGCGAACTGCAGCACCGACAGGTAGTTGGCGTCCTGCGGCGGGGCCAGGTTGGCGACGTTGCGGTGGACGAACAGCTCGCCGGGGTCCAGGCCCACGATCTCGTTGGCCGGCACCCGGCTGTCGGAGCAGCCGATCCACAGGTAGGAGGGCGCCTGCTGGCCCTCCAGCCGCTTGAAGAATCCGGGGTCCGCCGCGGTCTTGCGCGCGGCCCAGTTCCGGTTGTTGGCCTTCAGGTCGTCGAGCATGGCCCGGAAATAGGCCGCCTAGGCCCCGCCGACAACCACGCTTACGTCGCGTAGCCGCGGCTGACGAACAGGAACAGGCCGAACGCCACCAGTCCGGCGGAGACCACGTCGATGACGATGGGCCTCGGCAGGGCCATCCGCAGCTTGCGCAGGACCAGCACCAGGCCGGTGACCACGAACACCACCGAGATCTGTCCGATCTCGACCCCGACGTTGAAGCCGACCAAAAGCTCGGCCAGCCGCCCCTTAGGCAGTTTCTCGTCCAGCAGGTTCGCCGCGAAGCCGAAGCCGTGGATCAGCCCAAACACCAGGGTCACCACCAGTCTCACCCGCGCAGCGTCGCGAAGGTGGCCCGAGATCATCAGGTAGTTGGCGGTGAAGAGGCCCCCGCCCAGCAGCAGCAGGGCCGGCAGGCCCGTGCCGCCGATCTCGCGCCCGAGGGTGGCCAGCTCAAGCGAGCCGGCGTGCCCGCCGATATACATGGCCGCCGCCCCGGCGCCCTTCACCAGGGCCATGAGGCCCAGGAGGCCGATCACCGTGATGGCCACCGTGGTCGGTTTTCCGCTGGATAGGGCCACGTTCTCCGCCCCCACCAGGGCGATGGTCAGGCCGATCAGGGCGTCGATGTATTCGGCGTGGGGTCGGAACAGGCCGGTCACCGCCAGGGCCAGGGTGATCGAATGGCCGATGGTGAAGCCGGTGACCACGAACAAGAGGTCGCGCATCCGCCGGGCGATGATGATGAACCCGACGATGAAGGCCATGTGGTCGATGCCGGTGAAGATGTGCATCATCCCCATGCGGATGTATTCGAAGAAGCTCGCGCTCTGCAGCGGGCTGGCGCCTGCGTCGGCGGTGTCGATCTCCTGGTGGTCCTTGGTGAGCAGCTGGGCCACGAACCGCCCGCTCGGCAGGGTGATCTGGGCGAAGGTGACGTGCTGGGCGGCCAGGTCGAAGAAGGCGCTGGAGTGCAGCACGATCCCGTCCTTGCTCGGACAGGTGAAGGTCAGCTCGAAGCGGCGGAAATCGATGGTCGCGGCGACCGCCTGGGGCGGCTTGGCGGTGCAGGCGCCGCCCTCCGACTTCACCGAGACGTTCTTGGCCAGGTAGGCGCCGAGCACCGGGTCGGCGGCGCCGTCCGGCAGGGTGGCGTCCAGGCGCCGGGCCTCGGTCTTGGGAATGTTGAAGCTGAGGTGGACCGTGTTGTCGACGATCCGCCAGACCGTGTGGGTTTCGCTCTTGGTGTGCGCGGCCGCCTGGCCCGCCAATCCGAAGATCGCGGCCAGGAAAAACAGGAACGGAAGAAGCCGCCTCACTTGGCGCCGTCCTCGTATTCGGGCGCGAGGCGGACGTCGGCCTGGGTGCGCAGGTAGTCGAGGTTGGCGCGGTCGACCTTCTCGCGCTGCTCGCGCTGCAGGTCGATCGCCACGTTGTCCTTCACCTGGTCGAAGCCGACCGGGACGGAGCGGACGCGCTTGATCATGTAGAGGACGTGCCAGCCGGTCGTGTGGCTCTCGTCCATCACGTGGGTGGCCGGCGACACGCCGCCGGCGTCGAGCTTGAGCGACTGGTCGAACAGCACCTGGCCCAACCGCGCATGGATGCCGAAGTCGAAGTTGTCCTCCCGGTCGACCAGCTTGGTGTCCACCAGGCCGAACTGCTTCATCGCAGCGTCGGGGGTCATGCCTGCCATCATGGCCTTGGAGGCCGCGTCCGCCTTGGCCTTGGCCGCGGCGTCGGGATTGGTCGGGGTGATCGGCGACACCAGGTCCACGACCCGCATCACGCCGGCAGAGGAGTACTTGTCCTGGTGCTTCGTGAAGTAGTCGCGCAGGGACGCCTCGGTGGGCTGAGCGGCCAGGACGTCGGCATCCACCTGCAGGTTGACCCCGTTGACCAGGGCGGCCCGCACGTCAGGATCGTAGGAGGCGAGGTCGACCTCCAGCCCCCGCTGCACCAGCATCTCCTCGTCGATCATCTCGCGCACCACCTTCAACCGCTGGGCGCGGGTGGTGTCCTTGAAGGCGAGGCCGGTCTCGACCTGGGTCTGCAGGATGAAGTCGCTGCGCAGGATCGGCCGCCCGTTGACCAGGGCCAGGTCCTCCGGCGGCAGGGCGGTCGAGAACGACGCCTTGGCGGTGAACAGGGTGTAGCCGGCCAGGCCGAGGCCCAGGATCGCGCCTGCCGCGTAGAGGATCAGCGATCGCCTGCCGCTGGCGCTATGCCAGTCGAAGACCGCTTCAGCCGATGTGTGTGTCATGGGCGCTCGCGCTCTGGGTGGGGGTGGGCTTGTGCGAATTGACGTAGAGGTAGACCGCCATGGCGCGGATCTGGGCCGCGCTCAGCTTGTCCACCCAGGCGGGGCACTTGCCGTGCCGGCCGTAGTAGATCGAGTGGTAGATCGTGTCGTAGTCGCCGCCGTACAGCCAGTCCTTGTCGGTGAAACCGGGGGCGCCATAGTCGGAATTGCCCTGGGCGTCGCTGGAGTGGCAGTCGTAGCAGACACCCTTGTCCTGGAAGATCGCCGCCCCGCGCTTGATCGCCTCCTGATCGTCGGTCTTTCCGGTCGATAGGTAGAGCACGTACTTGGTCGCGTCCTTGACCTCGTAGGGGTAGAGCTGGCCCGAGAGGCCAAGCCCCGGCATGTCGGTGATGTTGCGCGATTTCCCGAGGCCCGAGCGCACGCCGTAGAGCACGGTCATCTCGATGTCGCTCACGTGGCCGAAGTCGAACAGCCAGATGTTGTCGGCGAGGTTCGGGGCGCCCTTCTTCTGGTCGCCCTTCATGTCGGCGCCATGGCAGCTGGCGCAGTGGCTGGCGAAGGTGGGCTTGGCCATGGAGATGGCCATCTTGGTCAGGGCCGCGTCCTTGACCACGTCGTCGGGGAACATCGCGACCATGCGCGCCTGGGCCTGATGGGCCAGCATCTGGGTGATTACGACCAGGGCCACCACGATCACGCCCACCACCGCGGCGGTAATCAGCCTGGACTTGGTCAACAGCCCACGGCGCGGGGTTACTTCCGCCTCAGGTGTCGTCATCTATGCGCCAATCTCCACGGCGTTACCCACCGTGGACTCATACGCGCCGAAACGCGTGTTTCCCTCACCAAAGCGCGCCGGAACCCCACTTTCGACGCGCGCCTTGTCTTAGCCGCAAGTCTGGGCCACCACATCCCCCGAACGCAACAGCTAAGCCTCTCGCCGCGAAGAGGCTGATGGGGAAACCGATGAAGCGCTTCACCCTGGGTCTCAGCCTCGCCGCCGCCGCCCTCGCCTTGAGCGCCTGCAGCGAACACCACGATCGCGACGCCGCCGCGCCGGCCGCCGCCGGCCACAGCATCTTCGTCACCAACGAGACCTCCGGCGACCTGACCGTCATCGACAGCGCCACCAACATGGTCACGGCGACCATCCCCCTGGGCAAGCGCCCCCGCGGCCTCCACCTCAGCGCCGACGGCCGCACCCTGTTCATCGCCCTCTCAGGCTCGCCGATCGCCGGTCCCGGGGTGGACGAGAGCAAGCTGCCCCCGCCGGACAAGGCGGCCGACGGCGTCGGCGTGATGGACGTGGCCACCGGCAAGGTGATGCGGGTGATCCGCGGCGTTTCGGACCCCGAGCAGGTGGTGGTCACCGCCGACGGCAAGCTCGCCGTCGCCAGCGAGGACACGGGCGCCCTGGTCATCATGGACGCCGCCGACGGCCGCACCCTGGCCACCGTCCCCGTTGGCGAGGAGCCGGAGGGCGTCGCCATCTCCCCCGACGGCAAAACCGCCTACGTCACCTCCGAAGGCGCGGGGAAGATCGCGGTGGTCGACCTCGCCACGCAGAAGGTGATCAAGAGCCTGGACGTGGGCGATCGCCCCCGCGGCCTGGTTTTCAGCCCGGACGGCGCCTTCGCCTACGCCACCGTCGAGGTGGGCCGCGCCCTGGCCAAGATCGACGCCAAGACCCACACGGTCCTGAACTCGGTCAAGTTCGCCGAGGCGACGACCCGGCCCATGGGCGTCGTGCTCTCGCCGGACGCCAAGCGCATCTACATCACAACCGGCCGCGGCGGCATGCTGATGGCCTTCGACGCCGACACCCTGGCGGCGCAGGGCTCGGTCCAGGTGGGGCAGCGTCCCTGGGGCCTCGCCATCAGTCCGGACGGCAAGACCCTCTACACGGCCAACGGCCCGGGCGGCGACGTCACGGTGGTCGACGCTGCGACCCTGATGGTCATTGCCAAGGTCAAGGCCGGCGGTGGACCCTGGGGCGTCGCCGTCGGCAAGTAGGATTGCGACGGCCCTGCCCCGGCTGAACCGGAGCGGGCTTTGTGAAGGGGGAAACTATGGCGCTGACTTCGGATCGCCTCGAGCGGGCGGTGCAGTCCATGCACGGCATAGGCATGAGCCTGACCACCCTGGTCCTGGCCGCCATCAGCGCCGACAAGGCCACCTCGGCCTTCGACCTGGGAGACCTCAGCCACGGCCTGCTCTACGGATCGCTGGGCTTCTTCGTCCTGACCGCCGTGGCCGGAGGGCACCTGATCACCCGGCTGCCGCTGATGGACGGAGAGCTGGACGACGTCATGGCCCAGCCCGCGCCCCTGATCGGCGAGACCAAGGGCCTGTTCGCCTTCAAGGTGAAGGAGTGGCGCAACATCCAGCACTGGTCCCTGATCATCGC
Source organism: Caulobacterales bacterium (assembly GCA_947474395.1). Taxonomy (GTDB): domain Bacteria; phylum Pseudomonadota; class Alphaproteobacteria; order Caulobacterales; family Caulobacteraceae; genus CANJID01. The sequence continues at coordinate 47,779 of CANJID010000015.1, forward strand.
CGTCATCCTCGGCGTCGCCGGCGCCCTGGTCACCACCTCGGCCGAGGACCTGGAGAAGGCCAAGGCGGCCGCCGCGCCGCCGCCCGCGGCCGCGGCGCCGGCCGCGACCGCGAACACCGCGGGATAGCAACGACGTCCACGGTCAGAACCGCGGCGGGTCCCGGCCGTGCAGGGACCTGAAGCCGCTGTCCTTGTGCAGATCCAGCCGGCCCGGCGTCTCGGGCGCGCGCAGCAGCCGGCGCTCGCGGTCATCCACGAACGGGGTCAGCTCGTGCGCACCGAGGGTGCGGCGGGAGAGCCGGGCCCACAGGCGCCGGAGCAGGGTCGAAAACACGGGAGTAGTCCTTCGGTCGGAGGGCGACGGGCGCCGACCGAAGAGCTCAGGTCAGGCGCGTAGGGCGGCGCTTGGGGCGTGACGGCGGGCGTTCATGCCGCCATTGCCGCCGCAGCGGAGGGCCGGATTAAAGTACGATCGCATCGGTCCCTCCTTTCGCGGTTCGAGGACGGGCGGAAGCTAGGCCGCACCGCCTCCGTCGGTCAACGCGTGTTGCAACCGAGACGCGATTCCGCGGTGCAGCGTGTCGCCAAAGACACGTTCCTCACGCAGCCCTGGAACAAGTCCGTTCCTGGCGGGTAAGAGTGATGGGGGCCGCCGGTTCGTATATCGACTGTCGGACCCAGGTGGGATGCAAGGAGCGACGACAGTGCCAGCCGCCGCCGAAGACCGCCCCGGCGCCGCCTCCATCGTGGTGCGGACCGCCGCCGCCACCCTGGGGGCCTATGCGGTCGCCTACTTCCTGACTTCGGCCCTCACCGGGGGCCTGTTCCGCCTCGGGCTCGACCGCGCCGACTCGGTCATGTCGGCCTCGAGCATCGCCCTGCTGGTCTTTCCCGCCGTCTCCATCTGGGCCTTCGCCGAGCGACGCCTCGTGGTGGTCGCCGCCGCCCCGGTCATGACCGCCCTCATCCTGGCCGTTCTCTCGGCGGTGCTGCACCCATGAGGAAGACCTTCACCCTGTCGATGACCTTCCTGCACACCTGGGGCGGGCTGGTGTTCGGCTGGCTCCTGTTCATGGTGCTCCTGACAGGCTCCATCGCCGTCTTCGCCGGAGAGCTGACCTACTGGCTGACGCCGGAAATTCGCGGGGGCCTGCGCCCTGACGCGGTCCGCTCCATGCAGATCGGCGAGGACTACCTGCGCGCCCACGCCCCTACGTCGCGACTCTGGCGCGTCACCCTGCCCACCTCCCGCGAGCCCGCCCTGAAGGTCACCTGGAAGGAACTCGGCGAAGGCTCAAAGAAGCTCGATCCCGAGACGGGCGCCGAGATCGTCCGCAAGACCGAGGGCGGATCCTTCTTCCTGCAGGTGCACGAGGACTTCCACTCCAACCGCGACAAGAACCCCACCGGCTTCTTCCTGGTGTGCCTGGCGGGGATGGCCATGCTGGTCGCCAGCGTCAGCGGCATCGTGGTGCACAAGCGCATCTTCAAGGACCTGTTCCTGTTCCGCCCGAAGACCTCCCCGCACCGGGCCTGGCTCGACGCCCACAACGTCTTCGGGGTCCTGGCACTGCCCTTCCACATGATGATGGCCTTCACCGGCATCCTCTTGCTGTACTGGCTGTTCCTCCCCTCCGCCGCGCCCGTGGTCTATCCCGGCGGCAACTCCGAATTCCGCCGCGAGGCCAACGCCCAGGACTACCGTCAGGTGAAGGGCGAGGCCGGCGATCCGGCCCCGACCGCGCCGCTCAAGTTCTACGTCGACAAGGCGGAAAGCCTCTTCGGCGCCGGGCGCACCGCCTACCTCTATGTCCGCGATCCGGGCCGCACCAATGCGGTGGTCGAGGTCTATCGCGAGCGGACCGAGCGGGTCAGCCAGCAGGTCGACCAGATCGCCATGGACCGCAACGGCACGGTGATCCGCTCCCTGCTGATCAAGGAGAAGACGCCCCTCTTCCGCCTGCAGTCCTTCGTGGCCTCGTGGCATTGGATCGAGTGGGGCGGAAACCTCGCCCGCTGGTTCTACTTCCTCGCCGGCCTGATGGGGGCGGCCGTCACCGCGGCGGGCCTGGTGGTCTTCACCGCCAAGCGCCGCAAGGGCGCGGAAGGTCAGGCCTGGTTCCGCATCGTCGAGGCGGTCAACGTCGCCGCCGTAGCCGGGGCCTGCATCGCCAGCGTCGCCTTCTTCTGGGCCGAGCGCCTGACCCCGGTGGAGGCCGCCGCCCGCGACGACATCCCGGTGCAAGCGTTCTGGGTCGTCTGGGCCGCCGCCCTGGTCCACGCCGCGTTGCGGCCCGCCCGCCAGGCCTGGGTGGAGCAGCTGGCACTCACCGCCCTGCTCTGCCTCGGAGCGCCCTTCCTGCAGGGGCTGGTGTTCCGCGACCTCGCCACCGCCGACTGGGTCCGCATCGCGGTGGACGCCACCTTCATCGCCGGAGGCCTCTGCTTCGCCCTGGCCGCCTGGAAGGTGCGCACGCCTAGCTTTGCCGCAACCCTGCCCGCCCGGCGGGAGGCCTGAGCCATGGGCGTGGCCCTCTCGTGCCTGCTGACCTTCGCCTCGCTGGTGCTGTTCGCCCTGGCCATGCGCCGCCACCACCGCCAGGCCTTCGGCCGCGATCCTGCGCCCCGCGCGGTCCTGGCCTACCGCCTCGCCGCGACCGTGCTGATCGTCCTGGCCCCCGCCCCCTGGATGCTGGAGCGCGGCCCCTACATGGGCTTCGTGACGTGGATGTTCTGCGGCGTGCCTCTGGTGGGGCTGGCCGCGGTGGCGCTGTTCACCGCCCTGGCGGCGCGCCGTTCGGAGGTCGAGACAGAAGTCGAGGCCTAAGAGGCCTAAGGCCCTATTCCGCGGGGGGCCAGCCGACCAGGGCGCTGGAGCTGACAGCGCCCACCGCCACGGTCACGCCGAGATAGCGCATGGCGCCGTCGGCGAAGCTGATGTCGTGCACGGGGATGGACTGGTCGCGCCTCAGTTTGGCGGCGTCGGTGTGGGTGAGCTGGAGCAGCATGGCCGAGGGGGCGATGCCGCCTTCCTTGGCCTCTTCGATGGCGGACCGGAACCGTTCGCCAGGAGGCAGAAGGGGCTTGGCGACGGGCGGGCGGGCGGCCATGGGATGGCTCCTCAGACGGATTGGGTTTCGGACGCGGCCTCAGCCCTGGCTGGGGCGAAAGACGGCGGCGGTCCCTCGCCGAGCCAGGCGGTCTTGGTCGTCCAGGTGTGGATCTCGCCGCAGGAGCCGCAGCGGAAAGAGCGCGGGCCGACGATGGCGGCGAACTCGTTCACGCGCATGCGATGGCCGGTCGAGACCGGCTCACCCTTGACCTCGCATGTGAACATGACCGGCTGGATGTAACGCGTGCGGACTTCGACCATGGCCGAGAATAACATTTGTGGGGCCAGTCCGGGGAACTATTTCCCCATATCCGCAAAATACTTAACCAGCGCTAGGGATTCCCGGGCCCCTGGCGCAGGGTGCCCGACCCATCGGAGAAGAGGCGCGCCGCGCCCCCGCGCCGGTGCGAAAGGGACGTCATGTCCAACCCCGCCAAGCCCCAGTCTCCGCCCCGCGCCACCCTGATGGACCCGCGCTCCACCGGCGCCCCGCCGCGCATGCGGCCGCGCGACATCCTGGCCCTGAGGGGCACGTTCCGGCAGCGGCCGTAAGCCGGGTCTAGGCCTGCTCGGGTTCGGGCTGGGTCTCGGTGTCGATCTCGGCGTCGACAACCGGGGGATAGCGAGGCCCGCTGACGGTCCTCGGATTGATCAGCGCCTCCAGCTCGTCCATCGTCGCGGGGTCCAGCTCCACGCCCGCCGCCGCCACGTCCTCGTCGAGGTGCTCGATGCGCGTCGTGCCCGGGATCGGAACGATGTGCGGCGCCCGGGCCAGCAGCCACGCGAGCGCCAGCTGGGCCATGGTGCAGCCCACCTTGTCGGCCACGTTCCCGAAGCCTGGCAAGAGGGCGAGGTTGGCCTGCCAGTTCCCGTCCTGGAACCGCGGCATGGTGCGGCGGATGTCGCCCGGCTCCAGCCCCGACAGGTCCTTCAGCTTTCCGGTCAGGAAACCCCGCGCCACGGGGGAGAAGGCCACGAAGGTCGTCCCGAGTTCGCGGCAGGCCTCAAGCACGGCGATCTCGGGGTTGCGGGTCCACAGGGAATATTCGGTCTGCAGGGCGGCGATGGGGTGCTCCTTGTGCGCCCGCCTCAGGGTCTGGGCCGAGACCTCCGACAGGCCGACGCCGCGGATCTTGCCGGCCTGCACCAGCTGCGCGAGGCCGCCCACGCTCTCCTCGATCGGCACCCGCTTGTCCCAGCGGTGCAGGTAGTAGAGGTCGATCACGTCGGTCTGCAGCCGCTGCAGGCTCTCGTCGCAAGTGCGGATCAGAGTCTCGGGCCGCCCGTCGATCTGGCGCTTGCCGTCCACGCCGGTCATGCCGCACTTCGAGGCCAGGACATATTCGCCCCGCCGCTTCTTCAGGCTGTTCCCCACCAGGGTCTCGTTGGCGCCGAAGCCGTAGAGGGCGGCGGTGTCGAGGAAGGTGACGCCGAGGTCCAGGGCGTGGTTCAGCACCCGGTCCGACTGCTCCACCGGCGGGGGAGAGCCGTAGGCATGGCTCAGGCTCATGCAGCCGAGCCCGATGCACGACACCTCGAACGACCCAAGCTTTCGCGTCTTCATTCCACGACCGTCCATAAATTCCGCTCATCCCCACTCATGCGGGGACCCGGGTTTTTATCGTAGAGCGCGGCGTTGTCAGGAAAAACCCGCAGCTAGACGCCGCCCGCGTCCGATTTCTTCACCGCCCGCCGCCAGGCCGCGAGGTAGTGGTTCGCCGCCCGCGTCAGCTGCTGCTCGCCGGCGATGGCGGCGGCGTGGGGCGTGAGCCTCGCCCGGCGCTCCCGGGGTGTCGGCCCGGTCCGGGAGGCCTCGACCAGTCCGTCCACGAAGGGCTCCAACCGGAAGGACTCCAGTCCGGCCTCGCTCAAGGATCGCGCATAGACCGCCGCGTCGGCGAAGCCGGCCTTCACCTCCTCCGCCAGGGCCTCGGCGCCGAGCCTGCGCCCGCAACAGCGCCCCGAGAAGTTGGTCCGCATCGCCGGCTGGAAGGTCTCCGCAGACAGCCATCCCGGCCCGCCCAGGTGGTCGTAGACGAAGACCGGCACCCGCGCGGCCAAGGCGTAGGGCACGGTCTTGCCGATGGTCAGCACCGCGTCGGCGCCCTGAAGGTCGGCGGGTTCGATCCGGCGACCCTCGAGGTCCCCACCCTTGCCCATCCGCACCACCTCGACCCCGTCGGCGCGCAGCAGGTCGGCGGCCTCCGCCACCTCGGCCGGCGCATGGTTGGAGACGATCAGCAGACGGCGCAGATCGATGGGGCGACCCTCGCCGGGGACGAAGGTGGCCGGGGCGGCGTTGCGGAACAGGCGGATCTTCGCCGACTCCAGGCCGGCGGCGGCGAAGTGGTCGCGGGCCTCCTCGGAGGTGACCACATAGGCGTCGGCCAGCAAGGGCTCCAGCACCGGGCCCGGCTGGGTCAGGGACCATTTCAGGTCGAGATGCGCGAAGGCGAAAAAGGTGCGCGGCGCCTCGTCCGGTCCCGGGGCGTAGTCCATCGCCGCTTCCAGCCGGGTCTGGATCCAGACCATGTCGTAGGTCAGGGGGCGGACCTCGGCGGGCTTGCCGATAACCGTCGCCCCGGCCGCGCGCGCCAGCCCGCGCATGGGCTCGTCCGCCCAGGCGGCGAGGATGTCGCAACGCCAGCCGCGGGCGATCAGCTGCTCGGCCAGTTCCAGCAGCACGAGCTCCGAGCCGGCGATCCCGGCGAACTGGCTGGTCGCCAACAGGGCCGAGGGCCCGCGCGGCGTCTCGTCGGACACGGAAGCCCGCCCTAGCGCTTGCGGAAGGTCTTGGCGTCGCGCGCCATCTTGGCTCCCCAGTCGTCGGAGGCTTCCTTCTCCGCCTCGAAGGGGATGGTCCCGGCCACGCCGCGGATCGCCAGCCAGAGCTGGGCTGCGAAGTGGGGCAGCATGCGAAGAGGCCGGCGACGGCTGTCCGTCACGTCCCAGCCGGCGTCCTCGAAGGCGAACACCTGCTGGGCGGCGGGCTTCTTGTCGACATCGTCCCAGCCGGCGGGCCGGGGCGTCTCCTCCGCCTGGTCTGCGGTGATGCCGAAGACGGCGAGGGAGCATTCGTCGATCTCGGGGAATTCGGCCCGCGCGCCGACGTCCGAATAGGCGGGCTTCATCAGCGCCCTGGTCTCAAGGTCGGCGATCCCGGGCAGGTCGATCAGGCGGCGAAGGGGGGGCTTGCTCATGGCGATCACCCTAGCAGAGGGAGAGGGCGCGAGGGCGTGCGTCCGCCGTCGCTTCAGGCGCGGGGGGTCTCGGGATCGGCGCAGGCGGCCTTGAGGATTCCGGCGCCGAAGCTGCCCTTGGCCTCGTCCTGCCAGGCCGGCGCCTGGGCCCGGTCGACGCGGCTCTCGCCCTTCAGGTTGCTCTGCTTGTAGCGGGTGTCCTGGATTACCCGGGTTCGCTGTCCGGCGCAGTCGATCTCGTCGATCTCCACGCTCGACATGGAGGCGAAGCCGCGCCGGTCGAAGGGCTTGGCCTCCTCGAAACGGACCAGGACGCGGGGATAGGCGCCGCCCTCGGGGGTGGCCTCATGCCGGATGAACATCACCGAGGTGGCCGAGGCGCCGACATAGGTCCAGCCCTCGACGTCGAGCGCCGGCCGTTCAGCGGCAGCGGCGGCCGCCATCGGCAGCAATGCGCACAAGAGAGCCGGCGCCAGAGATCTCATCAACACACCCTCCTCGCGCGCCCATCCTAACGTCTCGGGCCCGACTATAGCGGGACAGGCGCGGGAAGGAAGGAGAGCGCCAGGACTTGGTCCCTCGGGCGGATGGCTGGCCTAACACCGCTAGGTGCGGTAACTAGCAGTGCTAGGCTGGTGAGGGAACCAGCCGTTGGGGGAACGACATGATCAAACACAGCTTCAAAAGCTGCGCCCTGGGCGGCGCGGCCCTCGCGGCTCTGGCCGCCGCCTCGTCAGCCCAAGCCCAGGCGGCCGACGCCGCCGCCGATGAGGTGGTCGTCACCGGCTCGCGGATCATCAAGGACGGCTTCGCTCAGCCCACGCCTGTGACCGTGGTCACCATGGAGCAGATGCAGGCGACCGCGCCGAACAGCCTTTCGGACGCCATCAACCAGCTCCCGCAGTTCAAGAGCTCCTTCATCTCGGCCTCCACGGGCTTTCGCAACGGCGCGGGCGACGGCGGCAACTTCGTCAACCTGCGCGGCCTGTCGCCGAAGCGCACCCTGGTGCTGCTGGACGGCAAGCGCGTGGTGCAGTCCCAGGCCAACTCATCCGTCGCCGGCGCGGTGGACCTCAACGTCCTGCCGCAAAGCCTGGTCAAGCGCGTGGACGTAGTCACCGGCGGCGCCTCGGCGGCCTATGGCGCCGACGCCCTCTCGGGCGTGGTCAACTTCATCCTCGACACCAAGTTCACCGGGCTGAAGGGCGAGGTCCGCTACGGCGTCTCCACCTACGGCGACGACCAGACCTATGACGTCTCGCTGGCCTACGGCCACGCCTTCGCCGGGGGCCGTGGCCACGTCATCGGCTCGTTCGAGCACTACAAGACCTTCGGCATCAAGGACTTCACCGACCGCCGGTGGGCCGACAACAGCAGCGCGACCTTCACCACCACCACCGCCCTGCCCCAGACCTCCACCAGCAACCCGACGCGGATCATCGCCAGCAACATCCGCGCCTCGAACATGACCTCGGGCGGGCTGATCACCGCCGGCGCCACGGCGCTGCGGGACTTCGCCTTCACGGGGACGAACGCGACCCTGACGGCCTTCCCGGTCGGCGCCATGCGCAACGCCACCACCATGATCGGCGGCGGGCTCGACCCCGACTACGGGCGCTATTTCTCCAGCCTGCCGCCCGCCAGCCGCAACGACGCCTTCCTGCGCGCCAGCTACGACCTGACGCCGGACTGGAACCTCTATGCCGAGGCCCTCTACGGCAATGCGCAGAACCGCTATCGCGGCACCCTGTCGTCGGGAGCCAACACCCAGGCCTTCACCATCTTCGCCGACAACGTCTATCTGCCGGCGGCGGCCAGGGCCCTGATCGGCGGCCCCGGCGCGACCACCACCGCCCTCTACAATCCTGCGACCGGCGCCTTCAACGGGCCGGTGACCCCCATCATCACCGTCAACCGGATTGACACGGACTGGGGCTTCAAGACCGAGACCTCGTTCTTTTCGACCATGCGCGGGGTGCTCGGCCTCGACGGCAAGATCGGCGGCTGGAGCGTCAACGCCTACTACACCCACGGCGAGGCCACTCATAAGATCGGCGGCCGCGGCTACGCCAACGTCAACCGGCTGTTCGCCGCCGTGGACGCGGTCGCCAGCCCAGGGACCGCGGGCTTGCCGGCGGCGGGCACGCCGATGTGCCGCTCGACCATCACCAACACGGCCAACGGCTGTATCCCCCTGAACGTCATCGGCCAGAACGTCGCCAATCCGGCGGCCCTGGCCTGGATCATCGGCAGCGCGCCGACCCTGAAACAGAAGCTGAAGCAGGACGTGGCCGACTTCACCGTCCACGGCGAGCCCTTCTCCAGTTGGGCCGGGCCGGTCTCGGTGGGCGCGGGGGCCACCTACCGCAAGGAGACGGTGTTCGGCACGGCCGATGCGATCTCCGAATCCTACAATCCCGCCATCGTGGGGACCTCGGCCTATACCGCTGGCCTCACCCCCGCCCTCAGCATCAACGGCTTCCCCTCGACCCTGCGGGGCGCGCGGGGCGGCTGGGAGACCGGCAATCCCGGCGGGATGAAGGGCCAGTACAGCGTCAAGGAAGTCTATGCCGAGACCCTGATCCCGCTCTTGAAGGACTCGCCCTTCGCCCGCTCGCTCGATCTGAACGGCGCCATCCGCTACGCCCGCTACTCGACCAGCGGCGGCGTGCTGAACTGGAAGGTGGGGCTGAGCTATCGGCCGATCGAGGACCTGCGGATCCGCACCACCCGCTCGCGCGACGTCCGCGCCGCCAACCTCGCCGACCTCTACGGCGGGATCACCGCGGCCCACCCGGCGATCAGCGATCCCTTCCGCCTGGGGACCACCGGATCGCCGGAATCCAACGCCAACGCCATCACCTCCAGCCGGGGCAACCCGACCCTGTCGCCGGAATTCGGCGACACCTTCACCCTCGGCGCGGTCTACCAGCCGTCCTGGCTCCAGGGCTTCAGCGTCTCGGCGGACTACTATTCGATCATCATCACCAACGCGATCGCCTCGGCCGGTGCGGCGACGATCCTCAACCAGTGCCAGCAGGGCAACAAAGCGTTCTGCACCCTGGTCGCGCGCAACATCGACCCGACCAGCTTCGGCGCCGGCAACACGATCGGCCCGATCACGGTGCTGGAGAACAGCCCGCAGAACATCGGCACCACCAAGAACGCGGGCTTCGACGTGGAGGCGAGCTACCGCCTGCCGCTGTCGCGTTTCGCCGAGGACCGCGACGACATCCTGACCCTGCGGGTGCTGGCCAGCTACACCGGCAAGAACGCGGCGACGGTGGTGGGCACGACCTCGGTCACCAATTCGGTGGGCATCGTGGGGGGCGGCATCGTCGGCGGGACCGGCGGCAACACCAACTGGCAGGGCTCGCTGAACATCAACTACCAGAACGGTCCCCTGACCGTGAACTGGCAGACCCGCTTCATCAACAAGGGGCGGCTGGTCGCCACCGCCGACGAGGCGGGCAATCCCTACCCCGCCAACCTGCTGGTCAATCCCAATACCAACGGCAACGGCCAGGTGCCCAACTCGGTGCCGGCCTATTTCTACAACGACCTGACGCTGAACTATAAGTTCGGGCGGGACCGGCGCTTCGAGGGCTTCCTGACGATCAACAACCTGCTCGACAAGGATCCGCCCCGGATCGGCACCTTCTTCTTCTACGGAGTCGAGCCGACCAACTACTCCCTCTACGACAGCATCGGCCGCAACTTCACCGCCGGCCTGCGCTTCAAGTTCTAGGGATATTCCGACGGGTTCAGGTCGCTCGGCCTGAACCCGGACGGCCTACAGCAGGCTCTGCTCGATCCTGTCCAAGGTGCGCATGGCCTCGAGCGCCTGGGCGACGCTGGCGTTGGGCTCTCGGCGTTCGCGGATGGCGGCGAAGAACTCGCGGTCCTGCAGCTCGATGCCGTTCATCGACACGTCCACCTTCGAGACGTCGATCGGCTCTTCCTTGCCGGTGAACAGGTCGTCGTAGCGGGCGATGTAGGTGCCGTTGTCGCAGATGTAGCGGAAGAAGGTGCCCAAGGGCCCGTCGTTGTTGAACGACAGAGACAGGGTGCAGATCGCCCCGCCGGGGACCTTCATCTGGATCGACATGTCCATGGCGATGCCCAGCTCGGGGTGCATCGGGCCCTGGACGCCGCGGGCGACCGAGGCGATCTCGCCGGTCTGGTACTGGAAGAGGTCCACCGTGTGGCAGGCGTGGTGCCAGAGCAGGTGGTCGGTCCAGCTGCGGGCCTGGCCCATGGCGTTCATGTTGGTGCGACGGAAGAAGTAGGTCTGGACGTCCATCTGCTGGACCTTGATCTCGCCGGCCTTGATCTTGTTGTGGATCCACTGGTGGCTCGGGTTGAACCGGCGGGTGTGGCCGGCCATGGCCACCAGGCCCGAGCGCTTCTGGGCGTCCACGATCCGCTCGGCGTCCTCCAGGCTGTCGGCCATGGGAATCTCGACCATGACGTGCTTGCCCGCGTCCAGGCACATGACGGCCTGGTCGGCGTGCATCTGGGTCGGCGTGGCCAGCAGCACCGCCTCGACGCCCGGAATCTTCAGGCTCTCCGCGAGGTCGGTGGTCCAGTGCGGGATGGCGTATTTCTCGGCCACGGCCTTGGTGGTTTCCGCCCGCCCGCCGGCCAGCGACACGACCTCGATACCGTCGATGTTCTTCATCGCGTCGAGGTGCTTCTGACCGAAGGCCCCCTGGCCCGCCATCACGACCTTCATGCTGCGGCCCTCGCCTTGCGGCTCTCGTGGAACTCCCGCGTCTCCAGGATGATGTGGCCCACCGCCGTGGACGAGGCGGGCACGTGGTAGAAGCGGTAGGCCTCGTCGACCTGCTCGCCCAGGGCGCCGCGCATGATCAGCCACATCACGAGCTCGATCGCCTCGTTGCCGGCGTCGCGCAGGTAGGTCAGGGGCTGGATCTTGACCAGGGCCTCGGGGTCCTTCGACAGGTTGTCGAGGAAGGCGGTGTCGAATTCCTTGTTCACCAGGCCGGCGCGCGGGCCCTGGATCTGGTGGCTCATGCCGCCGGTGCCGAAGATGACGACCTTCAGGTCCTCGTCCCAGCTCTCGACCGCGGCCTTGATGGCCTTGCCGAGGTTGTAGCAGCGGTTGCCGGTCGGCGCCGGGTACTGGATCACATTGACCGCCAGCGGGATCACCTTCACCGGCCAGGCCGAGGGCGCGCCGAAGGCCAGGCTCATCGGCACGGTCAGGCCGTGGTCGACCTGCATGTCGTTGACGATGGTGATGTCGAACTCGTCCAGCACCAGGGACTGCACCAGGTGCGCGGCGAACTCGGGATAGCCCTTCACCACGGGGACCGGGCGCGCGCCCCATCCCTCGTCGGCGATGGTGAACTCGTCGGCGCAGCCGATGGCGAAGGTGGGGATGATCTTGAAGTCGAAGGCGTTGACGTGGTCGTTGTAGACCATGATCACCACGTCGGGCTTCACCTCCTCCATCCACTTCTGGGCGGGGGCGTAGCCGTTGAAGATCGGGGCCCAGTAGGGCTCGGCCTTCTTGCCGAGGTCGAGGGCCGCGCCGATGGCGGGCGTGTGCGAGGTGCCGAAGCCGGCGATTATCTTGGCCATCAGTTCTCTCCGCGTTCGGCCTTGGAGCGCCAGCCGTCCAGGCTGCGGCCGCCGGCGATCATCATGTTGGCGTAGCCCTCCTGGGTCATGCCGGTCATCTCGGCGGCCATGAACTGGTAGGAATGGCCGTCTGTGAAGGCGAGCTTGGCCAGGGCGTAGGAAACGCCGCCAAGGTCCAGGAGGGTGTTCCAGTCCCGCTTCATCACCGCGGTCCGCTGGTCCTCGGTCATGGGGAACTTGAGCAGGTAGGTGTGCTCGTCGGCCAGGAATTCCTTCCGGTTCACGTCCTGCATCAGCGAGTAGAGGAACTGGTTCAGGAAGTAGCCCTTGCGGGCCCTCTGGGCGTCGAACACCACCGTGCCGGGGATGTCCTCGTAGGCTTCCTTCTTGGTCATCGCGGCCTCGATCTCCTCTCCCGTCCCGTCCCGGATCGGCCGGGCTGGTCGGGAAAAATGCTTCCGCCCGGGCAGGACCACCCGGACCGGGTTTCAGCTTCCGGCGCCTTGCGCCACGTCAATAATTCCCGCGCCTTCTAGCCGTCCGGCCCAGGCGCGTCAGCCCCAATAGAGCCGCATCGGGTTGTCGATGAGGAGCTTGTTCTGCAGCTCGGCCGTGACGGCGATCTTCGGGATCACGTCGACCAGCACGCCGTCGTCGGCCATGTGCGACTTCAGATTGGGGTGCGGCCAGTCGGTGCCCCACAGCACGCGGTCGGGGAAGCGCTCGACGATGGTGCGGGCGTAGGGGACCAC
>CANJID010000016.1 GCA_947474395.1 Caulobacterales bacterium
CATCCAACATCGGCGCTTGCAACACCGAAAGATCGCCGCCTAAATATCAACCCCAGATGAGGCCATCTCTCCGCTAAATCCGAACCCCAACTGTCTCAAAACATCTGACGACGTACAGGCATAATCGCCCTTTTTACACGGATCAGATGATTCCATCTGATCCTAAAAGGCTCTAGACCGGGGCCAGCGCGCGGACGTCGGCGATGCGGCCGGTGACGGCGGCGGCGGCGGCCATGGCCGGGCTCATCAGGTGGGTGCGCCCCCCCCGGCCCTGGCGGCCCTCGAAGTTGCGGTTCGAGGTGGAAGCGCAGCGCTCGCCCGGCTGCAGCTTGTCCGGGTTCATGGCCAGGCACATGGAGCAACCCGGCTCGCGCCAATCGAAGCCGGCGGCGATGAACACCTTGTCCAGCCCTTCCGCCTCGGCCTGGGCCCGCACCAGGCCCGAGCCCGGCACCACCATGGCCGAGACGCCCGCCGCCACGTGGCGGCCCCTGGCGACGTCCGCGGCGGCCCGCAGGTCCTCGATGCGGCTGTTGGTGCAGGATCCGATGAACACCCGCTGGATGGCCGCGTCGGCGATCCGCTGCCCGGCCTTCAGCCCCATGTAGTCCAGGGCCCGCTCGGCCGAGGCCCGCTTGGCCGGGTCGGAGAAGGTGGAAGGGTCGGGGACGATCCCGTCCACCGGCAGCACATCCTCAGGGCTCGTGCCCCAGGTGACCATGGGGACCAGCTTCGACACGTCGATCCGGACCTCGCGGTCGAACGGCGCGTCGGCGTCGGAGAAGAAGGTCTTCCAGTAGGAGAGCGCCAAGTCCCACCCCTTGCCCTCAGGGGCCGCCGGACGGCCCTGCAGGTAGTCGTAGGTGGCCTGGTCCGGGGCGATCAGCCCCGCCTTGGCCCCGGCCTCGATGGTCATGTTGCAGAGCGTCATCCGCTCTTCCATCGACAGGGCCGCGATGGCGTCGCCGGTATATTCCATCACATGGTGGGTGCCGCCGCCGGTGCCGATCTCGCCGATCAGGGCCAGGGCGTAGTCCTTGGCGCCGACGCCCGCGGGCGCCTCGCCCTCGAACACCACCTTCATGTTCAGCGCCTTCTTCTGGCGCAAGGTCTGGGTGGCCAGGACGTGCTCGACCTCGGAGGTGCCGATGCCGTGGGCCAGGGCCCCGAAGGCGCCATGGGTCGAGGTGTGGCTGTCGCCGCAGACGATCGTCATGCCCGGCTGGGTGCGGCCCTGTTCGGGACCGACCACGTGGACGATGCCGTTGCGGATGTCCCCCATGCGGAAGAACTCGATCCCCGCCTTGGCGACATTGGCCGACAGGGCCTCGAGCTGGGCGCGCGCCTCCGGGTCGGCGACGGCGCCGATGCCCCTGGACTGGCCCTCGGTGGGGACATTGTGATCGGCGACCGCCAGGGTGCGGTCGGGGCGGCGCACGGTGCGGCCAGCGGCGCGCAGGCCGGCGAAGGCCTGGGGCGTGGTCACTTCGTGGATGAGGTGCAGGTCGATATAGAGGATGGACTCCCCGTTCGGGTCCTCGGCGACCACGTGGGCGTCCCAGATCTTGTCGTACAATGTCTTGCCGGTCATGGCGGGCGATGTAAGGGCCTGGGACCTTCCAGTCCAGCGCTACCCCCTGCGGCTTTGATGCGCCGCAGCAACTTTTCCCGCCCCCGAGGCGTTTCCCGATGGTCGAGAACGGGAAAGCTCATTGCATGTCTGAGCTTGGAAACGGCTCCAGGGGCCTGGAGCTGTGGGGCGGCCACGAATGCACGGTGAACCGGGTCGGGGACCGCTTCCTCGACCAGACCGTGCGCACCGGCCATGAGCATCGCCTGAGCGACCTCTCCCTCTTCGCCGATCTCGGCTTTTCGGCCCTGCGCTATCCGGTGCTGTGGGAGCGGATCGCCCCCGACCGGCCCGACGAGCGGAGCTGGGCCTGGACCGACGAGCGGCTGGGCGAGATCCGCCGCCTGGGCATGCGTCCCATCGCCGGCCTGGTGCACCATGGTTCCGGCCCCCGCTACACCCACCTGCTGGACGAGGGCTTCGCGACGGGGCTGGCCGAGCACGCCCGCGCCGTGGCCGAGCGCTATCCCTGGATCGATGCCTGGACCCCGGTCAACGAGCCCCTGACCACGGCGCGGTTCTCGGCCCTCTACGGCCACTGGTATCCCCATGCCCGGGACGAGGGGGCCTTCTACGGCGCCCTCCTGAACCAGATCGACGGGGTGCGCCTCTCCATGAAGGCGATCCGCGCCGTCAATCCGGCGGCCCGGCTGGTCCAGACCGAGGACCTCGGCCACACCTTCTCCACCCCGCCGCTGGCCTACCAGGCCGAGTTCGACAACGAGCGGCGCTGGCTCGCCTGGGACCTCCTCACCGGCAAGGTCACGCCCGGGCACCGGTTCTGGAGCGCCATCGAGGACTACGGCTTCGGCGACCGGCTGCGGGCGATCATGGACGATCCCTGCCCCCCGGACGTGATCGGGGTGAACCACTACCTGTCGAGCGAGCGGTTCCTGGACCACCGGGTGGAGCGCTACCCCCTGCACCTGCGGGGCGGCAACGGCCGCGACTCCTTCGCCGACCTGGAGGCGGTGCGCTCCGTGGCGCCTGGGCCGATGGGGGTCGAGCGCCTGCTGCAGGCGACGTGGGACCGCTACGGCCTGCCCATCGCCGTCACCGAATGCCACAACGGCTGCACCCGCGAGGAGCAGATGCGCTGGCTGGCGGAGGTCTGGACCGCGGCTTCCGACCTTCGCGGCCGTGGGGTTACGGTCGAAGCCGTCACCGCCTGGTCCCTGCTGGGCGCCTACGACTGGAACCGCCTGCTGACGGTTGAGGCGGACGCCTACGAGCCCGGCGTGTTCGACATCCGCGGCGGCGAGCCCCGCGCCACGGCCATGGCGGGCCTGTGCCGAAGCCTCGCCCGCGGCGAGCCCCTGGACCATCCGGCGCTGGGCGCTCCCGGCTGGTGGTCGCGGGACATCCGCCACCAGTTCGAGCCGGTCTGGTGCGCCCATCCCGAGCCCGTACGTCGCCGCTGGGCGCCCGCCCCGCGCGCCGCCCGTCCCCTCATGATCACCGGCGCCACGGGCACCCTAGGCCGCGCGCTCGCCCGCGCCTGCGAGCACCGGGGCCTGCCTTACGTCCTGACGTGCCGGCGCGAACTCTGCATCGAGACGCCCGAGGCGGTCGAGGAGGCGATCGACGCCTTTCAGCCGTGGGCTGTGATCAACGCCGCGGGCTTTGTGCGCGTGGACGCGGCGGAGACCGAGTACGAGGCCTGCCTGGCCGCCAATTCCGTCGGCGTCGCCAATCTGGCGCGGACCTGCGCCATGGCCGGCCTGCCGATGGTCGGCTTCTCCTCGGACCTGGTGTTCGACGGTCTCAAGCAGAGCGCCTACGTCGAGCGCGACGCGCCCTCGCCGCTGAGCATCTACGGGCAGAGCAAGGCCCTGGCGGAGGAGGCGATCCTGGAGGCCTGCGGGCGTTCGCTGGTGATCCGCACCGCCGCCTTCTTCTCCCCCTACGATCCCCACAACTTCGCCCAGCACGCCACCGCCGCCCTGGCGCGGGGGGAGGCGTTCCGCGCGGCCGGGGACGGCCTCGTGACCCCGACCTATACGCCGGACCTGGTGGACGCGACGCTGGACCTGCTGATCGACGGCGCCGAGGGCGTCTGGCACCTGGCCAATCGCAGCGAGGGGCTTTCCTGGGCCGATTTCGCCCGGGCGCTGGCCCGCATGGCCGGGCTGGACGAGCGGCTGGTGGTCGAGGTTCCGGGCGCCGAGCTCGGCTGGATCGCCCGGCGTCCGGCCCGCTCGGCCCTGGCCAGCGAGCGGGGCCAACTCATGCCGCCCCTGGAGGACGCCATCTCCCGCTACGTCCACCTCGCCGGTGTGGCGCGGGTTCCGCCGGCCGTGGCCCCGCGGCGGAAGGCGGCCAGGACCCCAAAAGAGGTGATCGACGAGCCGCGCAGCTTCGCGGTCGCGGACGACGTCCGGACCTGACAAGGCAAAAGGCCCGGACGAAAGCCCGGGCCTTTCCAAATCTTCAGAGGCGAGCGGTGGCTCAGGCTTCGGTCGGGCCTTTGGGCTCGTCGCGTTCGGCCTGGGTCATCTGGCGCTCGGCGATCCGGGCCGACTTGCCGCGGCGCTCGCGCAGGTAATAGAGCTTGGCGCGGCGGACGGCGCCGCGGCGCTTGACCTCGATCGAGTCGATCATCGGCGACAGGACCGGGAACACCCGTTCCACGCCTTCGCCGAAGCTGATCTTGCGGACGGTGAAATTCTCTTGGACGCCTTCGCCGGCCCGGGCGATGCACACGCCTTCGAAGGCCTGGATGCGTTCGCGCTCGCCTTCCTTGATCTTGACGTTGACGCGCAGGGTGTCGCCCGGCTGGAAGGCCGGGGTGGCGCGCAGGGCCTTCAGGCGCTGGGCTTCTTCGTGTTCGAGAGTCTGCAGGATGTTCATCGGTCTGGGTCCTTCAAAATCGCTGACTATGACTGGGCTTCAGCCGCCCTTTTCCTGTTGATTGGCTAGGTGTTGCGCCCACAAATCCGGCCGCACCGCCCGCGTTACGCTTTCCCTCTGATCCTTCCGCCAGCGCGCCACCTTGGCGTGGTCGCCGGACACAAGCACCTCGGGTATCTCCAGCCCCTCGAAGGTCCTGGGCCGCGTATATTGCGGATGCTCCAGGAGGCCGTCCTCGAAACTGTCGTCTCCCGCGCTCATCGCGTTGCCCAACACACCGGGCGCCAGCCGAACGCAGGCCTCGATCACCACCATGGCCGCCGCCTCGCCACCGGCGATGACCGCGTCGCCGACGGCGACCTCCTCGAACCCCCGGGCGTCGAGCACCCGCTGGTCCACCCCCTCGAACCGTCCGCAGAGGACGACGATACCGGGGCTGGAAGACCACTCCCGGACGCGCGCCTGGGTCAGGGGCCGACCCCGGGCGCTCATATACAAAAGCGGCCGCGATGCGACGTCCACGCTGTCCAGCGCCGCCGCGATCACGTCCGCCCGCATAACCTGTCCCGGTCCGCCGCCCGCGGGGGTGTCGTCCAGGAAGCCGCGCTTATCGTTCGAAAAGCCGCGAATGTCCACCGTCTCCAGGGTCCACAGCCCCTGCTCGCGCCAGGCCGAACCGATCAGGCTGACGCCCAGCGGGCCGGGGAATGCCTCGGGGAACATGGTCAGGACGGTGGCGGCGAAGGGCATGCGTTTCCCTAGCCTGGAGGCAAACGCCCGGCGAGGCCTATTCGGCGGCCTTGGGGCCGACGGCGTTGCGGGCGGCGCGCAGGGCAGCGGTGATCTCGCTCTGGCCGAAGGGCTTGGCCAGGACCGTGAAGCCGTGGCCGTCCCCGGTGGCCAGGGCCTCGCTATAGCCGGTCATCAGCACCACGGGCAGGTCCGGGAGTCGCCGCCGCAGTTCCTGGGCGAGGTCCAGGCCGGACATGCCGTTCTCCAGCACCACGTCCGAAAGGGCGAGGTCGAAGCGGGCGCCGCCGTCGAGGGCGGCAAGGGCCTCTTCGGCGCTCGATGTCCGGGTCACGTCGTAGCCGGCGGCGGCGAGCATCTCCTTGGCCACCTCGGCCACGTACTGGTTGTCCTCGACCAGCAGCAGGCGGCCCTGGTCAGGGGTTTCCCGCAACGGCGCGGCGCCGGCGGGCGCGGGCCCGGGCTGGTCCGACCTGGGCAGGTAGAGGGTGAAGGTCGAGCCGACGCCCGGGCGGCTGGTCACCGTGACCGCTCCGCCGGACTGGTTGGCGAAGCCGTAGACCTGGCTGAGGCCGAGGCCCGTGCCCTTGCCCGCCGGCTTGGTGGTGTAGAAGGGCTCGAAGATGCGCCCCAGGTGCTCCGCCTCGATGCCGGCCCCGGTGTCGCGGACGGAGAGGGCCACGAAGTCCCCGGTGAGCCCGGTCTGCTTGTCCCGCTGGCGGAAGGCGACATTGGCGGCGCCGACGTGGATGCGGCCGCCCTTGGGCATGGCGTCCCGGGCGTTCACCGCCAGGTTGATGAGGGCGATCTCCAGGGCGTTGACGTCGGCGCGCATCGGCCAGACGTCCCTGGGGGCGGTCACCACCGTCTCGATGTCCCCCCGGGTCGCGCGGTCCAGCAGGCCCTGGATCTCGGCGGCGCGCTCCTGCAGCACGAAGGCGACCGGCTCGTGGCTGGAGCGGCGGGCGAAGGCGAGGAGCTGGCGCGTCAGGGCCTGGCCGCGCTGGGCGGCGGTCAGGATGGCGTCGGTGAAGGCCTCGATCCGGACCGGATCGTCCTTGCGCCGCTTGAGCAGCTGGGCGCTGCCCTGGACGATCATCAGGAGGTTGTTGAAGTCGTGGGCGACGCCCCCGGTCATGCGGCCGAGGGCCTCCATGCGGCGGATCTCCTCGAGAGCCGCCTCCTCGCGGCGGCGTAAGGAGAGCTCGCGCCACAGGAGCCAGGCGAACATCCCCGCCATCGCCAGGCTCGCCGCCGAGGTGGCTGTCAGCAGCAGCAGGGACTTGCGGATCGGGGCCTGGTACATGTCCCAGGGGATGGCGAGGTGCACCGACCAGCCCAGACCCGGCAGCATCCGGTAGGCGGTGACGTTCTTGATCCCCTCCAGGGTCACGCCCTCGTAGACGCCCTCGACCTTGCCCACGCGGGCCCGGGCGTTGGCCGCCTTGACGTAGGCGCTGGCGGGATTGCCCAGCAGGCTTTCGGCGCCGGCCGTGCGGGCGACGAAGTTGTCATGGTCGTCGACCACGGCGGCCAGCCAGCGCGGCGGCAGGCCGACCTTGAACAGCACCGCGCGTACGGCCCTGGGCTGCAGGATGGCGGTCACTACATAGGCGACCTTGCCGTCCCTGATCACCGGCGCCCGGATGGGGAAGGACACCCCGATGCCGGCCCGGGGCGCCGTGCCCGGGGCGGAGGGCCGGCGCACCGCGCCGATCGCCGGCTTGCCGGTCCTGACCACCGCTGCGTGGCTGTCGGGCTGGGCGACCTTGCCGCCGCCGCGGACCGTGAGGTCCGTGCTGACAACCAGGCGATTTCCTTCGGCGTCGCTCAGCACCACGCTGGACCAGAGGGGCTGGGTGCGCCGCACGGCGTCGGCCTCGGCCGTGAAGGCCTTCAGATCTGGGGTCGGACCCGTCAGGACCGGCGAGACGGCTAGAGCCCGCACCAGGTCGATCTGGGCGTTCAGGTCGCGCTCGAGGACCGAGGAGACCAGGTTCACCCGCGCCAGGGCGTCGCGCTGCATGGCGTCCTGCTGCTGGCGCAGGGCGCTCGCCCCCATCGCCGCCGCCAGCACCGCCATGGGCAACAGCCCGGCGAGGATCAGCAGCACCAGGGAACGGTTGAACTTCACGGGTTTGGGGGCCCCCAGACCCTTTCATGATCAGATGAGTCCATCTGATCATGAAAGGGTCGATATTTGCATCTTGGAGCGCGTCCGGGCGGCGAAACCGCACACACTTTCGCCTGACGCGCTCCGGGTCGCGCGTCCGTCAAGCTTGGGCCAGCGCCGGGCGAACTACAAGCTTAACGGCGGGTCAGGAGTCACCGTCCTCAACCACAGGTGGAAGGACCGCGGTAATTCGACCTCCGGCGATGTCGAGCGCGGGCACGGTCTCGCGGGTGAAGGCGAGGTAGAAACTGGCGCCGCCGGCGTCGGGGGCGATCTCCAGCACGTCCCCGGCGCCGAAGTTGTGCACCGCCTTGACCGTACCCAGGGCCTCGCCCTCAGGGGAGAGGGCGGCCAGGCCCACCAGGTCGGCCAGGTAGAACTCGTCCTCGTCCGGCTCGGGCAGGGACTCGCGCGGCACATAGAGATCGAGGCCGCGGAGCCTGTCCGCGGCCTCCTTGTCGGCGATCTCCGGGCAGCGGGCGATGATCCCGCCCTTGACCGGACGGGCCGAGGCGACGGTGAGCCCCGGAGAGCCGTCCTTGCGCAACAGCCCCTTGTAGCGGGCCAGGGCCATGGGCTCCTCGGTGTAGGCGGCAAGGCGCACCTCGCCCTTCACCCCGAAGGCCCCGCCGACCCGGCCCACCAGGATCAGTCGCGCGGACAAAGGTCTCGTCCCCGGCCCGCGCGCTTTTCCTATTCCTCGGTCTTGGCTTCTTCGGCCGGGGCTTCCTCAGCGGCCGGAGCCTCTTCAGCGGCCGGAGCCTCTTCAGCAGCAGGAGCCTCTTCAGCAGCGGGAGCTTCCTCCGCAGCCGGAGCTTCCTCGGCCGCGGCTTCCTCGGCCGGGGCGGCTTCTTCCGCGGGAGCGGCGGCTTCTTCGGTCACGGCCTCGGCGGCGACTTCCTCGGCCACGGCTTCCGGAGCGGCTTCTTCGGCGACCGGAGCCACGGGCTCAGGGGCCGGGCGGGCGGCGCGCTCGGCGCGTTCGACGGCGCGTTCCTCGGCCTTCTTGCCGGGCTTGCCCTTGTTCGGGTTGTTGCCGTTGGTCCAGGTGGCCAGGCCTTCCTTGGCGAGGAAGCGGGTGACGCGGTCGCTCGGCTGGGCGCCCTTCTTCATCCACTCCTGGATCCGCTCGACCTTGAGGGTGACGCGGCCCGGATTGTCCTTCGCGAGGAGAGGATCGTAGGTCCCGACCTTCTCGATGAAGCGCCCGTCGCGGGGCGAATGGCTGTCGGCGACGACGATGGAATAGTAGGGGCGCTTCTTGGCGCCGCCACGGGTCAGGCGGATTCTCAGCATTTGTCTCAGTCCTTCTTGCGTTCGCTATTTCTTCTTCGGGAAACCGGGGAGGCCGGGCATGCCGCCGCCGCCCATACCGGGCAGTCCGGGCAAGCCGCCGCCGCCCGGCGGAAGCTGTCCGCCGCCCAGGGCGCGCAGGCGCTCCAGGTCGGCGTTGGAGGGAGCCGTCAGGCCGGGGGGCAGGCCGCCGGGGCCGCCGCCCATCATGCCGCCCATGGCCTGGGCCATGCGGGCGAAGCCCTTGCCGCCGCCCTTGCTCATGGACTTGACCATGTCGGCCATCTGCCGGTGCTGCTTGAGCAGGCGGTTGATCTCGGCGACGTCGACGCCGGCGCCGATGGCCACGCGGCGCTTGCGCGAGGCGTTCAGGACGTCGGGCTTCCTGCGCTCGAGCTTGGTCATGGAGCCGATGATGGCTTCCTGGCGGCGGAAGACGCGGTCGTCCATGCCGGACTCGGCGATCTGCTTCTTCACCTTCTGCACACCGGGAAGCATGCCCATCAGGCCCTGCATCCCGCCCATCTTCTGCATCTGGCGCAGCTGGGCGGCGAGGTCGTCCAGGTCGAACTGGCCCTTCTGCAGCTTGGCCGCCATCTTCTCGGCCTGGGCGTGATCGACCTCGGCGACGGCCTTCTCCACCAGGGCGACCACGTCGCCGGCGCCCAGGATGCGGCCCGCCACGCGCCGGGCGTCGAACACCTCGAGGGCGTCGATCTTCTCGCCGGCGCCCAGGAACTTGATCGGCAGGCCGGTGACCGCGCGCATGGACAGGGCCGCGCCGCCCCGGGCGTCGCCGTCGGTGCGGGTGAGGATCAGGCCGGTGAGGGCCAGCCGCTCGTGGAAGGCCTTGGCGGTTCGCACCGCGTCCTGGCCCGTCAGGGCGTCGGCGACCAGCAGGCTCTCGTGCGGCGAGGCGATGCGGGCGATCTCGGCCGCCTCGCCCATCATCTGCTCGTCGAGGGTGGTGCGACCGGCGGTGTCGAGGATCAGGACGTCGAAGCCGCCGAGCCTGGCCGCCTGCAGGGCTCTACGGGCTATGTCGGGGGCGGACTGGCCGGCGACGATCGGCAGGGTCTCGACCTCGGCCTGTTTGCCCAGGGTGGCCAGTTGCTCCATCGCCGCCGGTCGGCGGGTGTCGAGGGAGGCCATCAGCACCTTGCGGCGCTCCATCTTCTGGATGCGCAGGGCGAGCTTGGCCGAGGTGGTGGTCTTGCCCGAGCCCTGGAGGCCGGCCATCAGGATCACGGTGGGCGGGGTGGTGGAAAGGTTCAGACCCTGGACGTCGTCGCCGCCCAGCATCTCCACCAGGCCGTCGTGGACCAGCTTGACCACCTGGTCGGCGGGGCGGACCGAGCGGACCACGGCCTCGCCGGTGGCGCGCTCACGGGCCTTGGCGATGAAGTCGCGCACCACGGGCAGGGCGACGTCGGCCTCGAGCAGGGCCAGGCGCACCTCGCGCAGGGCCTCGTCGACGTCCTTTTCCGACAGGACGCCCCGACCGGTCAGCCGGTCGAACACCCCTGTCAGCCGCTCGCCAAGTGACTCGAACATGCGCGGTCCCATACGCACAACGCGATCAGACCCCGTGGACGATCACGTCGACGGGGGGCCTCGCCGCCCTCGTCCGGCCATGAGAGAAAGGCCGGGGTCGTGGCGGTGGAGGGCGCAGATCACTTTGCGCCGAAGGCGGGGCTTATGCGCGCCAAGCCCCCGCCGCGTCAAGCTGAGCGGCGGGAAGGCGAGGCGGCGGTCGACCCCGGACCCTACTTCTTGCGTTCGCGGGCCGGGTAGAAGGGGTAGCGGGCGACGCCGTCGGAGGGGACCTGCGGGCGGTACTTGTCGTGGCAGGCCTGGCAGGTCTCGGTGATGTGGTCGGCGGCGGCGCCCAGCTTCATCACGTCCTTGGCCTTGGCCGCGTCGCGCAGCTCCAGCGCCGTCTTCTGGATATCGGCGGCCCAGCCGGCGTAGTCGGCGTTCGCCTGCCGCATGGCGTCGTCCTTGCCGGTGGCCGGCAGGGTCATGAGGGTGGCCCCATTTGCAAGGTCGAGGGCGTCCTGCTCGACCAGCAGCCAGTCCGCGTCCTCCAGCTTCTCCGCGCTCTGGGCCGCCCAGATGCCGTCGGCGGGGATCTCCACCGAGGCGCGCATCACCTCCAGGAGGGTCGTCTTCAAGGCCAGGGGCGCCGGCGCGACGGGGGCGGCCGCCTTTTCGGGGGCCTTGGTGCAGGCGGCCAGCGGCAGGGCCGCCGCCAGGGCGATGGCGATCGCAAGCCGGGCCGCGCGGGCCATGGTCATAGTCATCGTGGTTCTCCGTGCTCCAAAGACCACGCCGCGGCCCCACGGTCCCCAGGCGTCACGGCAGGATATCGCCTTTCCCCCGCCTGCGGAAAGTCCGGGCGCGATCCTCAGCCCGCGCCGAGCAGGTAGAAGCCCAGCCCCATGAGAATCGCGGCGATCAGGGTGCGGATCACCCCCCACTTCAGCCGGAACAACAGGATCGCGGCGGCCACGGCGAGGACCAGGGCCCGGAGGTCGAGGCTGCCGAGGTCCGGCAGCGCCGCCTTGATCGGCCCGATGCGGACCTCCGGGAAGCGGGCGAAGAGGACGTGCAGGGCGAACCAGAGGGTCAGGTTGGCGATCACCCCGACCACGGCGGCGGTGATGGCGGCGAGCGCCCCCTGCAAGCCCCGGGCGCGCTCCAGCCGGCTGATGAAGGGCGCCCCGACGAAGATCCACAGGAAGCAGGGGGTGAAGGTGGTCCAGAGGGTGACGGCCGCGCCGATGATCCCCGCGACCAGGGGGGCGAAGGGGGCGGGATTGCGGAAGGCGGCGAGGAAGCCGACGTACTCGGTCACCAGGATCAGGGGCCCCGGCGTGGTCTCGGCCATGCCCAGGCCGTCCACCATCTCCTTGGGCCGCAGCCAGCCGTGGCCGGTCACCGCCTCCTGGGCCATGTAGGTCAGGACCGCATAGGCGCCGCCGAAGCTGACGGCGGCGAGCTTGGAGAAGAAGACGCCGATCTCGAACAGGACGTGGCGCGGGCCCAGGAGACCGTAGATGAGGGCGAGGGGCGCGGCCCACAGGGCGGCCCAGACCACCAGGGTAAGGAGCGCCGAGCGGGCCTGCGCGCCGATGGGCGGCGGGGGCTCGGCGGCGGGGGGGGCGGGCTTCAGGCGCAGAGCGGCGGGGCGGACGGTGGACACCAGCCAGCCCACCACGCCCGCCGCGATCACCACGGCGGGGAAGGGCGCGCCGAAGACGGCCAGGGCGGCGAAGGCGGCGGCGGCGACGCCGTACTTGAACCGGGTGTTCAGCGCGCGCTTGGAGATGCGCAGCAGGGCCTCGACCACCACCGCCAGGACCGCGGCCTTGACCCCCAGCAGGGCCGCCGCCACGGGCCTGAGGTCCGCGGCGTAGGCGTAGAGGATGGACAGGGCCAGGACCACGCCCGCCCCCGGCAGGATGAACAGCAGGCCTGCCGCCAGCCCGCCCCTCAGACCGTGGAGCTTCCAGGCGAGATAGGTGGCGAGTTGCTGCGCCTCCGGACCCGGCAGGATGTGGCAGAAGTTGAGGGCGCGCAGGTACTCGTCCTCGTCGAACCAGGCCTTCTCCTCCACCAGCACCTTATGCATCAGGGCGATCTGGCCGGCGGGCCCGCCGAAGTTGATCAGGCCGATGCGCCCGAAGGTGCGCACAACCTCGCGATAGGAGGGCTTGGGAGGAGGGTTTGTCTCGGGCATGCGTCGCCGTCCTGATGATCCAGGTTCGGCGCGACGCTTGGGCGGCCGGAGCCGCCTTGAGCCGGGAGGCCGCGCGCGTCCCGACCCTTATTGGATAGGGGATCGGAGCCGGCGCCGCAATCAGGCTTTGCGGGCCGGTCGGGACGGGAGGATGGTCCTGTCTTCGCATTTACGCGTCAGGAGATCGCCATGTCCGAAGCCGCCCTCGACCGCCGCCAGGTTTTCGCCGCCGTCGCCGGCGTGGCCGCAGCCGCCACCGCCTCCGTCGCTTCCGCCCAGCCCGCTGCCCCGCCCGCGGCCAGGCCCGCCCCCACCTTCACACCCAAGCCGCTGGGGTTCGATCCGAAGAGCGTGGCGGGCCTGTCGGAGAAGCTGCTCGTCAGCCACCACGACAACAACTACGCCGGCGCCGTGCGCCGCCTCGGCCAGATCATGGGCCAGTTCGCGAGCCTCGATCCCGCGACCGCGCCGGGCTTCCAGCTCAACGGCCTCAAGCGCGAGGAGCTGCTGGCCTGGAACTCGATGGTGCTGCACGAGGTCTATTTCGCCGGCTTCGGTCCCGCCGCCGCGCCGTCAACGCGGCTGGCCCAGGCGATCGAGCGGGACTTCGGCAGCCAGGCCCGCTGGGCCGCCGAGTTCACCGGCATGGGTAAGGCGCTGGGCGGCGGCTCGGGCTGGGTGCTCCTGACCTGGAGCCCCCGCGACGGACGTCTGGTCAACCAATGGGCGGCCGATCACACCCACACCCTGGCCGGGGGCGTGCACCTCCTGGCGCTCGACATGTACGAGCACGCCTATCACATGGACTACGGCGCCAATGCGGGCGGCTATGTGGACGCCTTCATGAAGGTCGCCTCCTGGCGCAACGCCAACGAGACCTTCGCCCGCCTGCCGGTCTGAGCCAGTTCGCCGCGGAGTTGGCGCAATCGCTGCGTATGGGATAGCGAAAGAACAACGAGGGAGACGACATTGGGAAGGCCGATACGCCTCTGGAGCCTGGCGCTTCTGGGCCTCCTGGCGGTGGGGGGACTGCTGGCCTCCGGGTGGCTGGCCCCCGCCTTCGCCCACGGCATCGCCGGCAAGGACGCGGCCTTCGTGGCGGCGAGCAAGGGGCCGCAGATCATCCCCTTCCTCTACCTGGGGGCCAAGCACATGGTCACCGGCTACGACCACCTGCTGTTCATCCTGGGGGTGATCTTCTTCCTCTACCGGCTGAAGCACGTCGCGCTCTACGTGACGATGTTCTCCATCGGCCACTCGGTCACCCTGCTGACGGGGGTGCTCTCGAACATCCACGTCAATCCGTTCCTGGTGGACGCGGTGATCGGCCTGTCGGTCGCCTACAAGGCCTTCGACAACCTGGGCGGCTTCAAGACGGTGTTCGGCTTCCAGCCCGACAACCGGGTCGCGGTGCTGGGCTTCGGCCTGGTGCACGGCTTCGGTCTCGCCACCAAGCTGCAGGCCCTGCGCATGTCCAAGGACGGGCTGATCGCCAACATGGTCTCGTTCAACGTCGGGGTGGAGCTGGGTCAGCTCCTGGCCCTGTCGGTTATGCTGGGCGTGATCCTGCTGTGGCGCACGAGCGCCCTCTTCAACCGCCAGGCGGTCGCCGCCAACGCCCTCATCCTGTTCGCGGGCTTCCTGCTGATGGGCTACCAGCTCGCCGGCTATTTCATCGGAGCAAGGGCCTGACATGGCTGACGAAGGTCACATCGCCAATCCGCCCTCGAAGCAGCGCCTCGGCCTGATCGTCGGCGTCGCCGCCGT
This sequence comes from Caulobacterales bacterium, assembly GCA_947474395.1. GTDB lineage: Bacteria > Pseudomonadota > Alphaproteobacteria > Caulobacterales > Caulobacteraceae > CANJID01. Next base: position 14,206 of record CANJID010000016.1, read on the forward strand.
CGTCGCCGTGGTGGTGACGGTCGGTTTCATCCTGCCCGCCGAGTACCAGGTCGACCCGACCGGCTTCGGCAAGGCCACCGGCCTCTACAAGTTGGGAACGCCCCAGGCCAAGACCGAGACGGTTGACGCGTCCGCCGCCTCGACCTCGATCACCCGCTACTATCCGACCGCCTATCGCAGCGACGTCATCGACATCCCCCTGAAGGTGAGCGGCGACGAGAACCGGGGCGACGAGCTTGAGTACAAGGTGCGGATGAAGGAGGGCGACAGCCTAGTCTATTCCTGGTCCGTGCTGATGACCAATCCGGAGGAGTTCTACTACGACTTCCACGGGGAGAACCCGGTGGGCCCGGGCAATCCGACCGCCAAGGTGATCGAGTACAAACAGGCCACCGGGACCTCGTCCAACGGGGTGCTGATCGCCCCGATGCCGGGGGTGCACGGCTGGTACCTGCAGAACCAGTCCGAGAAGCCGGTGACGGTGAAGCTGAAGATCTCGGGCTTCTACGAGCTGGTCCCACCGGGCGAGTACGGCAACGAGGCGGGGATCAAGCCGGGCGGCTAGCGTTCAAGGTGACGGGGCTGGCGTGATGCGGCTGCATCCTTAGCCCCCTCACCCGGAGCGCTTACGCGCTCTCGACCTCTCCCCACCGGGGAGAGGGGAATCAGCCGGGGGTCGTCGAGGAAGAGCCGCCGCCGGGGGTGGTGGAACTGGAGCCGCCGCCGTTGTTCTCGTGGGCGGGGGCCGGGGCGTTGGTGCTGGAGCCGCTCGCGGGGGTCGCATTCTTCTTGTTGATATCCTGCACCTTGATGATGGCGGGGCCCAGGATCACCACGAACAGCACCGGCAGGAAGAACAGGATCATCGGCACGGTCAGCTTGGCGGGCAGGGCCGAGGCGGTCTTCTCGGCCTGGGCCAGGCGCATGTCGCGGTTTTCCTTGGCCATGACCCGCAGGGCCGTGCCCAGCGGCGTGCCGTAGCGCTCGGCCTGGATCATGGCCGTGACCACGCCCTTGACGCCCGGGTGGTCGACCCGCTTGGCCAGGCCCTCGTAGGCCATGCGCCGCTCGGGCAGGTAACTGAGCTCGGCGGTCAGCAGGCTCATCTCCTCGGCGAGCTCGATCGATGAGGAGCCGACTTCCTGGCCGACCTTCTGGATCGCGGCCTCGATCGACATGCCGGATTCCACGCAGATCAGCAGCAGGTCGAGGGCGTCGGGGAAGGCGCCGACGACGGAGTTGCGCCGGTTGGTAGCCTTGTTCTTCACATAGAGGTTTGGGGCGTAGAAGCCGATCACGAAGCCGACGGAGACCGCGCAGATCTTCATCATCGGCTGCATGTTCGTGTGCGTGAGCGCGAACAGATAGATCGCCGTGATGATGGCCAGGACGAAGGGGCTGAGGAAGCGGAAGAAGTAGAAGGTGTTCACCGCCTTGGGGCCGCGGTAGCCGGCCTGCGCCAGCTTGTCGATCACCGTGGGGTCCTCGAGCAGCTTGGAGAGCTGCAGCTGCTCGACCACCTTCTTGTAGAAGCCCGTGTCGGAGTGCCGGAGCGCCGTCTCGCCGCCCTTGGCGATCTGCTGGCGCGACCGGCGGCGCAGCTCCTCGCGCCGGTTGGCCACCGACTTCAGCCGGGTCTCCAGCTTGTCGCCGGTCATCATCGGGGCCGCCAGGGTGACCACCGTGGCGAAGCAGATGATGGCCACGAAGGCCGCCAGCAGGTTCGAGGGATCGACGAGGGCTTCGATCACGGCGCCCTCAGAGCTTGAAGTTGATCATGCGGCGCATGACGAAAATGCCGGTCGCCATCCACAGGGCGCCGCCGAGCAGGAACATGTGGCCGCGCGGGTCCTGGAACAGGGGCGCCATGTAGCCGGGGGAGCTGACCGAGACGAGGGCCATGATCCCCGGCGGCAGGGAGCCGATGATGAAGGCCGAAGCCACCGCCTCGCCGGACATGGCCTTGACCTTCTCGCGCATCAGCTTGCGGGCGCGCAGCACGGTGGTCAGGTTGCCCAGGGCCTCGGCCAGGTTGCCCCCGGTCTTGCTCTGGATGGCCATGACGATGGCCAGGAACCGCACCTCCGAGGTCGGCATGCGCTCGTACATCTTCTCCAGGCCCTGATCGATCGACAGGCCCACGGACATGTTCTCGACTAGGCGCTGGAACTCGGTGTTGATGGGCGCCGGGCTTTCCCGCGCGATCACCTTCAGACACTCCTGGATGGGCAGGCCGGACTTGATGCCCCGGGTCACGATGTCGATCGCGTTGGGGATGACGCCCGCGGCGCCCGCATGGACCAGCTTGCGTTGAACGATCGGCTCGCCGGCGTAGATGGTTTCGCGCACCACCGAGCCCAGCATGGCGACCATGGGGCCGGCCGGGCCGGAAACGGCGTCGGTGGCCGCCTGGGCCAGCTTGGCGGCGGCCTTGCCCGCAGGCTGGGCGAGCTTGGCGGCGGCGGCGGGGTCGTCGGTGATGTAGGTGGGCTGGACGCCTTCCAGCGGCCAGGCCTGCCAGCCGATGTCGGTTTCGCCGAGGCGGGTCCCGACCGTCAGGTCGCGCTTGGCCACGAGCACGCGGGCCGTCGGCTTCTCGATCACCTGAGGCGCGGAGGCCACGATCGAAGGCTGGGCCTTGACCTGGGCGCTCTTCGTCATGTTGCGCACCAGGAGCGCAGCGACGACGGCTGCGACCAGAGCGACGATCAGGATCACGACCCTCATCGGGCCCATGGCTGGCTATCCCGGCAGACGCCCAGGGGGCGCCGCCAAAACACACGACTTCGCATTGGATGATGGGGCGCCCTGGTTAACGTCGGGCTAAGCGAGGGGCCCGGTCGCCGCCTGTGAGGCCCTGTAAGCCTCAGAAAGATGCGTGAAATCCCCGCACCAGCGGGCTTTCCGGGAAGGCGGCCAGCGCTCCCACCGCGATGGCCACCCCATAGGGCACGTCCCCGCCGTCAGCCAGCAGCCGGTCGATCCAGGCGGGGCTCCGGAAAGGCAGGACCGGGGCGATCTTGCGCGCGCCCAGCAGGCTGACGGCCAGGAGGCCCCCGGTGACGGCGGTCCAGGCCAGGAAGGGCAGGGCGCCCGACAGGCCCAGCCACAGGGCGCTGGCGGCGAACAGCTTGGCGTCGCCCCCGCCGATCCAGCCCAGGGCGAACATAGCCATTCCGGCGACCAGGGCGGCGGCGCCGACGCCCAGGCACAGGCCGATGGTCGCAAGCGGCATCCCCAGGGCGAAGGCCGCGGGCAGGAACGCCGCCGCCAGGGCGACCGAGAGCCAGTTGGGGATGATGTAGGAGGTCAGGTCGCGTAAGGCCGCCGTGATCACCAGCGCGGGAAGCGCCAGGAGCAGAATCGCCTGGAGGACGGACATGGGCGGCGGATCCGAAGTGGCTGAACCGGGGCCCAGCCTGCCAGCGAGGTGCTGAACGAATTGTTGCGGAGCCCAAAACGCGGAAGGGCCGCGGCGTTTCCGCCGCGGCCCAACCCGGGTCGACTGATGTCGGCCTTACTTCACGGAGTTCGCGATATTGTTGAACTTGCCGCTGAGGTTGGTCCCCAGGGTGGTGACGGCGGTGATGATCACCACCGCGATCAGGGCGGCGATCAGGCCATACTCGATGGCCGTGGCGCCGGACTCATCCTTCAGAAACCGCGTAACGAACTTGGACATGACAATCTCCTTTGCAAGCAGTCCGGCCAGCCGATCTGCTCGCATGGCCCCCGGATAACGTACGCTACTGTCTCGTATCCACGTTAATGAGGAATGAAACCTCCACAAATTTTATGGTTTACATAGATTTACCATAGTAACGAAATTGATTCATGCGTGGAGTCTATAAAGACTTCAAAGCGGGTGCGGCGTCCGGACCGGCGGGGGTTTGAGACTTTGTTGACCAATGGGCCCCATCCTTGGGGACTAGGGCCCGCCACGCGCCCGTTGGACCCCTCGCCGAGGACAGCCATGCGTTCCTTGCTCTCCACCGCTTCGATCGTGCTGTTGCTTGCGGGCGCCTCGCCGGCGGCGGCGGCTTCGATCCAGCTGCAGATCGACCACTCCGAGCGGCTGACCATCGCCGGCTCGGCGGCGTCGGTGCTGGTGGGCAATCCGGCCGTGGCGGACGTGACTGTGGTGGATAAGGGTTTTGATCTCATCTTCGTTCCTACGTCACTGCGATGAGACCAAAACCCTCCGTTAGCGGGAACCCTCAATCTGTCTCACTGGTGCTGACGGCGGACATCTCGACTACTATGTGCTCCCGGTGAGAGCACTCGGCCTCAATGGCACTGAGCAGCGCCTCGGTGACCCGACCTCGGTCGCCGAGCGTTTCCGGACGGCCAGGCCGCTAGAAGTGTTAGTCCGCCTGGCTTGCGGAAGTGCAAGCATAGGGCCGTAGCCCCGGCGCGGGCGTCGAACTCGACGGTGGGAGAAGGCGTCCCTCCCCTCTAGCTGCGCGGCGACTTCAGCGAATTAAGCGCCCTCTCGTGCGTATAGGCGGCAATATCCGCCAGAGCGGCGTTGAGGGCGTCCCGGATGTGCTCCAGCATCACGGCCCTTTCGCCTGGCCCCGCAGCATGACCCTGCTCGGCCTGGCTGCAGACCTCTGCGAGCGTGAACGCCCCTACGCCCAGCGACGCCCCTTTCAAGGTGTGGGCGCCGTCCCTCCACGCAGAGGGGTCGCCGCGGGGATCGAGTAGCCGAATCCACAACTCCGCCTGATGCGTGAAAATCGATAGGACCTCCTCGACCAACCCATCGTCGCCGGCGGCATAGCCTTCGAGATGCGCAAAATCGACTGCTCCGCTTATGTCTCGCCGCGCCATCTCGAATCCCTCCAGAGGCCCAGGTTCGCACGGCTGATGGAACAAGCCAGACGCCCGCCCTTGATCGTCGGCCGCGAACCGCGAAGATGCGCCCAACTACTAGGGGAGGCCGCCGTGCTTGGACGTATCGTGTTCGCTCTAGCCGCAATGACAACCCTGGCGCTGGCGCCAATGACCGCCGAGGCCGGTCAGCGCCGCGAGGCGACCGCGATCTCGTGCGACCGCCGATGTCTCTTGAAGTTCCTCACGGACTACACCGAGGCGCTGACGGACAACAAACCCGGCGATCTCGCCGTCGCCCCAAGCCTGCGTGTGACCTACAACGGGGTCGTCGGGCAGCTCGGCCGAAACGAGACCTGGGGCCCTGCCCGCCGGCTGCCCTATCGTCAGGTCCTTGTGGACCCTGAAACCGGCGCGGCGATCTTCTACGGGATCGTCACCCAGTCGACCCGGCCGACCCGTCCGGACACCCCGGGCGCGGCGGCCCCCGCCGCCACTCCGCGCTGGTGGTTTTATGTGGTCCGCCTGAAGATCTCGAACCGCCGGATCACCGAGGTCGAGGAGATCGCCTACGAGCGCCCGGAGGGCGGCTTCGGCGCCGACCCATCGACGCTTACACTCGCCGATCGAATTTTTGACGCTGTGCTGCCGGTTGAGGAACGCTCCACCAAGGCGGAGCTCCATTCGGCGGCCGAGGCGTACTTCGACGCGGTCGGCCAGGAGATCGACTACCACAAGGCGCCTTGGCACCCCGAATGCCAGCGCATCGAGCTCGGTGTCTTCACCGTCAACGCGCCGCGTACGTCGGGCAGCTGCGGAGGCGAGTTCCAAACCCCGTCGGTGAAGTGGACCGTCCGGAACCGTCGCTACTACATCTACGATGTCCCGCGCGGCATCGTGCTGGCGGTGGGCAACTTCACTACCCCGCCCGAATATCCCACCAACAACGGCTCGGTCGTCTTCGAGCTATTCAAGGTCCAGGATGGATTAATCAGGCACATCTTCGCCTTCTTCCGTGGCAACGGCCAACTTCATTCGGGCTGGGGGACCGGCCCGGGATCCTGACGGACGCGGGTCGATAGTATGGATTGGACAACCACCCGGGAACAGCGGCGCTGGCGCCGAGGCCGGGACCAGGCCTTAACCGCTGAAGACGGCCACCGGCTCGCCGATCCATTGGCCTGACCCGCGTTGCCCGTTTGCCACCAGCGGCACGCGCTACTGGACAGGACCGGGCAGGATGTCTACGGCCACGGTCTAAGCTAGGAAGAGGCGCATGGCGGAAACCACCAACCTGATCGAGATGACCGCGGACATCGTGGCCGCCTACGTATGCAACAACTCGGTGACCTCGAACGACCTCCCCGGCGTGATCCAGCAGGTCCACCGCGCCCTGACCGGCGTCGCGAGTGGCGTCTCGCTGCAGGAAGCCGCCCCGCCGCAAACCCCCGCCGTGCCCATCCGCCGTTCCATCACGCCCGACCACCTGATCTGCCTGGAGGACGGCCGCAAGTTCAAGTCTCTGAAGCGCCACCTCCGCACCAAGTACGACATGAGCCCCGAGCAGTACCGCGCCAAGTGGAGCCTGCCGAAGGACTACCCGATGGTCGCGCCGAATTACGCCCAGGCGCGCTCCAACCTCGCCAAGCAGATGGGCCTGGGCCAGGGTGGCCGGAAGGCCGCTTCCGGCGCCAAGGCCGTCGTCCGCCGCGGCAACGCCGCCAAGTAGGTCTACGGAAGACGGCAGTCGCGACCCGTCCTCGCCAGCCCACTCCCCTCGCAGGCCGAGCGTGCCGCGGACTGCAGAGTCTGGTGGTCTATGGTGAAGGCGACGCCGTTCCGCCGGCGCCGCCGGAGTTCGCGATGAGTTTGGGCTCCTCACCTTCGGGAACGTCGTTGTCGAAGAACGACCAGACATCCACGCGGCCCCGGATGAGATCAAACGTCTGCTCGTTCGCGGTGTTCGCGAGGACCGACTCGATCGGGACGTAGTGGCCGGTCTTATCAAACCGGTGGGCGGCCCTCTCCGCCGCAACCTGCGGCGGAACGAACATGTAGTGCGCCTCGGTGACATAACCGGCGGCGGCGAAAGCCGCGATCTTCGCCCTGGCTCCATCAAGGGAGCACAAGGTGGCGTCGACCACGACATTCAGGCCCATGAGTCTCGCGCTATCCATCATCGACTCGAGGATGTCGGCGGCCTCGGCGCGCACCACGGGGGCGAGGCCGTCGTACTCCGGCAATTGCGCCATGATCGCGTCGGCGTCGAAGAACACCGCGTTCCTGGGATTGAACATCCTGCCTGCAAACCACGCCTTGCCCGAGCAGGCGCGCCCACCCAGGATCACGAACCTGGGGCGCTCGCCGTCCGAGTGCGCGGAGGCGGTGATGACGGTCTCGCTGAGGAAAGCGCCTCGCAAGACCCGGTGCAGCGCCTTGCGCCCTCGGCGGTAGTCCGCCGACCCCTGATGGGTCCCCCATGTGAGATCACGAGAAGCGGCGAGCCGCTGCCCGATGCGGACTCGCTCCGCGTCGGACGCGACAGCGTCAAGATACGCCGGAGAGAGGTCGGGCCATTCTGGAAGGAAGTCGTAGGCGTCGTAAGCCAGAGGATTCTCCGCAATCTGCGTCGCCAGGGAGCGGGCCATTAGCTGGTCCCCGGACCTGGAGCGCCCGCGTCTCTGACCATCGCAAGGGCGGCCCCCGCCGCATTTGCGGCAGCGTCGAATTGGTCCTCCAGCCAGGCGTTGGCGCCGCGGCACCCGGCGACCACCGCGCCTGCCCATGCCAGATATTCCGCCCGACGCTCGAGAGACCAACCCGCCGGCGGGCTGGACGCCAGAGCCCGGAGGTTGGAGGTCTTGTCGGCAAGCTTGATGAATTTGGCGCCCGAGGAAGCATGCGGCGCATGCTCCACCTGAAGCCGCTTGCGCGTCTGTTTCGGCAGGGACTTGTCGTCGGTCACCTCGGCGACCAGGCCGGCAACCCGAGCGCCAAACAACCGGGTCAACTCATCAAGGCTCGTTTCGGTGTCCTCGACGGTGTCGTGCAGCACCGCTGCGATGATCAATTCCGGATCGGGAATTAGGTCCTCGCGAGGGGCGGGGGTCCGAAATTCCGATAATTAAATCGCCTGCCCTGGGAATTAATTCGACCTAGGGAAGTTACTCCTTGGAAAATAGAAAAAGCGCCGCGAATTTCGCCCAAGGCCCCTGTCACCGGAGTGTCGCCCCCCGTCAGACCTGTCAGGCCGCACTGTCGGGTGGAAATCGACCTCGTGAAAAGCACCCCCGGACCCCCGAAACAGGACTCTTTCCCTAGGGGTCAACTGGCGGATTCTAAGGGCTCAGACAAATTGTAAGGGCCGCCCTATCGCAATCCGTCAACGCCGTGGATTTCGGCGAGGAAGGAGCTTGGCCAGCCCCCAGTATGCGGCGCTGATGAGCACCCAGCCGAAGGCGCTGGCCGCCGCCCATTCCGGGAAGTTCAGCCTGAAACAGCTGCGGTTCGGCGCGCAGTCGCCCAGGGCGAACATGAGGAGGAAGAAGAGGGCGATCACGATCCAGCCGACCGTCATGATTGCGTAGCCGCCTTCGGACCCTCCGGTTCGGCAAAGGATCGCGACGAAAGGCCCCGCGACCAGCGCGATCGCGAGCCACGGCGCCAGGAAGAGGAAGCCGATCAGCATGTCAGGCGCTCCCCTTTCGCGCAGGCGTCGGGACCCGCGCCAGCGCCTCCCTCAGCACCGCGGCCAGATACCCCGCCACCTCCGCCTGCCCCTGCGCCGTCGCGATCAGGTCCTGGCGCACTTCCAGCTCCAGGTAGTCCAGGCCCCGCGTGTCGGCGTGGAGGGGGACGGTGTTGTCGACCTCGCTGAGGGAGTAGGGCTGGTTGTCGCCGGCGGCCTCGCCGAGATCGGCCTGCAGGCGGGCGAGGACGGCGGACGAAAACGGCGAATCTCCCCGGTGCAGCACCCCGAACCGCCAGGGCCGATCGAGCCCGTCCATCACCGGGGTGAAGCTGTGCAGGGCGAAAAGGATGGTCGCGCGCCCCGCCGCCGCGCGGGCGTCGAGCTCGGCGGCGATGCGGTTGTGGTAGGGCTGGTAGATCTCCCGCCGTCGCACCTCGGCCTGATCGGCGGTCAGCCCCAGGTTGGCGGGCACCCGCGCGCCGTCGCTGACCTCGGCGATGGAGCCCTCCGCGCCGGGCACGCGGTTGCAGTCGATGACGAGCCGCGAATAGCGCTGGCGGATGAAGACGGCGTCGAGGGCTGTGGCCAGCTTCTCGCCCAGCCCCGCCACGCCGATGTCGCAGGCGATGTGCCGGTCGAGCTCGGCCGGCGGCAGTCCGAGGGCGCCGAGCGCGGCCGGAATCCCCCGCCCCGCGTGATCGCCCACCAGCAGAAGCGGCGAGGCGCCGCCCGGATTGGAGGCGGAAACCGGATGGGGGTCCCCTGCGGCCAGTAGTCCCGTCGATGGGGCGCTTAAGTCACTCACAGCCTAGCCTCATGCCGATCCGCCACCTGACCCGCTACCGCTACCGCAATCAGGTGGCCCCGGGCGAACACCGCATGATGTTCCGCCCGCCGGAGCGCTATGGCCAGCGGGTCTTGTCCCACGCCTGGTTCGGCGAACGTGCCGATTATCTAGGCATGGATGTCGAAGTCGACGTCGAATCCGATGAAGACATGATGCTTTCGCGGGCGCCGGAAGTGCGCGCGCAACCTCTAGCGCATGGAGGCGTTGCTCTGGCCGGTTAGTAACGGGAGGGCGGCCTCATGCGCATTCGCGCCGGATTCGACATCATCTACGACTGCCCCGCGCCAACGCCGATGCTGCTGATGCTCGACGTGCATCCGAGCCGCAAGCCCGACCTGGAGACGCGGGATACCCTGACCGTTTCGCCGAACGTGCCGGTCCGCAGCTACCTCGACCGCTTCGGCAACGTCTGCCGCCGTGTCCTGGCGCCGGCCGGCCAGATCCGGTTCTCGTCGGAGTTCATCGTCCACGACAACGGCCTGCCCGACCCCGTCACACCCAACGCCGGCCTCGCGCCTGTGGACGTGCTGCCGGACGAGGCCTTGGATTTCCTCCTGGCCAGCCGCTACTGCGAGACCGACCAGATGATGCAGCTGGCCTGGTCCCTGTTCGGCCACACCGCGCCGGGCTGGGCGCGGGTGCAGGCCATCGTCGATTACGTCCACGACCGGATCGAGTTCGGCTACCACCACGCCCGGCCGACCAAGTCGGCCCAGGAGGCGCACCATGAGCAGCGCGGGGTCTGCCGCGACTTCGCCCACCTGGCCATCACCCTGTGCCGCTGCATGAACGTGCCGGCGCGCTACTGCACCGGCTACCTCGGCGACATCGGCATCGCGCCGGTCGATGCGCCGATGGATTTTTCCGCCTGGTTCGAGGTCTATCTCGGCGGCGCCTGGCGCACCTTCGACGCCCGCCACAACCGCCCGAGGATCGGCCGCATCGTCATGGCCCGGGGCCGGGACGCCGCGGACGTGGCCCTCACCACCAGCTTCGGCTGCGCCAACCTGGTGAAGTTCGAGGTGATCACCGAGCAGCTGCCGGCCCTGGCCGCCACCGGCTGAGCTAGCTGAGCAGCCTCGCCAGCAAATCCGGGTGGAGCCGCCAGCCGGCGAAGCCCGCGACGCCCATCAGCACGCCCAGGGCGCCGAAGCCCCAGCTGATCGCCAGCACCCACCCCGACTCCGTCAGGGCCGAGACCGCCGCCGCCGAGATGGCGATGGAGATCAGGGCGTCGGCGGCGTCGAACTGGTCGTCGTGGAAGTTCAGGGCGTCGTAGGTCTCGTCGAACCCCTTGGCCTTGGCCTGCAGGGCCGGCCCCTCGCCCTGGTACTTGGCGATCTCGGCGGCGAGCGCCGCGCGGCGGGCGGCGACGGCCCCCTGGTCCTTGAGGGCGGGCGCGGTCAGGGCCAGGTCCTCCAGGGCGACCTGGTCCACCTTCAGCTTGATGCGCGAGGCCTGGTACTCGTTCCAGGTGTCGACGGCGTCGGCCTTGGCCTGGTCCATCGACTGCACCAGGTTGCCGTCCTTGACGTTGCACAGCCCCAGGAACACCGAGAAGGCGACGACGGTGATCGCCACCATCTGGTTGAGGCGCTTGTTCGAGCCTTCCGTCGGCGTGTCCATGTCCATGGCGGGCCTCCCCTCGAGGGGGGGACTACAACGTCTGATCGGGGCGCCAGCATGGCCTACAGGGCTGTAAGGACGGCCTTGCCCTTAGCTCTGAAAAGCCGTCAACCTTGCGCCCAACCGCTTAAGCGGACCTGGGAGGGAAGAGATGGTGGACCATCCTAAGCGGTGGGACTCCGCCTATGAGTGGAAGGCGACCCTCCTGCTGGCCTTGGGCTTCGGCCTGGTGGCGCTGGATCGCTGGATCATCGCGCCGCTGATCCCCGTGATGAGCGCGGAGCTGCATCTGAACTACCAGGACGCGGGCAACGCCATCGGCGTGATCGCCATCTCCTGGGGTGTGTTCGCCATCATCTTCGGCCGGGTCTCCGACAGCCTGGGCCGCAAGAAGATCCTGGTCCCCGCCGTCATCCTGTTCTCCATCCTGTGCGGCCTGACCGGAATGTCGACCGGGATCATGATGCTGCTGGCCCTGCGCGTGCTGATGGGCACGACCGAGGGCGCCTACACCCCTGTGGCGGTGGCGACTGTCGCGGAGGCCTCAAGCGCCCGGCGGCGCGGCCTGAACCAGGGCTTCATGATGTCGACCTTCCCGCTGTTCGGCCTGGGCTTCGGCCCGATCATCGCCACCCAGCTTCTCGCCGTGGTGCCGTCCTGGCGCTGGGTGTTCGCGGTGGTGGCGATCCCCGGCCTGATCGTCGCCTTCCTGATCTGGCGCATCATCCGCGAGCCCGCCCACCTTGCCGCGGCGCCCGGGGCGCCCCCCCAAGCTCCCCCTGAGGCTCTCAAGGTCGAGCCCCCGAAGGTGAAGTGGAGCGAAGCGCTGAAAGCCCACAACGTGATCGTCGCCACCCTGGCCATGCTCACCTGCATGGTGGGCGTCTTCACCCTCTCCGGCCTGATGTCGAGCTACCTGACCGACGGCCTGCACATGAACCTGCAACAGGTCGGGCTGGTGATGTCGGCCCTCGGCTTCGGCGGCTTCTTCGGCGAGTTCATGCTGTGCGGCGCCTCGGACTACATCGGCCGGCGCTGGTCGGCGGTACTGGCCTTCGTGCTCGCCGCCGGAGCGCTCTACCTCTTCTCCCGAACCGGGCCCGAGCCCTGGACCCTGTTCGCCCTGCTGTTCGTCTGCACCTTCTTCTGCTTCGGCCTCCTGGCCCTGCTGTCCGGGCCGGTGGCGACCGAAGCGGTGCCGCCCATGCTGACGGCCTCGGCCATCGGGCTGGTGTCGGGGGTGGCCGAGATCTTCGGCGGCGGTCTCGGCCCGGTGATGGGCGGGACGCTCGCCCAAAGATACGGCATCGCCAGCATGCTGACCCTCGCCCTCGGCGCCCTCGTGGTGGGGGCGGTGATCAGCCTGTTCCTGAAGGAGACCGCGCCGCGCCTGACCGGGGCCGCACAGGAGGAGACGGCGGGGGCGTAGGGCCGCACAAGCAATGGCCGCCCGCTTCACGCGAAGGGGGCGGCGGAGTTCGAAAGGGAGGAACCTATGGGAAGAACCAGACTGGCCCTGCTGAGCGCCGTCGCGGCGATCACGATCGGCGCCGCTGTCACGGGCGCCGCCATGGCCGGGGCCGCCGCCGGCCGCTCCAGCTACGCCGACGACCGGGCCGCCATCGAGAACCTGATGATGCGTTACGTCTACGCGATGGATTTCCGCGATCCGCAGCGCTACGCGGGCACCTTCTGCACCGACGGGGTGCTGAACTACGCCGGCGGGAGCCTGACCGGCCGAACCGCCATCGCCAACATGATCCAGGGCCTGAAGACCAGCGACGACGCGCGGCCCGCGACCGCCTTCCCCGCGCCCCAGCCGCGCACCCACCACTACGTCACCAACGTCGCCCTCGACATCCAGGGGGACCGCTCGGTCGGCCGCGCCTACTGGACCTCGATCTCCGACGACGGCCCGCTCCAGGTGGTCCCGCCGCGGGCCGCCAACGCGGCGCCGCGGCCGGCGGGCTTTCCGGCGCCGCGCGCAAGCAACCCCACCGCCCGCATCACCGGCTTCGGCCACTACGAGGACGAGGCGGCGAAGGTCAACGGCAGCTGGTGCTTCAAGAGCCGCCACATCTTCAACGAGCTAGTGAACGGCCGCGAGGCGGTCTACCCGCTGGTCCAGCCCGGCGGGCCGTAGGCGCCTCATCCGGGCGCCTTTTGCGGTCTCGTGCGTTGACCAGCCCATGCGGCTGATCCCTGTCCTGTTCTCGATCGCGGCCGCCGGCCTCTGCGCCGGCGTCGCTGTCGCCGATCCCGACGACAGCCGGCTGGAGCCGGCTTTCGGCAATACGGTGATCTCCACCTATCCGGACGGGCGGACAGCCAAGCTGTGGCTGCAGCGCGACGGCAGCTACACCGGCCAGGGTCGGCGGGGCGGCGGCTCCAGCGGCCGCTGGACGGTGAAGGGCGACGAGGTCTGCCTGAAGCAGTCGCGCCCGATCCCCGCCTTCACCTCCTTCTGCACCCCGCTTCCGTCCGGAGGCGCCGGCGGGAGCTGGGCCGCCAAGGCGGTCACCGGCGAGCAGATCCGCGTCCGCATCGTCAAAGGCGGCCAAGCAAGCAAGAGCGGCAAGGGCGCCTAGTCCTCCGCCTTGATGAGAGGGCGGGCCGCGATCCCGCCGAGGAGCGCCAGGGGGACGAAGGCGGCGAACAGCCAGGGGCTCGCCGCCAGGGCCGTCGCCGGGTCGAACCCGTGGGCCAATCCCAGCCAGTTGCCCAGCGCCCCCGCCGCCGCCGCGCCCGTGGCGTTGCCGGTGAGCTGCACCGCAGGAGCGGCGGACGAGCCGATGGCCCGCTCCTCCTCGGGCAGGCTGGCCAGCAGCTTTCGCGTCATGAACGACCAGGAGATGCCGAACCCCACCCCCACCAGGGTCCCGGCCGCGATCACCAGCACCAGGGAGCCGAAGGGGAAGGCCAGGGCCAGGGCGGTCAGGCCTATGGGGATGGCCGCTACGCCCAGGGCGATCGAGAGCCCCTGCTGTCGTGAGGACAGGCCGCCGACGACCAGGGAGCTGATGGTCCAGCCGATGGCCTCCGCCCCCAGGGCGTAGCCTGCGGCGAGGGGCGACAGGCCGTAGAGGACCTGCAGCAGGGCGGCCCCATAGACCGAGAACACCACCGCCGAGGCGGCCAGGGCGAACATGACGAAATAGGCCGAGCCCGCAACCGACCTCAGGTCCGCCGCCGACCGGGGCAGGAGCCGCGGCTCCATCCGGGAATCCAGCCAGACCATGGCCGCCAGCAGGGCGACGCCGCCGACCACCAGGACCAGGGCCAGGGCCGCGCCCTCCACCAGCCCCCCCGCGGCGATGGCGGTGATGGCCGCCGCCAGCATGGCGAGCTGGCGGATCGCCAGGCCCTGCGGCGCAGGGGCGGAGATCCGCGGCAGCAGCTTGGCGGAGACGGCCGCGAAGATCAGGCCCTGGATGGCGAACATCCAGAAGGCGTCCCGCCACAGCCCCGCTCCGGCGAAGAAGCCCCCGACCAGGGGCCCCAGGATGGTCGCCACGCCCCACACGCCGGAGATGGCGGCGAACAGGCGCGCCCACAGCGCCTGCGGGAAGACCATGGAGATGGCGACGTAGCAGAGGCCGGCGATCCAGCCCGCCCCCACCCCCTGCAGCAGGCGCCCGGCGAGGAAGGGCAGGACGTGGAAGGAGGCGGCGCTGAGCACGCACCCGGCCGCATAGGCGAAGGCCCCCGCCAGCATGGCCCGGCGCAGGCCCCAGAGGTTGGTGATGTGCCCGGCGCTCGCCCCGGCGACGATGGCCCCCAGCATGAAGGTCGCCACCGCCCAGCCGAAATAGGCGTAGCCGCCGATGTCCGCCGCCACGCTCGGCATGATGGTGGCGGTGACCAGGGTGTCGGCCGCGTTCAGCCAGATGCCCAGGCACAGCAGGGCGAAGCGGGGGAGCCGCCCTTCCGCCAGCAGCGCGCCCCAGCCGGTCCGGGTTTCGGTCTCCAGGCTCATGCGCCCCCCTTCAGCGCCTCTGGGGTCTCCACGGGGGGTCCGACATAACGCGCGCGGGGGCGGATCAGTCGCCCGGTCGAGGCCTGCTCCAGGGCGTGGGCGAGCCAGCCGGCCGAGCGGGCGGCGGCGAAGAGGACGAAGGGCGCCTCGGGGGGCAGGCCCGCACCTTCCGCCAGGGCCGTCAGGGCGAAGTCGATGTTGGGCTTCTCACCCGTCAGGGC
Organism: Caulobacterales bacterium; assembly: GCA_947474395.1. Taxonomy (GTDB): domain Bacteria; phylum Pseudomonadota; class Alphaproteobacteria; order Caulobacterales; family Caulobacteraceae; genus CANJID01. Next base: position 29,400 of record CANJID010000016.1, read on the forward strand.
CTCGGCCGCGGCGGCGAGGTCGCGCAGCGGTCCCGACGGCTCGAAGGCGGCCAGGAGCCGCGCGGCGCGGAGGTCCCCTTCCGGATAGAGCGGATGGCCGAAGCCCGGCAGGGGCCAGCCCTGCGCCAGCCAGGCCCGGGCGGCGGGCTCTCCGCCCATGATCTCCGCCCGGTCCGCCAGGGCGCGCAGCTGTTCGGCCGCGCCCCCGTGCAGGGGCCCGGACAGGGCCGACAGGCCCGCCAGCATGGACGCCGCAAGCGAGGCTCCCGTGGAGGCGGTCACCCGCGCGGCGAAGGTCGAGGCGTTGAGTTCGTGGTCGGCCAGCAGCACCAGGGCGCGGCGGATCAGGTCGGCGCTCCGCTCGTCCGCGCCCCAGGCCAGGGCCAGGCGGCTGTGCACCGGCCGGTCGGCGACGTCTGGCGGGCCGGCCAGGACATCGATCATGGACTCCGCGAGGCCGGCGGCCTCGGCGCGAAGCACGGCGGGGGAGCGGCCGAGGGTCGGGGCGTCGGTCCCCGCGCGCCGGGCCAGGGCCGCGAAGGCGCGGGCGGCGGGCGGCAGGGCGGGCAGCCACAGGGGCTTTGGCCGCTCGGCGGGGAACAGGCGCTCGCCCTCGGGGGCGTCCCAGAGCAGGGCGGCGACCGCTTCGAGCGTGGCGGTCTCGGCGAGGACGCCCGCGTCACGGCCGCGATAGTAGAGCCGCCCCTCCAGCACCGTGGAGACGGCCGACGGCAGGACCGGCTCGCCCCAGGCGATCGCTTCGGCGGCCACGGCTTCGGGGCGGCGCCCCCCTCGCGGCCGGTCGGCGAGGCGCAGGACGTCCTGGGCGAGATAGAGGCTCCGGCGGGGATGGGCGGGGTCCGGCTTGGTCTGGATGCGGCCCCGGCTGACGTAGGCGTAGAGGGTCTGGGGCTGCACCTGGAGGCGGGTCAGGGCTTCGGCGGCGCTGAGCCAGGCCATGGGCGCTCCATAGATTGACGATTATCGTCAAGATTGCGCATCACGCTACCAGATTCCGCCCGACGCACGAAACCGAACTCGATCAATCTGTATATTGATTTATATTGTCAAGATTGACGACAAGTCCCGCCCCGTCGATCTAGGACCCCAACGGGAGATCGATCATGTCGGACGGACTGGAAGGGGTAGTGACGGCCGAGACGGTCCTGTCCTCGGTGGATGGGGCGGCTGGACGGCTGGTGATCCGCGGCCGATCCCTCGACGAGATCGCCGGACGCATGAGCTTCGAGGCGGTGGTCCGCCTGCTGTTCGAGGGCTTCTTCGCCGACCTGCCGGAGGAGTCGGGCCTGCGCCGCCGGCTGGGCGCGGCGCGGGCGGAGGTGTTCCGCGACATCGCGGCCCTGGATCGCCGCCTGACCACCCTCACCGACATCGAATCCTTACGCGCCTATACCGCCCGGTTCGCCGACGGGGACGACCTCGACACGGCCCTGCGCCTGCTGGCCGCCCCGGCTGTCTTCACCCCCGCCATGGTCCGCGTCCGTAGGGGTCTGCAGCCCCTCGCGCCGGATCCTACCCTCGGACAGGCCGCCGACACCCTGCGCATGCTGACCGGCGGCGCGGCGAACGCGGGCCGGGCCGCCGCCCTCGACACCTATCTCGTCACCGTCTGCGACCACGGCCTCGCCGCCTCGACCTTCGCGGCTCGGATCGTGGCCTCGACCCGCGCGGGCCTTACCTCGGCGGTGCTGGCGGGGCTCAGCGGCCTGAAGGGTCCCCTGCACGGCGGGGCGCCGGGACCGGTGATCGCCATGCTGGACGCCATAGGCTCGAGCGAGCGTGCGGAGGGCTGGATGACCGCGGCCCTGGCCCGCGGCGAGCGGCTGATGGGTTTCGGCCACCGGATCTACCGGGTGCGCGACCCCCGCGCCGACGCCCTGAAGGCCGCCCTGAAGCGCCTGGACGGCGGCGATCCGGCCCGGCTGGCCCTGGCCGAGACGGTGGAGCGGACGGCGCTGGCGCTGCTGCACGCCCGTCGCCCCGAGCGGCGCCTCGACACCAACGTCGAGTTCTACACCGCCCTCCTGCTGGAGGCCCTCGGCTTCCCGCCCGACGCCTTCACAAACGTCTTCGCCATGGGCCGCACCGCCGGCTGGATCGCCCACGCCCGCGAGCAGCTGGCCACAGGGCGCCTGATCCGGCCGGAGGCGCGGTATGTGGGGCCGACGCCCAGGGCGGCTTGATCCGTCCCTTCGGGCCGGCCCCCTTCGTCACGCCGTTCGGCGTGACACTTCCCCCAAGGGGGGCAGAGTTGTTCGCCGAGGCCGCCGCTTCCACTCTGCCCCCTCTGGGGGAAGTACGCCCGAAGGGCGGGAAGGGGGCTGCAGCGCGCCGCCCTACCCGCGCACCCGCATTTCCATGAGGCCGTCCTTGTCCACCTCGAAGCCGAGGCCGGGTCCCGGCGGCACCGCCAGCAGGCCCTTCGCGGGCTCGGGCATGTTCTTGTAGAGGCGCCGGTTCAGCCCCATCCACGGCAGGTGCCACTCGCAGAAGCCGCCGTTGGCGAGCCCCGCGTGCATGTGCATGTTCTGCAGGGCCCCCGCGCCGCCATTGGCGATGGCGACGTTGAAGCCCGCGGCCATGCCGGCGATCTTGACCGCCCCGGTGTAGCCGCCGCCGATCATCACATTGGGCTGCACATAGTCCACCGCATCGGCCAGCATCATGTCGCGGAAGCGATAGGCCAGGGTCTCGTTCTGGCCCGCCGCCAGGGTCACGCCGGTGCGGCGGCGCAGGTCCGCCATCAGCCGCACGTCGTTCTGGGTGATCGGCTCCTCGAAGAAGGAAAGGCCCAGGGCCATCAGGTTGCGGGTCAGCCGCTCGGCGTTGGGCAGGTCGAAGCTGCAGTTGCCGTCGACGTAGATGTGGGCGTCAGGGCCCACCGCCGCCCGCACCGCGGCCACCCGCGCCGTGTCCTCGCGCACCACCTGGTCCATGGGCCGGGTGTCCCGGCGCGGCAGGGCGTTGGAGCCCACCACCATCTTCAGGTGGTTGAAGCCGCGCGAATGCATGTCCTTGGCCACCGCCACCAGCTCGTTCTGGTCCAGGAAGGCCGGGCCGAAGGTGACATAGACCGGCACCTGCGCCCGCGCCCCGCCAAGCAGGGAGGCGATGGGCGTCCCGTAGGCCTTGCCCTTGATGTCCCACAGGGCGATGTCGATGGCCGACATGACGTGGCCGGCGAAACCGGTCTGGCCGCGCGGCGACAGGGACCAGTAGAGCTTGTCCCAGATCGCCTCGTGCCGCAGGGCGTCGTCGCCGATGATGGCGGGGCCCGCGACCAGGTTCACCAGGGCCGCCACGGCGCCCGGATCGGCGATGGTGGTGATCCCGTGCCCGACGAGGCCGCCCCGCGTCTCGACCTCGACATAGGTGGCGCTGTCCCGGCTGGGCTTCTTCAGCCCGCCATATTCGAACGTCCCCTCGAACTGCAGCGAATAGGCCGTGACCCGCGCGATCCGGAAGTCGTTCGCGGCAGTCCCGGTAGGACGCTGCTGCGCCAGCGCCATGTAAGGCGCCAGGGCCATGGCGCCGCCGCCCAGCCCCGCCTTGAGGAGGAAGTCGCGCCTGCCCCCGTCGAGGTGTCCCGCCATCGTTCTCTCCCCAGAAGTATTTGGCGCGTTTGGCGCGCCTCGCCTCTTGGCCTAGCATCCCCGGTCTCGGCGCACGAGCCAAGGGCGGGGTGACCGGACATGACGGACCGATGGGGCGAAGCCGCCGCCGGAAACGGGCTGCTGCACCGCCGCGCCCTGCTGACGGGCGGGGTGCTGGCCGCCGGGGCGGGCGCAGCCGGCGCGGCGGGGGCTCAGGTCATCGGCGACGGCTCCCCCGCCACCATGAAGACCCCGGGCGCGACCTTCTCAGGCTATGGGCAGCCGTCGAAGTGGCGCGCGGACATCCAGCGCCCCTTCGCCCCGGCGCCCGGCCGTCCGGGCACCGGCTCCTCCCGCACGCCCCTGCACCTCCTGGAAGGGACCATCACGCCGGCCGGCCTGCACTTCGAGCGCCACCACAACGGCGTGCCGCAGATCGACCCCGCCCAGCACAGACTGACCATCCACGGCCTGGTCCGCCGGCCTTTGGTCTTCACCCTCGACGCCCTGCTGCAGTACCCAATGGAGACCAGCTGCCGGTTCGTGGAGTGCGCGGGCAACAGCGGCGGCATGACGGCGGCGACCCCCACGCAGGCGACGGCGGGCGCCCTGCACGGCCTGGTCTCCAATTCCGAATGGACCGGGGTGCGGCTCTCCACCCTGCTGGACGAGGCGGGGGTCCAGCCGGGCGCCGACTGGGTGCTGGCCGAGGGCGCCGACGCCGCGGGCATGAGCCGCAGCGCACCGCTCGCCAAGGCCATGCAGGACGCGATGATCGCCCTCTACCAGAACGGCGAGCCGATCCGCCCCGAGCAGGGCTTTCCCATGCGCCTGCTGCTGCCGGGCTTCCAGGGCAACGCCAACGTCAAATGGCTGCGCCGGCTGAAGGTCACCAAGGGCCCGACCTACACCAAGGACGAGACCTCGCGGTATTCGGAGCTGATGCCCGACGGCAAGGCCCGCATCTTCATGCTGGAGATGGGGGTCAAGTCGGTGATCACCCGCCCGTCCTTCGGCCTCTCGATGCGGGGGCCCGGGGTCTACGAGATCAGCGGCCTCGCCTGGTCGGGGGCCGGACGTATCGCCAAGGTCGAGGTCTCGGCCGACGGGGGCAAGAGCTGGGCGCAGGCCGCTTTAGAAGGCCCCGTGCTGCCCAAGGCCCTGACCCGCTTCCGCCTGCCCTGGCGATGGTCGGGGGGGCCGGCGGTCCTCTTGAGCCGCGCCACCGACGAGGCCCGCGAGCGCCAGCCCACCCGCGACGCCTGGCTGGCCCAATACGCCCCCGGCCAGGGCTACCACTACAACGCCATCAACGCCTGGGGCGTCGGCGCGGACGGAGCGGTGGCCCATGTCTATGCATAGGCTCGCCGGCATCGCGCTCATCGCAGCGGCGGCGATCGGCGTTTCGGGCGCCGCCCCCGCCGGCCCCAGCCTGGGCCGCCCCGCCACCGCGGCGGAGATCGCGGCGGTGGACATCAGCGTGGCCCCCGACGGCGCGACCCTGCCCGTGGGCTCCGGGTCGGTCGTGGCGGGCGAGGCGGTCTATGTCGCCAAGTGCCAGGCCTGCCATGGCCCCCGGGGCGCGGACGGGCCGATGGACCGCCTGACCGGCGGCGTGGGCTCGCTGGCCACCCCCAAGCCCTTGAAGACGGTCGCCAGCTACTGGCCCTACGCCACCACCCTGTTCGACTACACCCGCCGGGCCATGCCGCTGACCGCGCCCCAGTCCCTCAGCAACGACGAGGTCTACGCGGTCTCGGCCTACCTGCTGTCGATCGACGGGATCGTCCCGAAGGACGCGGTGTTGGACGCCAGGAGCCTGCCGGCGGTGAAGATGCCCAACCGCGATGGCTTCGTGTCCTGGGCGGGCCGGAAGACGCGCTAGCCCTCCCGGACCCTCGGGGCCTGACCAGACTCCAATATTACTCTGTGTTCGGATTGAATATACGGATCGTCACAATACAGTCATAATAAACGTAAGCCGATTTCACCCCGAATTAAGACTGAACGCTCTAGCTGAAAGCACCTCAGCAACGAGTTTTCTATGCCCGCACTCAGAAACTACGCCGAGCCAATACTTCCGGTTTCACAGAACGATTCCGGCGGGTCGGTCTATGAGCGGTTCCAGGCGGAGCCCAGGACCCTCGTCATCGCGGTGGTGGACGACGACGGCGTTCCCATCGGCCTGGTGGAGCGCAACGATTTCGGCCTGAAGATGGGCGGGGCCTACGGGCGGGCGCTCTACGCCGGGCGGCCGATTTCGCTGATGATGGACCCCGATCCCCTGATCGTCGACGCCGAGGACAACTCGGACGAGTTCTTCAGCCGTATCTTCCGCGAGAACGCCTCGACCCTTTTCTTGAAAGGCTTCGTGGTGGTGGAGGACGGCCGCTACGCCGGAGTCGCCTCGACGCTGAGCCTCCTGCACACCGGCTACAACATAAGCCGCCTGCGGGCCGAGGAGATGGAGCGCCTGGCGGCCGACCTCGCCAAGGCCGAAGCCGACGCCCGCGCCGCCGTCCGCGCCAAGTCCCAGTTCCTGGCGGTGATGAGCCACGAGGTGCGCACGCCCCTGAACGGAGTGCTGGCGGTGGCCGAGATCATCGACGGCAAGCTGCAGCAGGAGGACCTGCGCCTTTACGTCCGGACCATCATGCAGTCGGGACAGACCCTGCTGCGGCTCTTGACCGACGTGCTGGACGTTTCCCGGGCCGAGGCGAACGGCCTCAGCCTGATCGCCGAGCCGTTCTCGATCTGCCGCCTGCTTAAGGACGTGGATCTGCTCTGGCGCCCCCGGGCCGAACAGAAGGGGCTTCGCTTCCAGGTCGAGGCGCGGGCGACCCAGGATGTCTGGGTCAGCGGCGACGCCGTGAGGCTGAAGCAGGTGCTCAACAACCTGGTCGGCAATGCGCTGAAGTTCACCGACATGGGCTCTGTCCGTGTAGAGGTGGACCTCGATCGCACCGCCGATACGACGCGCCTCGCCGTCGCCGTCGTCGACACCGGGCCCGGGATTGCGCCGGATCGCCTCGATGCCGTTTTCGAGCCGTTCTCGCGGCAAAGCGCGGTCCACCCGGCCGGCGGGGCGGGCCTCGGCCTTTCCATCTGTCGGGAAATCCTTCGCGGCATGGGCGGGAGCGTCGAACTGACCAGCGAGGTCGGCGCCGGCTCGGTCTTCCGCCTGGAGGTGACCCTGCCCAACGCTTCTCCGCAGGCCGCCGCACCGGCGCTTGCACCCCTGGAGGCGCTCCCGTCCGGCGGCCATGTCCTGGTGGTGGACGACAACGAGACCAACCGCCTGGTGGCCTGCACCCTGCTGCAAAGCGCGGGTTGCACCTGCATCACCGCCGTCAACGGCGCTGAGGCCGTGGAGATGACGCGCACGGGCGACTTCGACGTCATCCTGATGGACATCAAGATGCCGGTGCTGGGCGGGGTGGAGGCGACGCGCCAGATCCGCGCCCTTCCCGGCCCGAAGGCGAGCATCCCGATCATCGCCCTGACCGCCAACGCCGACCTGAGGGACGCCGACCTCTACCTCGCCGAGGGCATGAACGCGGTGGTGCAGAAGCCGCTGGAGGCGCGAAAATTGCTCGCCGCCCTGGCGGATGCCCTGGCCGGTCCCGACGACGCGCTGGGAGCCGAACTCGCCGCCTGAGCCCTACCCGCCCTGGAGCTGCTGCTTCACCTTCTCGGCCAGGACCTTGATGTCGATGGGCTTGGGCAGGAAGGTCACGTCCTCGCCTTCCAGCAGGTCGGAGAACTCGGCCTCCGCGTAGCCGGAGATGAACATCACCTGGGCGCCTTCGAGGTAGGGCCGCGCCTGTTTCAGGAGCGCCGGGCCGTCCAGGCCGGGCATGACCACGTCCGAGATCAGAAGGTCGATCTTGCCCGCCCACTCCTTGCAGAGCTCCAGGGCCTCCTCGCCGTCGGCGGCCTCGATCACCTCGTAGCCGCGGGCGCGCAACAGTCGCGCGGCGACGCCCCGCACGGCGTCCTCGTCCTCGACGAACAGGATGCGTCCCGCGCCGGAGAGGTCGCGGGCGGTGGGCTTGAACTTCAGCCCGCCCTTGGGGGCGGCGGCCGGCGCCTCGGCGCCCACGGGAGGAACGTATATCGGCAGGAAGATGCGGAAGGCCGCGCCCCGCCCGGGCTCGCTCTCGACGTGGATCCAGCCGTCCGCCTGCTTGACGATGCCGTAGACGGTGGCGAGGCCGAAGCCCGTCCCCTCGCCCACCGCCTTGGTGGTGAAGAAGGGCTCGAAGATCTTGCCGATGACCTCGGGCGGAATGCCCGGGCCGTTGTCGGCCACCTCGATCAGGGCGCAGCCTGCCTCGGGCGCGGTGGGATAGCCCAGCGACTTGGCCTCCAGCTGGGTGACGCGGGCGGTCCTGATGCGCACGGTGGCGGGCTGGCCGGCGGCGGGGCCGTGGCTCCTCAGGGCGTCGCGGGCGTTGACGGCGAGGTTCATCACCGCCGTCTCAAGCTGGCTCTTGTCCGCCCGCACCATGGGCAGGTCGCGGCCGTAGTCGGTGTCGAGCTTGACGTCTTCGCGCAGGAGCCGGCGCAGCAGCACCTCGAACTCGCTGATCAGTTCGCCCAGATCGAGGGTCTCGCGCTGCACGGTCTGCTTGCGGGAGAAGGCCAAGAGCTTCTTCACCAGGTCGGCGGCCCGCACGCCGGTCTGCCTGATCTCGTTCAGCCCCTCATAGGAGGGATCGCCCACCGGGTGGCGCGACAGCAGTTCGTCGAGGCGCAGCTGGATGGCGGTCAGGAGGTTGTTGAAGTCGTGGGCCACGCCCCCGGCGAGCTGGCCGATGGCCTGCATCTTCTGCGACTGGCCGAGCTGCAGCTCCATCTGCTTCTGCTCGGAGACGTCGAGCAGATAAGCCACCAGCCGCCCGTCCGCGGTGGTGACGTAGAGGTGGGCGATCTTGGGGGCGTCCAGCGCCAGGCGGACCTCAACCGGACCGCCGCGCTTGGCGGTCAGCCGGGCCCGCGCATCGGCGCGGCTCGCCGGATCGATCAGGGCGCCGAAGGGAGCGCCGGGCACGGCCAGCCCCTCGGTCAGGGCGAAGAGGGCGGCGTTGGCCTGAATGATCGGCGCGTCCAGGGGATCGTCCCCGTCGAGCAGGGCGGCGCCGAAGGGCGCGGCGGAGGCGAAGGCGTCGAGATCGGTCGGGGCGGCGCGGCCGGTCGGCGCGGCGCCCTCGTCGGTCAGCAGGCGCTGGACCGGAACCTCGTCCTCCAGCAGGCGCACCAGCAGGCGCTCGCCCCCGAGGCGCGAGACCGCCACGGGGCGCTCGCGACCATCCGCCGTCACGCGCGCCGATCCGGAACCCAGCCGCCGCGCGGAGGCCAGGGCCGCATAGAGCCCGGCGCCCGACGGCCCGGTCTTGGGCAGGCGCCGGGCCTCGCCCATGAGCTGGCTCCAGGCGGCGTTGACGCTGACCACCCGCCCGTCGATGCGGGCCGCGGCGGCCGGCTCGGACAGGGCGTCGACCAGCTCGGAAGCCCCCTCGTCCGGGTCCATGGCGGGCGGCGGCTCGCTGGTGGCGAAGGCGAAGACGCCGAGGAACGCGACCCCCGCCAGGCCGATCAGCAGCAGCAGGCCCGGCCCCGTGGTCGGGCCTGCCTGGAACGCGGGATAGGAGGCCGCGCCCACCGCCAGGACGAAGAACAGGGCCGCCGTCCAGGACAGGGCGTCCGCACTGCCCCGTTTGGCCGCCTTGCGGGGCCGCGGGGGCTGGGGAACGATCGTCTCGGCCATGGCGGGCTCGCCCTTGAACGCTTCGGGTTGGGGCGCGGCGTCGGGGGAATCGGACGCGGTAGGCATGATTGTATCCTAAAGCCGGGGTCTAGAGACGCCCAGCGGCGCGGGGGCGGCGCGCCGAAAGGATGAAGCCGATGATCTTGGCCACCGCCTCATAGTGCTGGCGGGGAATGGTCGCGTCGACGTCCACCGCCGCGTAGAGGGCGCGGGCCAGCGGCGGGTCCTCCACCACGGGAATGCTGTTGGCCTCGGCGACGGCGCGGATCTTCAGGGCGAGGGTGTCCAGGCCCTTGGCGACGCAGATCGGCGCCGCGGTCTCCCCCTGCACGTAGCGCAGGGCCACGGCGTAGTGGGTCGGGTTCATGACGATGAGCGTGGCGTTCGGCACGTTCTGGATCATCCGCCGCTTGGCCCGGATCTGGCGGATATGCTTCTGGCGGGCGCGGATGTGCGGATCGCCCTCGCTGTCCTTGCTGTCCTGCTTCAACTCCTCGCGGCTCATGCGCATGCGGGCCATGAAGCGCTGGCGCTGCCAGACCCAGTCGAAGCCGGCGACCACCCCCAACACCACCAGGACGGCGATGGTCAGGGCCTTCAGGATCTCGGCCGACAGGGGCAGGATCGCCCCGATGTCGAGGGCCGACAGCTCTCCCAGGCTGGAGGCGCGGGGCCTGAGGATCATCCAGGCGGCGGTCGCCACCGCGGCGATCTTGGCCAGGGACTTGAAGAAGTTCATCAGGCCGTCGAGGCCGAACATCTTCTTGAACCCTTCCAGCGGGCTCAGCTTGGAGAGCTGCGGGGCGATCTTGGACGGGCTCCACAGGAAGCCGTGCTGGATCAGGTTGCCGCCCGCCCCAGCCACCGCCGCCGCCGCGATCACCGCCAGGATCGGTGCCGCCGCCCCGAGCGCCAGCTTCATCACCTGGACCCCGCCGTTGCCGCGCAGGTCGAAGGCCTCGGGGTGGTCGATGAAGGGCAGCAGGTTCTCGGCCATGCTGCGGGCGATCCAGCCGCCGCCGATGATGAGCACCCCGGCCGCTGCGGCGAGCGCCATGAAGGCGGGCAGGTCCTGGGACTTGGCGACGTCGCCCTGGCGCCGGGCCTGGTCCAGCCTCTGCCGGGTAGGCTCTTCTGTCTTCTGTGACTGGTCGGTCTGATCCTCGGCCATGGCGGGTCAGAGCAACTGCTGCATGAAGTCGCGGAAGCGCCCGACCCAGACCAGGGCGAACACCCCAAGGCTGAAGGCGAAGATGGACAGGCCGAACAGGACGTTGAGCGGGGTCGCCACGAAGAAGATCTGGAACTGCGGCATCACCCGGCCGACGAAGCCTGTGGCGATGTTGAAGACCAGGGAAAAGACGATCACCGGGGCCGAGAGCTGGATTCCGAGGGCGAAGACGTCGGCGAAGGTCCGCACCTCCAGGGCCGCGAAGTCGGCGATGGGCACGCCGCGCCCGGCGGGGAACAGGGTGTAGGAGCGCACCATGCCGGCGATGAAGAGCTGGTGCAGGCCGGTGGCGAAGACCAGGGTGATGCCGAGCACCGACAGGAACGCGCCGAGGCTGGCCGAGGGCGCCGCCTCCATCGGATTGGCGGTCTGGGCGAAGGCGAGGGTTGTCTGCAGGGAGACGACCTCCCCCGAGACGGCCAGCGCCGCCATGAACAGGCGCATCAACCCGCCGAGTCCCAGCCCGATGAGAAGCTCGATCGCCATCTGGGCCCCGAGCCCCCCGACGGTGGCGGGAACCGCCGGCAGGTTGGCGCGCAGGATCGGATAGAAGGCCAGGCTCAGGATAAGGGCGAGGGCGAGGCGGATGCGGGGCGAGACGGTCGCTTCCCCCACCCCCGGCATCAGCATCACCACCGCGCCGACGCGGGTGAACACCAGCCCTGCGCCGTAGACCTCTACAGGCAGGGCCTGGGCCATCTACATGCCGGCGATGCGGGCGGCGATCTGGCGCATGAAGCCCGCCATCAGCGCGCCCATCAGCGGCAGGAAGATCAGCAGCGACACGAAGATCGCCAGGATCTTGGGGGCGTAGACCAGGGTCGCTTCCTGGATCTGGGTCAGGGCCTGCAGGAGGCCGATGCCGACCCCCACAACCAGCCCCACGATCAGTATGGGGGCCGACATCTGGATGGTCAGCCAGATGGCGTCTCGCCCGACGTCCAGAACCTCGGCGCCGTTCATCGAAAGCCTCGTCTCACATACGAAAATCGCGGCCGTCGCCGCCCCCGCAAGGTCGCCCAAACATGGTTAACAAAGCCGAAATCTGGCCTTCGACTTGGACTCGGGAACCTTCAGGACCTATTTGGCGTCTAGAGCACCGGAGGCAGCCATGCCCGAATCCTTCGCCGGCGACGTTCCGCCCAAAACGCAGCGCCCCGACCGCCCTGACCAGGCGGAGGTGGAAGACGCCGTGCGCACCCTGATCCGCTGGGCCGGCGACGACCCGGCGCGCGAGGGCATGCTGGAGACCCCGGCCCGGGTGGCGCGGGCCTATCGCGAGCTCTTCTCCGGCTACGACACCGACCCGCGGGACTATCTGCAGCGCACCTTCGAGGAGGTGGGCGGCTACGACGAGCTCGTCATCCTGCGCGACATCCGCTTCGTCAGCTTCTGCGAGCACCACATGCTGCCGTTCACCGGCCGGGCCCACGTCGGCTACCTGCCGACCGACCGGGTTGTCGGTATCTCCAAGCTGGCCCGCGTGGTCCACGGCTTCGCCCGCCGCTTCCAGATCCAGGAAAAGCTGACCGCCGAGATCGCCGAGGCGATCCAGGACATCCTGCGCCCTCAGGGCGTCGGGGTGGTGATCGAGTCCGAGCACAGCTGCATGACCATGCGCGGGGTGAACACCCCCGGCGCGACCCTGACCACCAGCCGCCTGACCGGCGTCCTGCGCGACGACCCGCGAACCCGCGAGGAGTTCCTGCGGCTGGTCAGGGGGTAAGCCGGCTCTAGGGATCTCCGCGGTTCTTTGGAATCGCCTGCTCGGTCGGGGCCACCGGATCCGGGGCGAGCTTGTCCGAGCTCTGGGTGACGGACATCTGCTGATCCGCCTTCGAGCAGGTCACCAGCACGAACCCGTCGGGGGTGATGAACCGGGCGATCTTGATGTCGGGCAGGTCGAGGACCTTGATCGGCATGATGCCGAACTGGATCGTCAGACTCTCGATATTGCCGACGCACTGCTCGAACGGCAGGGTCGCGGTTTGAGACCGCGTCACCGCGTTCGCCGCCCGCGGCGCGGAAACCCCGGCCAGGACCGCGATGAGCGCAACGACGCCGAGCCGCGCATGTCGAAATGTCGTCATCCTAACCATGCCCTCTTCAGGCATGAGAGCCGATCAATGGACGATTGGCCAGAGCCTTTTAGGGCCAGATGGAACATCTGCCCCGTGTAAAACGGCTCTGATTTTAGATACTTAGAGCGCGTCCGGGCGGCGAAACCGTCAGATCGGCATCCGCATGATTTCCTGGTAGGCCGCGATCACCTGGTCGCGGACGGCCATCACCGTCTCCAGGCTCTGCTGGGCGGCGGCCACCGCCGTGACCACGTCCACCAGCTCGGCCTTGCCCTGGATATGGGCCGCCATCTGGGTCTCGGCGTGCTTGGAGGTGGCGATGGTGTCCTGCATCGCCTGTTGGAGCATGTCGCCGAAGCCGGGGCCCTCGACCGCGCTCGTGGGGACCGCGCTCGCCGCGCTCTGGACCGCGGCATAGGCCTGGGCTGCCGAGAGGGGGGAGACCATGGCTCAGGTCCTCACTTCTTCAGGATGTCGAGGGTGCGCGACTGCATGGAGCGCGCGGTCTCGATCACGTTGAGGTTGGCTTCGTAGGCCCGCTGGGCGGCGCGCATGTCGAGCGCTTCCACCAGGGGATCGACGTTAGGGGTCTTCACATAGCCCCGGGGGTCGGCGGCCGGATTGCCGGGGTCGTATTCGCTCTTGAAGGGCGTCTGGTCTTCCCGCGCCCCGGTCATGGCCACGCCCGTGACGCCCATCGCCAGCTTCTGCGGCTCGAACACCGGCGACTGGCGGCGGTACGGATCGCCCCCCGCCGCGGTGGAGGTGGAGTCGGCGTTGGCGATGTTCTCGGCGATGACCTTCATCCGCGCCTGCTGGGCGCGCAGCGCCGAGGCGGCGATGGACATGGCCGCGTTGGTGGAGGTGATCGGCGCCTGATCGGCCATGGCTTAGTCGCTCCTTACCCGGGCCGACGGATGGCCATCTTCAGCAGGCTCATCGACTGCTGGTAGAGGCCCACGGCCGCGTCGTAGTCGAGCTTGGCCGATGTCATCTTCATCATCTCGTCCTCGAGCACGACCTGGTTGCCGTCCAGGCGCGTCTCGGAGTCCGGCGAGTCGATCGGTTTCCAGGGCGAGGCGGTCGCCTTGGGGGTGGCGAGGTGCCCCGACTGGGTCCGCTCCTGCGACACCGGCGCCAGCTGCGTCTGCATGTGCTGGGCGAAGGTGAAGGGCTTCAGGTCGCGCCCGGCGTAGCCCGGGGTGTCGGCGTTGGCGACGTTCTCGGCGATCAGCTTTTGCCGCTGGTTCAGATACCCCAGCTTGTTCTTGATCATGCTCATCAGGGGGATGTCCTCGAGATTCATCACATCCTCCCAGGCTGGCCCAGACGATTGGTCCAGACGAAATACGGGCGTCCGCAGGCGCGGCTTCCACTGGGTCGAATTTGCCGGGCTTATGGTTAACGGCGCGTTAGGCGATGCAGCTCAAGCCTGCGGGAAAGAGCTCCGCCGGACGCGTTTCCCATGTTCATCGCCGTCATCCAGACCATCGCGGCCCTGGCCGTCACGCTCGGGATCTTCGGCCTGGCGATCTATGCGGGCCGCCGCTGGGGTCCCACCAACCTGTTCCAGCTCAAGCGCCCCGGCGACCGCCGCCTGGCGGTGATCGAGACCCTGATGCTCGACCCCAGCCGCCGGCTGCTGCTGATCCGCGTCGATGACGAGGAGCGACTGCTGCTCCTCGGCGAGGGCCGGCTGATCGACCCGCCCAAGGCGGCTCCTCTCAAGACCGCAAGCCAGAAGGGCTGAGTATGCGTTTCCCCAAAATCCTGGGCGACCTGGCGGCCGGCGACGTGCGCCGGGCGGTGCTGATCTCCCTGGCGGCCACGGTGGTCAGCCTGGTGGTGCCGACGGTGGCCACGGCCCAGGCGCTGAACATCGATCTGGGCAGCGGCGCGGGCCTGACCGACCGGGTGGTGCAGCTGGTCGGGCTGATGACGGTCCTGTCCCTGGCGCCCTCGATCGTGATGATGACCACCTCCTTCGTGCGGATCGTGGTGGTCCTCTCGCTGCTGCGCACGGCGCTCGGCCTGCAGCAAAGCCCGCCCAATGCGGTGATCGTCAGCCTGTCCCTGTTCCTGACCGCCATCGTCATGGGGCCGACCTTCACCGCCTCCTACAACGCCGGCATCCGGCCCCTCCTGGACCACAAGATGGAGCTGCCGGCCGCTTTCACCGCCGCGTCGGCGCCGGTGAAGACCTTCATGCTGAGCCAGGTGGACCGGGACGACCTCGGCCTCTTCATCCGCCTGTCCAAGATTCCCCGCCCGGCCAACGCCCAGGCGACGCCCCTGCAGGTGGTCACCCCGGCCTTCATGATTTCCGAGCTGAAGCGCGCCTTCCAGATCGGCTTCCTGCTGTTCGTCCCCTTCCTGGTGATCGACCTCGTGGTCGCCAGCGTCCTGATGAGCATGGGGATGATGATGCTGCCCCCTGTGGTGGTGAGCCTGCCCTTCAAGCTGATCTTCTTCGTCCTGGTGGACGGCTGGCGCCTGGTCGCGGGCAGCCTGGTCGAGAGCTTCCGCAACGGCGCGGGCGTCTGAAACCCGCACCCGCATTAACCCGGCTGAAGGTGCAACCGAGGCAGTTTGCGTAGATGCGTCCCTTCCGCGCCCTGACCGTCGTCTCGGTCTCGCTGAGCCTCGTGCTCGCGGGAGCGCCTTCCGTCATGGCCGGGGCCCCTTCGGTCGACATCCGCGTCGGGACCGCCAAGGGCCTGTCGCATATCGAGTTTCGCGGCGTTCAGCCCAAGACCGCGCGCCGCGAAGGCCAGGACCTGATCCTGCGCTTCGGCGCCGTCGAAGCCCCCAACCTCTCCAGGCTCAAGGTCGATCCGCCCCCGTTCCTGAAGGCGGCGGCCCTGGAGCCCGTGGCCGGCGGCGTTGACCTTCGCCTGACCCTCGCCGACGGCGCGGACGTGAAGGTCGGCAAGTCCGATGGCGCGTCCTACGTCGCCCTGTTCGCCAAGGCCGAAACCAAGGCCGAGCCGGAAGCTGCCGCCAAGCCCGACCAGAAGCCCGAGGCCAGCCGGCCCAACCCCGTGCCCCGCTCCGGCGTGGTGAAGATGCAGCCCGAGCTTCAGGGCCCGACCCTCTTGCTGCGCTTCCCGTGGGCGGCGCCCCTGGGCGCGGCCGTGTTCCGCCGCGGCGAGGCGATCTGGGTCGTGTTCGACAGCAAGGCCAAGCTGGATCTCAGCCAGGCCCCCCGCGGCTTCGCCCAGATGAAGAAGATGGAGGCGGTTCCCGGCGACAACGTCACCGCCGTCCGTATCGTCGCCCCCGAGACCACCGTGGCCACCGCCACCGCCGAAGGCGGCGCCTGGACAATCGCGCTCGGCCCCAACACCCTGGCCGACGCCGCGCCCATCGCCGTCTCCCCCGATCACGGGTCCGGCTCGCCTTCCCTCACCGCCCAGATGGCCGGCGCCACCGGCGTGTTCTGGCTCAAGGACCCGGTGGTGGGCGACCGCATCGCCGCCGTCACCGCCCTGGCGCCCGCCAAGGGACTCTCGGGCCGCCGCAGCTTCGTCCAGGCCGCCTTCCTGCCGTCGGCCCTCGGCCTGGCCATCGAGCCCAACGCCGACGACCTGGTGGTCACCGCCAGCTCGGACGTGGTGCGCATCACCCGCCCGCAGGGCATGTCCCTGTCCCCCGTCACCGGCGCCCTGCGCAACGTCGCCGCCGCTTCCGGCCCGCTGGAGCTGCCGGCCGCGGCCAGCCTGCCCGCCCTGATCGACTATGACGCCTGGTCCAAGACCGGACCCAAGGGCTTCCTGCCGCGCTACGACCAGCTCCTGGAGGCCGCCTCGGCCGAGACCGCCAAGGGCAAGGCGGCCGGGGTGCAGGCGCGCCTGGGCCTCGCCCGCTTCCTGGTCGGCTCGGAGCTCTCCTTCGAGGCCATCGGCGTCCTCAACATGATCGCCCAGTCCAACCCCCTGATGATGTCCGACCCGGAGTTCCGGGGCCTGCGCGGCGCGGCCCGCGCCATGGCCGGACGCTACAAGGACGCCCAGGCCGACTTCTCCTCGCCGGTGCTGTCGGACGATCCGGCCAGCGCCCTGTGGCGGGGCTATATCGCCGCCCGCCTCGGCGACTACGCCGGCGCCCGCGACCAGTTCGTGGCCGGCAAGAAGGCCCTGGCCGTCTTCACCCCCAAATGGCGGGCCCGCTTCGCCCGCGCCCAGGCCGAGTCCGCCCTCGACGCCGGGGACATCGCCACCGCCAAGAACAGCCTCCTGCTTGCGGGATCCCTCTCCCTCGATCCCGTCGAGACACAGGCCGTGCGCCTCGACCAGGCCCGGCTGATGGAGGCCGGCGGCCAGGCCGCCGAGGCCCTGCCGATCTACGAGCAGGTCTCCCAGTCGTCCTACGGCGCCATCGCCGCCCCGGCCCTGCTGCGCGCCACCCAGATCAAGCTCGACACCGGCAAGCTGAAGCCTACCGACGCGGTCGCCACCCTGGATTCCATCCGCTTCCGCTGGCGCGGCGACGCCACCGAGCTCGACACCATCCGGGCCCTGTCCCGCATCTACCTGACCCAGGGACGCCTGCGCGAAGCCCTGGAGGCTTTGCGCTCGGCCGGACGGCGCCTGCCCGACCTGCCGGCGGCGACCCAGCTCCAGACCGACCTCGCCGGCGCCTTCCGCTCCCTGTTCCTGCAGGGGGGCGCCGATGGCCTGCAGCCGATCCAGGCGGTCGGTCTGTTCTACGACTTCAAGGAACTGCTCCCCGTCGGCGCCGAGGGCGACATGATGGTGCGCAAGCTCTCCCTGCGCCTGGTGGACGTGGACTTGCTGGACCAGGCCGCCGAGCTTCTGAAGTACCAGGCCGAGAACCGCCTCGACGGCGTGCCCCGCGCCGAGGTCTCGACCAATCTCGCCACCATCCAGCTGATGAACCGCAAGCCGGAGCAGGCGCTCCAGGCCCTCAACAACTCGCGCACCACCCTCCTGCCCACCGCGCTCAACAATGAGCGGCGGGTGATCGAGGCCCGCGCCCTGATGGACCTCGGGCGCGGCGACCACGCCCTCGAGGTGCTCGGCAAGGACAACAGCAACGAGGCCAACGCCGTCCGCGCCGAACTGGCCTGGAAGCAGCGCAGCTGGGGCTCCGCCGGGACCCTGCTTGAGACCCAGCTGGGCGACCGCTGGAAGTCCGCCCTGCCGCTGAACGGCGACGAGGAAGTGCGCCTGCTGCGCGCCGGCGTCGCCTACAGCCTCGCCGAGGACCAGGCCTCCCTCACGCGCCTTCGCACCCGCTACGGCAAGCTGACCGACGCGGTGCGCCAGCCCGACGCCATGCGCATCGCCCTCTCCGGCGCCGACGCCCCCGCCGTCAGCGCCGCCGACTTCGCCCGGGTCTCCTCCGACGCCGACGCCTTCGCCGGCTGGGTCGCCCGGATGAAAAAGAAGCTGCAGGAAAAGCCCGCCCCCCTGCCCGCCGCCAAGCCGGCCCAGCAGCAGGCCGCCGCCCCCGCCCCCGCCAAGCCAGGGCCGCCCGCCAAGCCCGCCGCCCCGGCCAAGGCCGCCCAGCAGACCGCCGGCGCCAAGCCCGCCGCGCACGGCTAGCGGCTTCACAGCGGACCTTCCCGGCCCTAGACGGGGCCGATGAGCGATCAAGCCGTACAGATCATCGCCCGCGGGCCGCGCGCGGAAGCCGAGGCCGCCGCCGCGGCCGTGGACGCCGACGCCCTCCTGGAAGGCGCCACCTACTCGATCCTGGAAGAGGACGAGGACAAGGGCCTCTGGCGGATCGACGCCTATCCCACCGACGGTGACGACGCCGATCGGTTGCGCACCATCCTGGGCGGGTTCAAGGCCCTCACCGTCACGACCGAGGTCCTGGCCGACGCCGACTGGCTGGCCATGGCCCTGTCCGGCCTGCCGCCGGTGCGGGCCGGACGGTTCTTCGTCTACGGCGTCCACGACCGGGGCCGGACCTCGCCCAATGCGGTGAACCTGCGGATCGAGGCGGGGGCGGCCTTCGGCACCGGCCACCATGGGACGACCGTCGGCTGCCTGATCGCCTTCGACCGCCTGCTGAAGGCCGAGCGCTTCGCCAAGGTGCTGGACGTGGGCGCGGGCACGGGCGTCCTGGCCATCGCCGCCATGAAGACCGGATCACGCCTCGCCGCCGGCACGGACATCGACCGCATCTCGGTGCGCATCTCCAACGAGAACGCCGAGGTGAACGGGGTGCGGGCGCGCTTCGTCCATGCGGCCGGGCTGAACCACCCGGCGATCCGGGCCGGCAAGCCCTACGACCTCGTCTTCGCCAACATCCTGGCCCGGCCTCTGGTAAGCCTCGCGCAGGACATCACGCGGGCCACGCGGCCGGGCGGCGTCATCATCCTGTCGGGGTTGTTGCGGACCCAGGAGCGCTTCGTGCGCGCCGCCTATCTGGCGCGGGGCTTCAGGCTGGAGGCGCGGATCCGTCGCGATGCGTGGTCGGCTCTTGTCCTGAGGCGCGGGCCCCGAACGGCCAGTTGACCACCCCGCCCGCGTACAGGGCCCACCACACCACCACCGGCTGAGCCAGCATCCTGGGCCCGTGGTACCACCAGCTGTCCGGCAGGGGCGGCACGTGGACGTGGGCCAGGGCGTGGTAGATGTTCGCCGGGAACACGCAGACCGCGTAGACCGCCAGCATGATCCCCGACAGGCGCCGCACGAAGGGCAAGAGCAGCCCCTCCCCGCCCAGGATCTCGCAGACCCCGGTGAAGATGATCACCTCGCGGGGGAAGGGAACCCACGGCGGCATGATGGCCATGAAGGCGCTCGCCTTGGCGATGTGGAGGCAGCCGGCGAGAATGTAGATGATCGCGAGGGTGGTCCGAAGAACGGTGCGTGTTCTTTCCATCAGGCGATGGATAGCACGGCCCCATCCAGGCCCATCAGGCCGAGTTCGACGTCAAGCTGCGGAAACTTGGTGCGGATGCGGCGGCGAACCTCCTGCAGGGTGGTCCGGTGGACGTCCAGCTCCATCTCAGGGGTGGCCACCGCCTCCGCGCCGAGGATGGTGCGATAGGCGCCGCAGTCGCGGTGGTCGATCACCATCACCTTCTTGATCTCGTGCAGCTTCAGAGCGACGTCGAGGTGGGACCAGAAGGCCAGGCCCCACTCCGGATAGGCCTTGGTGACAGCCGCCAGCGAGGCGCCGGCGAGGGCCACGCGGTCGTACTTGTCGCGGAGGTTCCGCCCGTCCATGTGCGCCAGAACCTCGTTCTCCAGCCGGAAATCCATGCAGGTCAGGAGCAGCATCTCGGTGTGGGCCGCGTGCGCCGTCCCGGGGAGCAGGCCGGCCGCCAGGGCGGCGCCGACGGTTCCGGCGCCGGCGGCGATGAGGCCGCGGCGCGACAGGCTACGGGGCCGATGCAGGCTGCACGAACAGGAGATCATGGTCTTTCCCCCCCACGGGTCGAGAGCCCGATCATGACCTTGATTTGGTTAATGGACCGATGCGCGCCTTGCGGCTCCCGCCCCCAGCGCTAGGGTGAAAAGATGCGCCAGACCTTCGACGAGCAGGCCGACCCGTCCTTCGGGTCCAAGCACCTTCCCCTCATCCGCGAGGCCATGGTCCGGCAGGGGCTGGACGGCTTCCTGATCCCGCACGAGGACGAGCACCAGAACGAGTACCTGCCCGACGCCAACGAGCGCCTGGCCTGGGCCACCGGCTTCACCGGATCGGCCGGCGCCGCCGTGGTGCTGGCCGACAAGGCCGCCGTCTTCGTCGACGGCCGCTACACCCTGCAGGTCCGCGACCAGGTCGACACCGACTTGTTCGAGACCCTGGACATGATGGAGGGGGGCGTGCCCGCCTACATCGAGAGCGCCGCCCGGTCCGGTCAGGTGATCGGCTACGACCCCAAGCTGGTCAGCCCCGACGGCCTGGCCCGCCTCGCCGCCGCCGCCGCCAAGGTCGGCGCCAGCATCAAGCCGGTCGAACCCAATCCGGTGGACGAGGCCTGGGGCGCGGCCCGTCCCGCCCAGCCCGCCGCCCCGGTGGTCCCCCACTCCCTGACCTTCGCCGGCGAGGAATCCGCCGCCAAGCGCGCCCGGGTCGGCGCCGACATCGCCGCGCAAGGCGCCGACGCCGCGATCTTCACCGCGCCCGCGTCACTGGCCTGGCTCTTCAACATCCGCGGCGGCGACGTGATCCGCTCGCCCCTGCCGCTGGGTCAGGCGATCCTCGACAAGGACGGCTCGGCGGTCCTGCTGCTCGACCCCGCCAAGGTCACCCCTGACCTGCCGGCCTGGCTCGGCAATCAGGTGATGCTGGAGGAGCCGGGCGCCATGACCCGGCTGATGGTGGGGCTGCGCGGCAAGAAGGTGCTGGTCGATCCCGGCCAGTCGGCCACCTGGTACTTCGACGTGGCGAGAGCCTCGGGCGTCGAGGTGATCCGCGCCCCCGATCCCGTCGCCCTGCCCCGCGCCTGCAAGAACGCCACCGAGGTCGAGGGCGCGCGCCGGGCCCACCTGCGCGATGGGGCGGCCCTGACCCGCTTCCTCCATTGGCTGGCGACGGACGCGCAAACGAGCCTGCCCGACGAGGTCGAGGTGGTGACCAAACTGGAGGGCCTGCGCGAGGAGACCGGGGCGCTGAAGGACCTCTCCTTCGACACCATCGCCGGCGCCGGACCCAACGGAGCCATCGTCCACTACCGCCCCACCCATCGCACCAACCGGCGACTGGAGCCGGGCCAGATCCTCCTGGTGGATTCCGGGGCCCAGTACCTCGACGGCACCACCGACGTGACCCGCACCGTCGTCATGGGCGAGGCCTCGCCCGAAATGCGCGATCGCTTCACCCGCGTGCTGCGCGGCCATATCGCCCTGGCCCGCGTGCGCTTCCCCGCCGGAACCACCGGCTCGCAGCTCGACAGCCTCGCCCGCGCGCCCCTGTGGGAAGCCGGGCTGAACTACGACCACGGCACCGGCCACGGCGTCGGCTCATACCTCGGGGTGCACGAGGGACCGCAACGCATCGCCGGGCGCACCGACACCACGGCCCTGCAGCCGGGGATGATCGTCTCCAACGAGCCCGGCTACTACAAGACCGGCGCCTACGGCATCCGCATCGAGAACCTGCAGGTGGTCACCCCCGCCGCCGAGCTGAAGGGCGGGGAGCGCCCCATGCTGGGCTTCGAGACCCTGACCCTCGCCCCCATAGACCGCCGCCTGATCGAGCGGGCCCTGCTCACCGCCGACGAACGCGCCTGGCTCGACGCCTATCACAAGCGGGTGCTGGCCGAGGTGGGTCCGCTGGTGGAGCCCCCGGTCCGCGCCTGGCTGGCCGAGGCCTGCGCCCCGATCTGACCGCTACTTCGCGCGGGTCCAGGTCTGGGTGCGGCACAGGGGGTAGACGATGCATCCCGCCAGCTTCAGCAGGTCCGGGGAAGCCAGCCGCAGCGAGCCGGAATAGGTCCTGCCGTCTTCGGGATTGTAGATCCTGCCGCCCCTCCATTCTGTCGGCCCGCCGGAAAAGCCCTGCATCATCTCCAGGCCCTTGCCCGAACGCCCGCGCAGGGCCGGGTTCGGATTGCGGTCGTCGACGAGGTTGGGATTGGCCCTCAGCTTGGCGGAGTCCTTGACCCGGCCGCAGACCTTGTCCCCACAGTCGTAGATCTCGATCAGGGCGTCCCCAGAGGCGGTCCGCCACACGCCGGCGATCGGCGAGGCCGCGGCCGCCCCCGCCACGGCGACCATGACTGCGGCCAGGAGCGTTGTGCGGATCACGCTGTGGTCGCCGCGATCAGGGCCAGCCATTCGTCCTCCGTCAGCACCTCGATGCCGAGCTCGGCCGCGGTCTTCAGCTTGGACCCGGCGCCGGGTCCCGCCACCACCAGGTCGGTCTTCTTCGAAACCGATGAAGCGACCTTGGCCCCCAGCCGTTCCGCCTGGGCCTTGGCCTCGTCGCGGGTCAGCCGCTCCAGGGCGCCGGTGAACACCACCGTCTTGCCGGCCACCGCCGTGTCGCGCCGCACCGCCTCCGCCGGCTGGACCTGAAGCTCGGCCACCAGCCGCTCGACCATGCCCCGGTTGTGCCCCTCGGCGAAGAACTCGGCGAGGCTGCGCGCCGCGACCGGGCCGACCCCGCCGATGGAGGCCAGCTCCTCGAAATGGGGGCCGGCGACCGCCCGCGACGCCGCGACCAGCACCCCGGCCAGCCGGTCCCAGGTCTGGAAGTGATCGGCGAGGGCGGCGCGCACGCTCTTGTTCAGCTTGGGCGCGGCGAGGCCGAGCTTCTCGGTAAGCGGCGCCTCGGGCCAAGGGTCCTTGATCCCTCCATCCAGCCCTAGCTCGATCAGCGCCGCCAGGGCCGTGGGACCAAGGCCTTCGGTCGCCTCAAGTTCGAAATAGGCCTCCCCCGGCGCCTCGCGCGAAGCGGCCAGCACCAGGGCGAGGAACCGCTCGATGGTCTCGACCGCCCGCGCCAGCAGGGTCCCGGTCTGCTCGCCGACGTGGCGGACCCCGAGGGCGAAGATGAAACGCTCCAGCCCGATGCGGCGCCGCGCCTCGATGCCGGCGACGAGGTTCTTCACCGAGGTCTCGCCGTACCCCTCGCGGTCGCGCAGCTCGGCCAGCCGCACCTCGTTGCTCGCCAGGCGGAAGATGTCGGCGGGCTCCTTGATCCAGCCCTCCTCGTAGAAGGCGGTGAGCTGCTTCTCCCCCAGCCCCTCGATGTCGAAGGCGCGGCGGGAAACGAAATGCTTCAGATGCTCGATCCGCTGGTAGGGGCAGGCGAACTCGCCGGTGCAGCGGCGCACCACCGCGTCCGCGCCCCCCGCCGTGGTCTCGCGCACCACCGGCGTCCGCAGCGGGCACGGGCAGACGTGGGGGAAGTCGTAAGGCTGCGCCCCCTCGGCCCGGCCGTTCGGGGCCACGCCCACCACCTGCGGGATCACGTCCCCGGCCCGCTGGATGATCACCGTGTCGCCGATGCGCACGTCCTTGCGGGCGATCTCGTCGGCGTTGTGCAGGGTGGCGTTGCGGACCGTGGCGCCGCCGACGAAGACCGGCTTCAGCTTGGCGACGGGCGTCAGGGCGCCGGTGCGGCCCACCTGGATCTCAATGCCCTCCAGCACCGTGGTCGCCTGTTCGGCGGGGAACTTGTGGGCGATGGCCCAGCGCGGCTCGCGTCCGGCGAAGCCCAGCCGCTCCTGCCAGTCCAGCCGGTCGACCTTGTAGACCACGCCGTCGATGTCGTAGCCGAGCTTCGCCCGCGCGGCGGCCAGCTCCCCATAGGTGGCCAAGAGCCCCGCCACATCGTCCACCCGCCGGGCCAGCGGATTGGTCGGCAGCCCCCAGGCGGCGAACTTCTCCAGCGCCTCGCCCTGCGTCGCCGCGAAGGGGGCGCTGGTCTCGCCCCAGGCGTAGGCGAAGAAGGCCAGCGGCCGGCCCGCCGTCACGCCAGGATCGATCTGGCGCAGGGAGCCGGAGGCGGCGTTCCTCGGATTGACGTAGGTCTTCTCGCCCCGCTCGGCGCAGGCGGCGTTCATGGCCTCGAACTCGGCGTGGCCGAGGTAGACCTCCCCCCGCGCCTCGAACACCTCGGGCCAGCCGTCGCCCTTCAGGCGGTGCGGGACGCCCTCGATGGTGCGGATATTGGCGGTGACGTCCTCGCCGGCCCGCCCGTCGCCCCGCGTGGCGCCCTGGACCAGCACGCCGCGCTCGTAGCGCAGGCTGGCCGAGAGGCCGTCGATCTTGGGCTCGGCGGTGAAGGCGAGGGGCTCATCCTCGGGCAGGCGCAGGAAGCGGCGGATGCGGGCCACGAACTCCTCGACCTCGGCCGGATCGAAGGCGTTGCCGAGGCTGAGCATGGGGACCCGGTGCTGCACCGGGGCGAAGGTGGTGGAGGGGGCCGCGCCCACCCGCAGCGAGGGAGAGTCGGGGCGCACCTGGCCGGGGAAGCGGTCCTCGATCGCCTGGTTGCGGCGCTTCAGCCCGTCGTACTCGGCGTCGGTGAGGCTGGGGGCCTCGTCCCGGTAGTAGAGGGCGTCGTGGATGGCGATCTCGCGCGCCAGCCGCTCCAGCTCGTCGGCGGCCTCGGCTTCGCTCAGGGATTCGACCGGCTTATCGGTCATTCGTGAGCCCCCGCACGCGCATCGACTTCCCTTGTTCCGCTCATCCCGGCGAAAGCCGGGACCCAGGTTTTTTATCTTAGAGCGCGTCGTTTGTAGAAAAAGCCTGGGCCCCGGCTTTCGCCGGGGTGAGCGGGTTTAAATTATGCGCCGCCCGGCTTCACGAGGCGGCGGATCAGCCCGCCCGCGACCAGCAGCATGGCCGAGAAGCCCAGCACATAGAGCAGGTTGATCCAGTAGAGGCTCAGGCGAAAAGCCACCGGTGGATCGGGCGTCACCCGGATCGGGGCGGTCAGCAGGAACACCGCCAGGAGGGCGCAGGCCGCGTAGACCGCGACGCCCTGCAGCCACTGGGATCGCCGGATCAGGATGAACAGGGCCGCGGCGCCCGCCGACAGCAGCCACAGGCTGACGTAGAGGGCGATACCGATGCCCCAATAGCCCCCGGGATAGCTGGTCAGGTACTGCATCGCCTCAGGCCCTTGGTCGCTCCGTCACTTTTTCCTCAACGCACAACCAACGACATCGGCGGCGCCGGCTTTCACTACGAAAGGCGGCGGCGGTTGGATCAGGCCGTCACGCCTCCATCAACGCGCGGGCGGCCGCGCGCGCCGCATCGGTGATCTCGGCGCCGGCGAGCATCCGGGCCAGCTCTTCCTCACGCGCGGCAGGACCGAGGGTCTCCACGCGGGTGGAGACGCGGGCCTCATCCCCCGTCTTGGACACCCGCCAGTGGGCGTCGGCGCGGGCGGCGACCTGCGGGCTGTGGGTGACTACCAGCACCTGGGCGGCTTCCGCGAGACGCCGCAGGCGCAGGCCGACGGCATCCGCCACGGCGCCCCCGACCCCCTGGTCCACCTCGTCGAAGATCATCACCGGCCCGGCGGCTTCTCCCGATCCGCGCCCCGCCAGGGACGCCTTCAGGGCCAGGGCGAAGCGGGCGAGCTCGCCGCCCGAGGCGATGGCGTCGAGCGCCCCGAACGGCGCGCCGGGAATGGTGGAGACCTCGAAGGCGACCCGGTCCATCCCCTGCGGCCCCGCCTTGTCTTCGCCCAAGGGCTCGACCGCCACCCGGAACCGCGCCTTCTCCAGCTTCAGCGGCGCGAGCTCGGCCTCCACCGTGGCGGCGAGGCGGTCCCCGGCGGACCGGCGGGCGGCGCTGAGGGCCGTGGCGGTCTCGACGTAGAGGGCGCGGGCGGCGGCGACGGCGGCCTCGGCGGCGGTCAGGTCGTCGCCCGCGCTCTCGATCACCCGCAGGGCCTCGGCCAGGCGCACCCGCTCGCGGGGCAGGTCGTCCGCCGCGACCGAGAGCTTGCGGGCGGCGGCGCGTAGGGCGAACAGCCGCTCCTCGGCCTTTTCCAGCCGGTCGGGCTCGAACTCGAAGGCCTCGGCGGCGAGATCGATGGCGCTGGAGGCCTCATCCGCCTCCACCAGGGCGCGCTCGACGGCGGCGACGGCGGCGGCGAGGCGGCGCGAGGCCTCGGCCTCCGGGCTGGCGCCGGCCTGCAGCGCCCGCTCCCTCGCCCGCTCCAGCGCGCGCAAGGCCTGGGCCAGGCGGCTCGACAGGTTGTCCCCGCCCAGGGTCTCGCGGGCGGTCGCGATCTCGGCCAGGGCCTTTTCCGCCGAGCCGAGCAGGGCCCGTTCCTCGGCGAGCTCAGCCTCCTCCCCCTCGCGGGGGTCGAGGCGGTCGAGCTCAGCAAGCCGCGCGGAAATCTCCTCGGCCTCGGCAGAGGCGCGGGCGACGCTCTCGCGCAGTGCCTCGACGGTCTTGCGGGCCTCGCGCCAGTCCGTCCAGGCGCCGGCCACGGTCTCGGCCAGGGCGGCGGTGTCGCCGAAAGCGTCCAGCAGCGGCCGATGGGTGCGGGAATCCAGCAGGCCCACGGTCTCGTGCTGGCCGTGCACCTCCAGCAGCATGGCGCCGAGGTCGCGCAGGACCGCCACGCTGACCGCCTGGTCGTTGACGAAGGCGCGGGAGCGACCGTCGGAGCCGAGCTGGCGGCGCAGGACCAGGTCCTCGGACGGGTCGGCCTCCAGGCCCTTCTCGGTCAGATAGGCCCAGGCCGGATGGTTGGGGACCAGGGCGAAGACGGCGGTGGCCACGGCCTGGGCCGCACCCCGCCGCACCAGCCCGGCCTCGGCGCGGGCGCCGGTCGCCAGGCCCAGGGAGTCGAGGACGATGGACTTGCCCGCCCCGGTCTCGCCGGTCAGGGCGGTCAGCCCCGAGCCCAGGGCGAGGTCCAGGGACTCGATCAGCACCACGTCGCGGATCGACAGGCCGATCAGCATGGGCGGAGGACGCTCCCGTGGCGGACTTCAGGACAAGGCCGATCCGATACGAATCGATCCCCTGGCATTATCGCGCGTGGACGCCGTTTGTTCACGCCCGCCGAAAGACGGGCGTGATGACCCTTAGCCGCGGCCGAAGCGGATGAAGCCGCCACGCGACTTGCCGGTGGGCAGCACCGCCGGCTTCAGGCCCTTGGCGGTCAGGAGGCCGTAGGCGTCGGTGTACCAGCGATCGCCCGGATAGTTGAAACCGAGCACGGAGCCGTCCCGCAGCGCCTCGTCCTTCAGGCCGAGGGCGAGGTAGGCCTCGACCAGGCGGTAGAGGGCCTCCGGCGTGTGGCTGGTGGTCTGGTAGCGGTCGATGACGTTCTTGAACCGGCCGATGGCGGCCAGCGGCTGGCCCGAGCGCAGGTAGAAGCGGCCGACGGTCATTTCCTTGCCCGCCAGCTGGTCCTTGACCATGTCCAGCTTCACCCGCGAGTCCTGGGCGTACTGGGTGGCGGGGTAGCGCTTCTGCACCTCGTCCAGGGCGGCCAGGGCCTGTTCGGTGGCGGCCTGGTCGCGGCCCACGTCGGTGATCTGCTCGAAGTAGCAGATGGCCTTGATGTAGTAGGCGTACGGGGTCGAGCTGTTGCCCGGATAAAGCGAGATGAACCGGTCGGCGTCGGCGACCGCGTCCTCGTAGTTGTTGGCCTGATAGTTGGCGTAGGCCTGCATCAGGATCGAGCGGCGCGACCATTCCGAATAGGGGTGCTGGCGCTCGACCTCGTCGAAGTAAGACAGGGCGTCGTCCCAGCGGCGGCGGTCCATCTGCTGGGCGCCGGTGGTGTAGAGCAGCTCCACCGGCCGCTCCTGGTAGGACAGGTCGGTGCCGCGCGCCTTCTTCTTGCCCAGCATGGAGCAGCCGCTCAGGGCGACGCAGGCGACGAGGGTGAGGATTATCGGCGCGCGGCCGGAAAGCTGACGGAACACCGGACTGATCATCCCTTGAATTGCGCGGGCCGTGGATAGCGCAAGGCCTCGCGCCGCTTCGTTCACGCGCCCCTTGGAAGGGTTTCTACACCAGGGCGCGCAACGGCGCCAACGGCGAGCGGTCGCAGCACCCAACTCTTCCCCTTTGGGGGAAGTGGCGGCCCGAACGGGCCGACGAAGGGGGCTGAAGGGCGTTGCGTGTAGCCCCCTTCCCCCGCTTCGCGGGTACTTCCCCAGAGGGGGAAGAGTAAATCAGACGGCCTCGGCCATCTCGGAAGCGAGGGTGCGGGTGCGCCAGGCGGCGGGGGTCGCCATCAGGGCGCGGACCAGGCGGTTGTTGATGGCGTGGCCGGCGTAGCGGCCCTCGAACCGGCCGAGCACCGGCAGGCCCAGGACATAGAGGTCGCCGATGGCGTCGAGCGCCTTGTGCCGCACGAACTCGTCGGCGAAGCGCAGGCCCTCGGGATTGAGGATGCGGTCGCCGTCGATCACC
Source organism: Caulobacterales bacterium (assembly GCA_947474395.1). Lineage (GTDB taxonomy): Bacteria > Pseudomonadota > Alphaproteobacteria > Caulobacterales > Caulobacteraceae > CANJID01. The sequence goes on from CANJID010000016.1 coordinate 57,926, forward strand.
ACGGCGTTCTCCAGCCCGCCGCCGATGGCCAGGCCCTTGGCCCGCAGGGCCTCGACCTCGTGCACGAAGCCGAAGGTGCGCGCCGCCGCCAGTTCCTTGCGAAAAACCTGCTCGTCCACGGCCAGCGACACCCGCTGGCGACCGATGGCCTTGGACGCGAAGGCGATCTCGAAGTCGACCTCGAGGGAGGCGGCGGGGCTCAGCGCGGCGCGCTTGTCGCCTTCGACCACTTCGACGGTATCCAGAATCTCGATGTAGCGGCGCGGGGCGTCCTGCACCCGGCGGCCGGCGCGGTCGATCAGCTGCACGAACGGCAGGGCCGAGCCGTCCATGATCGGAACCTCGGGGCCGTCGATCTCCACCACCGCATTATCCACCTCCAGGGCGGCGAAGGCGGCCATCAGATGTTCGATGGTCGAGACGGCCACGCCCTCGGCGTTGGCGATCTCGGTGTTGAGCTGGGTGCGGCCCACCGTCTCGGCGGAAACCGGCACGCGATTGTCGCGGTCGGTGACGTCGGTGCGCACGAAGACGATGCCGGTATTGATGGAGGCGGGACGGATGACGATGCGGACGGTCGCCCCGGAATGGACGCCCTGCCCGGCGCAGGCGGCCGAACCGGCCAGAGTATGCTGCAGCACTTGGGGCAGGTTCACGTCGATCCCTCGGGCGAGGATGAGGAAAACAGCACTATCCTCTCTGCGCCTAAGGTTGATCTAGGGGTCATGCTGCACTGCCGCAAGACAACTCCTGTTTCGGGATGTTTCGCGTGTAAGGCGTTCTGCCGACGCAGGAATCAGGAAGGGCGCGACCCGCTTGCGTGAAGCTTGGCCGCGCCCTCTGAAGTCTTGTTCAAACAGCCCCTTACGGGCCCGCGCGCCTAGTTGGCGAGCCGGCGCAGGAAGGAGGGGATGTCGAGGTCGTCGGCCGATTCCAGACCTTCCGGCTCCATCTGCGGGGCCGCGGCCGCCGCGGCCGAACCGCCATGGGCGGCGACGCGGCTGGGCGGCGGGCCGCCCTGGATGCGCGGGCTGGACGGCGGCGCCTCATAACGCTGGCGTCCGCCGAACAGGCTGAGGAAGCCGCCCTTGCGAGGCTCGGGGATGCGCGGGTCGGGAAGCGGGTTGGACGGCGTCGGGCGGCGGGTCTCGGTGGCCTGAGGCTGGCCGTAGCCGTGCGGCGGCTGGATGATCGGCTCGCGGCGGGTGTCGAAGGAAAGCTCGGCCTCCTCCTCGATCTCGTCGCCGAACTCGTCGACGGAGGGATCGATGATGCGGATGGTCGGCGAGCTGAGCGGACCGAAGGCGTCGGGCTCGGCGGCGGCCATGACCGGTTCGGCCTCGACCTCGGCCACGGCGATCTCGGGCCACAGCGCGCCGGTCTCTTCAGCGACGACGGGCTCGGGAGCCGCGGCGGCGCGGGCGGTTTCGGAGCGCAGGTGGAGCTGCGGCGGGGGCGGCACCGCGCGGATGGTCGCCGGGGCGGGACGAGCCACCGGGGCGTGGGCCATGGCGGTCTCGGCGTCCATGCCGGTGGCCACCACCGAGACGCGGATCTTGCCTTCCAGCGCCGGGTCGAAGGCGGCGCCGAAGATGATGTTGGCGTCCTGGTCCACCTCGGAGGAGATGGCGTTGGCCGCCTCGTCGACTTCCAGCAGGGTCATGTCGAGGCCGCCGGTGACATTCACCAGCACGGCCTTGGCGCCCTTGAGCGAGACCTCGTCGAGCAGCGGGTTCTGGATGGCGTTCTGGGCGGCCATCAGGGCGCGATCCTCGCCCGTGGCTTCCCCGGTGCCCATCATCGCCTTGCCCATCTCGGTCATGACCGTGCGGACGTCGGCGAAGTCGAGGTTGATCAGGCC
>CANJID010000017.1 GCA_947474395.1 Caulobacterales bacterium
CCGAGCGCACCGCCCTGTTCCAGGAAGCCCTGGACGTGGACGAGGTCATCGCCCAGCTGCTGGTCACCGAAGGCTTCGCCGCGGTCGAGGAAATCGCCTACGCCGGCGACGACGAGATCGCCTCCATCGAGGGCTTCGACGAGGACACCGCCGAGGAGCTGCAGGCCCGGGCCCGTGAATTCCTGGACAAGGAAGCCGCGGAGCTCGACGCCAAGCGCACGGAACTGGGCGTCGAGGACGGGGTGCTCGAGGTCGAGGGCGTGACCCTGCCGATCGCCGTCGCTCTGGGCGAGGCCGGCGTGAAGACCATCGAGGACCTGGCGGACCTGGCCACCGATGAAATCCGCGGCGCCTTCGAGAGCCGTGAGGGTCAGCGGGTGCGGGTGCCGGGGGCGCTGGAAGCCTTCAACCTCTCCACCGAGGAGGCCGAGGCCCTGATCCTGCGCGCCCGCGTCGCGGCCGGCTGGATCGACGCCGCCGATCTCGAACAGCCCGTCGAGGAGGAATACGCCGAGGAAGGCGAGGCCGAGGGCGAAGCCGCCCCCGCCGTGGAGCCGGAGCAGGCGTAAACAATATTCCGCTCATCCCGGCGAAAGCCGGGACCCAGGCGTTTTCTGAGGCCCGCGCGCTTGAGAACAAAAAACCTGGGCCCCGGCTTTCGCCGGGGTGAGCGGGTTTTCTTTGTGACCCTTACCGCCCCGTCGAGCCGAACCCGCCGGCGCCCCTCGCGGTGTCGTCCAGGCCGTCGGTCTCGCGCCACTGGGCGCGGGTGACCGGGGCGATGACCATCTGGGCGATGCGCTCGCCGCGCTGGATCACGAAGGGCTCGGCCCCGAGGTTGATCAGGATCGCCTTCACCTCGCCGCGATAGTCGCTGTCCACCGTTCCCGGCGAATTCAGGCAGGTGATCCCGTGCTTGGCCGCGAGGCCCGACCGGGGCCGGATTTGCGCCTCGTACCCCAGGGGCAGGGCGATGGAGAGGCCGGTGGGGACCATCGCCCTGCCGCCCGGCGCCAGGGTGATGGGCTCGCCTTCCGGCACGGCGGCGCGCAGGTCCATGCCCGCGGCGCCTTCGGTTTCATAGGACGGCAGGGGCAGGCCCTCGGCGTGGCCCAGCCGTCGGATCGCGACTTCGATTGTCATGGACGAAGGCTAGCCCAGGGCCTCGGCGATTCGCGAGGCGAGTTTGCGCGCCACCAGAACCTTGTCCTGCCGCGGCCAGGCTTCCGAGCCCTCGGCGGTGACCAGGATCACCGAATTTTCCGCGCCGCCCATCACCCCCGGCTCGCCGACGTCGTTGGCGACGATCCAGTCGCAGCCCTTGCGGGCGAGCTTGGCGCGGGCGTTGGCCTCGATGTCGTGGGTCTCGGCGGCGAAGCCGACCACGAGGCGGGGGCGGCCGGCGTTGGAGCGTGAGAGGCGCGCCAGGATGTCCGGGTTCTCGACCAGGCGCAGGGGGACGGGGTCCGCGCCGGTCTTCTTCAACTTGGCGTCGGAGGCCGTCTCGGGGCGCCAGTCGGCCACGGCGGCGACGCAGACGGCGGCCTCCACCGGCAGGGCGGCCTCGCATGCGGCCAGCATCTCCACGGCCGTCTCCACATCCACCCGGCGCACGCCCTCCGGTGTGGACAGGCTCGTGGGCCCGGAGACCAGGGTCACGGCGGCGCCGAGGTCGGCCAGGGCGCCGGCGATGGCGTAACCCTGCCTCCCCGAAGAGCGGTTGGTGATGTAGCGGACCGGATCCACCGGCTCGAGGGTGGGGCCGGCGGTGACCAGAACGCGCCGGCCTTCGAGCGGCCGCGCCTGCGCCCCCAGGGCGGCCAGCACGGCCTGGGCTATGGCGGCGGGCTCGGCCATGCGGCCCGGGCCGTATTCGCCGCAGGCCATGTCGCCCTCGTCCGGCCCGACGAAGCTCACCCCGTCGGCCTTGAGGGTGGCGAGATTGCGCTGGGTGGCGGGGTGCAGCCACATCCGAACGTTCATCGCGGGCGCCATCAGCACGGGCTTGTCGGTGGCCAGGAGCGTGGTGGCGGCCAAATCGCCGGCGAGGCCCGCGGCGGCCTTGGCCATCAGGTCGGCGGTGGCGGGGGCCACGACCACCAGATCGGCAGAGCGCGACAGCTCGATGTGCCCCATGGCCTGTTCCTCGGTGAGGGAGAACAGGTCCCGATGGACGGGGTTTTCGGTCAGGGCGCCTAAGGACAGGGGGGTGACGAACTCGGCCCCCGCGTCGGTCAGGATCGCGCGCACGCCGACCCCGGCCTTGCGCAGCAGGCGCACCAGCTCGAGCGACTTGTAGGCGGCGATGCCGCCGCCGACGATCAATAGGACGCGCTTATTGGCCACGATCAGTCCCTTCGCACTCGCACATCATATCGGGTGGGAAGGGGGCTGGACAAACTCCGCGCAATGTTCTTCATATGTTCCCGCCGGTGGGCGAACCCGTTGTGGAGGATGTCATGCGGGGCTTGGGTGGTGTGGGCGCTGCGGCGCTGTTTGCGTTCGGTTTGGCGGGCCTCAGCGCCTGCGGCGGCAATCCGGCGGCTATCGCCGCCCGGGATCACAATGAGCCTGCGGCGGCCGATGACGGCTATCGCACGGAGCGGGCCGCCTACACGGCTCCGGACCGGGAGGCGCCCGCACGCGCCGCGCGGAGCGAGCGGGCTTCGAATTCAGAGGCTGCCGCGCCCTCGGTGGACGGCAAGCCGATGTGGGCGGATAACCGCACCCACTCGGCGCGCGAGAACGCCCAGTACCAGTTCGACCAGCACGGGACGGAGCTGAAGGCCGCCAGCCTGAACGACTTCGTGGCCAAGGCGCACCGCTTCGTCGGCGAGCCCCCGGCCGGGACCCTGACCATGACCCGCGCCAACGGCGACACCCTGATGTTCGATCCCAAGTCGGGCCTGTTCGGCGTCGCCCGCTCGGACGGGGCGCCGCGCACCGTGTTCAAGCCGGAGGACGGCATGGCCTACTGGCGCGCCCAGCAGGCTTCCGGCGGCGACACCCGCGCCAGCCGCAGCACGTCGGGCAGCCGGCGCGACGACCGCGGCTAGGCGGCCGCTTTCAGTTTCAAGTTTTCAGTTTCTCAGGGGTGAAAAAGAACACACCTCCAACTGCCCTCCTCCTTCACCGGGGGAGGGCATTTTTCTTGGGCCTAGACCACCCAGCCGTGGTGCAGGGCCGCGACTCCGCCGGAGAAGTTGGTGTAGCCGACCCGGCCAAAGCCGGCCTCGCGGATCATGGTCGCGAAGCGCTCCTGGGTCGGGAAGCGGCGGATGCTCTCCACCAGGTACTGGTAGGAGGCGCGGTCGTCGGCCACCCGCTCGCCGATGGCCGGGATCACGTTGAAGCTGAAGGCGTCGTAGAGCTTGCGGATCGGCGCGGACGGGGGCTGGGAGAACTCCAGGCAGAGGAAGCGCCCGCCCGGCTTCAGCACCCGCCGGGCCTCGGCCAGGGCGCCCTCGACGCGGGCGACGTTCCGGATGCCGAAGGCGATGATGTAGGCGTCGGCGGTCGCGTCGGGCAGCGGCAGGGCGAGGGCGTCGCCGACCGACCACAAAAGCTCCGGCTCGCGCTCGGGATGCGGATTCCGCTGGCGCCCGGCGGCGATCATCTCGGCGTTGTAGTCGATCACCATCACCTGGGCGGACGCTCCGCCCCGGCGGGCCTGGGCGCCGCGGGCCAGCTTGGCGAGGCGGCGGGCGATGTCTCCGGTGCCGCCGGCGCAGTCGACGATGAACTCGCCGGGCCGGGGGTTCAGCTTCGCGCAGGCGGCGTCCTTCCACAGCCGATGCACGCCCCCGCTCATCAGGTCGTTCATCAGGTCGTAGCGGCGCGCCACGCGGTCGAACACCTCGCGCACAAGCTGCGGCTTCTCGGCCACGTCGACGTCGCGGTAGCCGAAGGTCGCCGTCTTTTCACCGGTCTCGCTCATAGGCCGGGCTGATTAGAGCAAAACCGCGCGCCTGGGTACGCCCGGCATGCATCGACTTCGCCGGAAAGGTGATTGAGGATAGGTCCGCCCTCTCAGCAGGAGCCCGCCAGTGCCCGCGTCCGCCGAACCCGTCCTGTCGATCCGCGACCTCACCGTCCGCTTCGCCACCTATGACGGGGAGGTCGAGGCCGTGCGGGGGGTGTCCCTGGACGTCGGCCCCGGCGAGTGCGTCGGCGTGGTCGGCGAGAGCGGTTCGGGCAAGAGCCAGACCTTCCTGACGGTGATGGGCCTGCTGGCCCAGAACGGGCGGGCGACCGGTTCGGCCAGGTTCAAGGGCCAGGAGCTGATCGGGCTGAAGCCCTCGGAGCTGAATCGTATCCGCGGCTCGAAGATGACCATGATCTTCCAGGACCCGCTGACGGCCCTCACCCCCCACATGACCATCGGCGACCAGATCGCCGAGCCCCTGACGACCCACCTGCACCTCTCGGGCGCGGAGGCCGAAAAACAGGCCCGCGAGTGGCTGGAGCGGGTGCGCATCCCGGACGCGGCCGGGCGGCTGAAGCAGTATCCCCACGAGCTATCGGGCGGGATGCGCCAGCGGGTGATGATCGCCGCGGCCATGGCCTGCGGGCCGGAGCTTCTGATCGCCGACGAGCCGACCACGGCCCTGGACGTCACGGTCCAGGCAGAGATCCTCGACCTGATGGACGAGCTGCAGCGCCAGACCTCCACGGCCCTGGTCCTGATCACCCACGACATGGGCGTGATCGCCCGCATGGCCGACCGGGTGATGGTGATGCGCCACGGCCGCTATGTGGAGGAGGGCCGGGTGGACGCCCTCTTCGCCAAGCCCCAGGCCGACTACACCAAGGAGCTCTTGGCCGCCCTGCCGCGCCCGGACCGGCTGGACCGGGGCGGGCGGCCCACCCCGGCTCCCGTGCCGGCGGATGCGCCGATCGTGGTCGAGGGCAAGGACGTGAAGGTGTGGTTCCCGGTGCGGGGCGGCCTCTTCCAGAAGCCGCGCCTGCTCCGGGCGGTGGACGGGGTGGATTTCCACATCCGCGCCGGCGAGACGCTCGGCGTGGTGGGCGAGAGCGGCTCGGGCAAGTCGACCCTGGCCCGCGCGGCCCTGACCCTGATTCCGGCGACGGCGGGAACGGTGACGGTGCTGGGGCGCGACCTCTCCCACACCGACCGGGAAGCGGTCCGCAACGCCCGCAAGGACCTGCAGATCGTGTTCCAGGACCCCCTGGCGAGCCTGGATCCGCGCATGACGATCGGCGAATCCATCGCCGAACCCCTGCGCACCTTCCGCCCCGAGCTGCACCGGCGCGGCGCCGAGGACGAGGTGCGCGGGATGATGGAGCGGGTCGGTCTCGATCCCACATTGATCAACCGCTATCCACATGAGCTTTCCGGGGGGCAGAACCAGCGGGTCGGCATCGCCCGGGCCATGATCCTGAGCCCCAAGCTCGTCATCTGCGACGAGGCGGTCTCGGCCCTCGACGTCTCGATCCGGGCCCAGATCCTGGACCTCCTGATCGACCTGCAGAACCAGTTGGGCCTGGCGATGATGTTCATCAGCCACGACCTGGCGGTGGTGCGCGAGATCAGCCACCGGGTGATGGTCATGTACATGGGCCGGGTGGTGGAGGAGGCGCCCCGCGAGGCCCTCTACGAGGACGCCCGCCACCCCTACACCAAGGCCCTGCTGTCGGCCGCCCCCATCCCCGATCCGAAGGCGGAGCGGGCGCGGGTGCGGATCAAGCTGCCCGGAGAGGCTCCCAGCCCGCTGGACCCCATGGCGGCCTTGCGGTTCCTGCCCTCGAAGCGCGTCGCGGGCGGCGAGGTCTACCGGCCGAAGCTCGAGACCGTCGCGCCGGATCACCGGGTGGCGGAGTTCGAAGAGGGCTGAATTTGCTCTGCCCCCTTTGGGGGAAGTGTCCCGAGCTTGCCTCGGGACGAAGGGGGCTGAAGGACGCTGCCGAAAGGTTCAGCCCTGCAGCCCCCTCAGTCGCCCCGTTCGGGGCGCCAGCTCCCCCAGAGGGGGCGCAGTGAGCCGCCCGCCCTACTCGCCCCTGCGCTTCAGCACCTGCAGCAGCTCCATGCGGAACACGAGCACGCTGTTGGCCGGGATCGGGCCCGTGCTGCGGCTTCCGTAGCCGAGCTCCGGCGGCAGATAGACCACCCATTCGTCGCCGGGACGCATCAGCTGCAGCACCTCGGTCCAGCCGGGGACCACCTCGGCGACGCCGAACGCCGCCGGCTGGCCGCGCTGGTAGGTGGAATCGAACACCTGGCCGGAGGTCAGCGATCCCTCATAATTGACCGCCACCCCTTCGCTCAGGGTGGGCGGGACGCCGTCGGCCGGGCCGGACTTGGTGATCTTGTATTGCAGACCCGACGCGGTGGTCTTGACGCCGGTTACCTTGGCGTTCGTCGCGAGGAAGCTTTCCGCCGCCGTCTGGGGCGGCGGGCCGGCGGGAGCGGTCCTGGCGATGGGACCATCGCCGTCGGCTTGGGCGAGGGCGGCGCAGGGGGCTGCGGCGAGGGCGAGGACGATGAGGGCGCGGCGGAGGATCATCACGCGTTCGCCGGTCCGGACTTCAGCACGCCCAGGAGCTCCATGCGGAACACCAGGACGGCGTTGGGCGGGATCGGGCCGCGGCCGCCGGGGCCGTAGCCGAGGGCGGGGGGCAGGTAGACCAGCCATTCGTCGCCGGGGCGCATCAGCTGCAGGGCCTCGGTCCAGCCGGGGACCACGTCGCTGACCCCGAACACCGCCGGCTGGCCGCTGCGGTAGGTGGAATCGAACACCTCGCCGTTGAGCAGGGTGCCCTCGTAGTTGACCCGCACCTCGTCGTGGAGCCCGGGCTTTTCGCCGGTCGCCGGACCGGACTTGGTGATCTTGTACTGCAGGCCCGATGCCGTGGTCGTCACCCCCGGCTCCTTGGCGTTCTTGTCCAGGAAGGCCTTGGCGGCGGCGGCGCCCGCGGCGCCGTCGGCGGCCCCGGCGGCGTTCTGGGCGGCCTGGCCCTTCTTGCCGCAGCCGGCGGCGAGCATGGCGACGGCGGTGACGGCGAGGGTTCGGCGGGACAGCAGGCGCATAGGGACGTGACTCCTCAGACGATGCGGGGAGGATAGCCCTCGGCGCGGAGGGCTTCGATGATCTCTCGGGTGTGGGCGGCGTCGCGGGTCTCGATCATGATGTCGAACTCCGCGCCCTTGGCCGGAACGTCCAGGGCCAGGCGGTTATGCGCCACCTCGACGATATTGGCGCCGTGCTCGCCGATCAGGGCCGAGACGCGGGCGAGCAGGCCCGGCCGGTCGTCGCCGACGATGCGCAAGGAGACCAGGCGCTGATCGCGCACCAGCTCGCGGGTCAGGACCGAGGCCAGCAGGCGCGTGTCGATGTTGCCGCCGGTGAGGATCAGGCCGCACTTCTTGCCCTTGAACAGCTCCGGATAGGCCAGGAGGGCCGCCAGCGAGGCGGCGCCCGCGCCCTCGGCCATCACCTTCTCGACGTTGGCGTAGAGGGCGATGGCGCGCTCCATGAACGGCTCCTCGACCAGGAGTACGTCCTCCACCAGCGGGCGGGCGATGGCGTAGGTCAGCGCGCCCATCTCCTTGACGGCGATGCCCTCGGCGATGGTCTGGCCGCCGACCACGCCCCCGTTGATCCCCCGGATCTTGTTGGTGAAGGAGGGGTACATGCTCGGCTCGACGCCGTAGATCTTGATCGAGGGCTTGATGTGCTTGGCGGCGGTGGCGACGCCGGCGATCAGGCCGCCGCCGCCCACGGGCACGGGCAGGACCTCCAGTTCGGGCACGTCCTCCAGCATCTCCAGGGCGATCACCCCCTGGCCGGCGATCACCGCCTCGTCGTTGAAGGGGTGGACGTAGGTCAGCTTGCGCTCGTCGCAGAGCTTCAGCGCCGCGGCGCTGGCGTCGTCGTAGCTGTCGCCCTCCATCACCACCTCGGCCCCGAAGGCGCGGGTGTGCTCAACCTTCACCATGGGGGTCGAGCGGGGCATGACGATGGTCACCGGCACGCCTAAGCGCGCGGCGTGATAGGCCAGACCCTGGGCGTGGTTGCCGGCGGAGGCCGCGATGACGCCGCGCTCGCGCTGCTCGGGGGTGAGCTGCAGGAGCTTGTTGAGGGCGCCCCGCTCCTTGTAGGCGGCGGTGAACTGGAAGTTCTCGAACTTCACCCACACTTCCGCGCCCGTAATCTCGGACAGGGTCCGCGAATGCCGGCAAGGGGTGCGCTCCACTTGGCCCTTGAGGCGGGCGGCGGCGGCTTCGATGTCTGCGAACGTCACGGTCATGGTCGGCCGCACATAAAGGCGAAGCGAGGCAGCCGCAATGCGCGGGCGCCGATCAGGTCGTCTTGTGGCAGGCGATCAGACCCCGAGGGCTTGCTGTGCAAGCCCTCTCGAATCTTAGATTTGGGCGGACCCGGACGCTAAACCGGCTTCCACTTTAGCTGGGTCCGCCCAGCGCGCGGAGCAGGTCCAGGCGGCGCATGGCCTTGCCGGGCAGGGCCGAGGCGCGGCCGAGCGGCAGGGCTTCGGCGGCGGCGCGGACGCCGTATTCGGCCCCGCGCATGAGGGTCGCGGGGCTCGGCCGACCCACGAAGCCGTGGGCCACCTTGCGCGGATGGGTGGCGAGCTGGAGCTTGAACCGCTGGTCACCGGCCCCGAAGTCGAGCTCGCGGAAGCCGTTGGCCGCGCCCCACTTCAGGATCTCGATGATCAGGGCGACGCCCGGCGAATAGCGCGCGAGTTCGTCGTCGTGGGCGATGAACCAGGCGTGCAGCTGGTCGGCGCCGCGGAAGGCGAAGTGGGCCGCCGCGAGCTTGCCGCCGACGTGCAGGGTGAAGAAGGCGCCGCCGAAACCCGGGCCGACCCGGCCGAACAGCCCCCGGATCAGGTCCAGCGGCCAGCCGGCGTCGAAGATGTCGGTCTGGCGGGTGGTGCGGTACTGCTGGCGCTTCCAGTCGATCAGCTGGTCGAAGTCGGCCTGGCTGTCGGACATGGGGGTGAAGACGATCTCGCCCACCTCCGCCTGCATCTTGCGGCCCTTCTTGGCCGTGTCCTTGAACACCCCCGAGCCCGCCGCCTTGCGGGCGGTCTCATAGGCCTCGTAGCCCTCCGCGAGGTCGACGACCTGTCCCTCGGAGTAGCCGCGCATGAAGGGGGTGAAGTTGGCCTGGTCGGCCAACAAGGTGTGGAAATCCATCCGCGAGACGCCGAACGCCCGCGCGATCCGCTGCGGGTCGACCGTCAGGTCACGAGGCGCCACCAGGGCCTGATAGTCGCACATGGGCGCCCCGATCGGCAGGGCGGTGAAGCGACCGGCCCGGGCGGCCATGAACCCCTTGGTTTCGCCCCCTTGGCTGAGGATGGCGATCTTGCCGTTCTTCCGGTCCGGCCCGTCGACCTCCATCAAGGCCTGGGCCCAGTAGGGAGACAGGAAGGGACTGGCCAGGCTGCGGTCCTGGCTCTGCAGGCTCGCCCAGGCGGCGACGTCGCCTTCGGACAGTTCGGTGGGGGAGATGACGTCGATCTGCATCCGCCCGTTTTACCCGAGAGTCCTTTCCTTAGGGTTGAGCCCCCCGCCATTCGGCGAGCACATCGGGATCGATTTCCGCGGCCTCCCGGGTCCGGCGCTCGGCTTCGAAGGCGGGCCCGTCGAGCAGACGCGAGCAGGCCCAGACCGCCGCCCCGCGGACCACGGCGGCGGGGTCGTCCAGCAGGGCGAGGGCGGCGGGGGCGAGCCTCGGCTCGGCGGAATTGGCGATGGCGTAGAGGACGTTGCGCACGAAGCGGTCGCGGCCGATGCGCTTGACCGGCGACTTGGAGAAGAGGGCCCGGAAATTCGTGTCGTCCAGGGCGGCCAGTTCCTCCAGGGGCGGGTTCTCCAGGTGGTCGCGGGCGTGCAGGGCCGCCTCGCCGGCGACCTGGGCGAACTTGTTCCAGGGGCAGACGGCCAGGCAGTCGTCGCAGCCGTAGATGCGGTTGCCCATGGCCGCCCGGTAGCGCAGCGGCATGGGCTCCTTCCGCTCGATGGTGAGGTACGAAAGGCACGCCCGGGCATCGAGCTGGTAGGGGGCCGGGAAGGCGCCCGTGGGGCAGATGTCCAGGCACGCCCGGCAGGCGCCGCAGTGGTCGCCCTCGGGCGCGTCCGCCGGCAGGTCGAGGGTGGTCAGGACGCTGCCGAGGAACAGCCACGAGCCGAACTCGCGGGAGACCAGATTGGTGTGCTTGCCCTGCCAGCCGAGCCCCGCCTCGCCTGCCAGGGGCTTTTCCATCAGGGGGGCGGTGTCGACGAAGACCTTCACCTCGCAGCCGAAGGAAACCGCCATCCAGGAGGCCAGGGCCTTGAGCTTCTTCTTGACCACCTCGTGGTAGTCGTCGCCGCGGGCGTAGACCGAGATGGCCGCGCGGGTCGGGTCGGCCAGGGCGGCAAGGGGGTCGGTGGTCGGGCCGTAGTTCAGCCCCAGCACCAGGGCCGAGCGGGCGTCCGGCCACATGGCGCGGGGGTGGACCCGGCGGTCCAGGGTCGTGGCCATCCATTCCATCGAGCCGTGGCGGCCCTGCTCCACGAACTCCACCAGCCGCGCCGACGCCGCCCAGGCCTCGCCCACGGCGGCGACGCGGGCCACGTCGAAGCCGAGCTCGGCCGCCTTGGCGAGGATCGCGGTCTTGGGGTCGCCGGCCGGTTTCATCCCGGCCCTTATACGGCGCCTCTAAAAATCCAGGTCGTCGTAGTGGGCGGCGGGGGGCATGCCCGGAAGGCGGTCGGCCAGCAGAGGGCGGAAACAGGGGCGGGATTTGATCTTGCCGTACCACCGCTTCAGCGCCGGGGCCGTGTCCCAGGGCGCCTCGCCCAGGTAGTCGATCACCGACAGGTGCGCGGCGGCGGCGAAGTCCGCCAGGCTCAGCGTGGAGCCCGCCAGCCACTCGCGATCCCTGGCCAGGGCGTCGAGATAGGTGAAGTGGGCCCGCACGGCCTCGCGGCCCTGCCGCAGGGCCCCCAGGTCCGGGGCGCCGAGCTTGAGCAGGCGCTTTTCCATCTTCTCGTGCAGCAACAGGCCGTTGACCTCGAAGTCGAACTTGCGGTCGAACCACTGGATCAGGCGCCGCGTCTCGGCCCGTCCGGCCCGATCGGAGGGTAAGAGCGGCGGGTCGGGGTACTGCTCTTCCAGATATTCCAGGATCGCCCGGGTCTCGCAGGCGACCACCCGCGCCTCGCCCTTGCCGTCGATCAGCACGGGGGGCAGGCCGGAAGGGTTGAGGGCCGTCAGGGGCTCCGGTCGCTCCCAATAGCGTTCGATCTGCTCGCGGAAGCTCAGCTTCTTCTCCGCCAGGGCCAGGCGCGCCTGGCGGGAGAAGGGATCCAGCGGGAAATGGTGGAGGATGCGCTCGACGGACATGGCAGGCGAAGACCGGTCGGAAAGCCCTTCCCTGCCGCTGTAAGCCTTAAGAGCGGGTTTACCATGTGCAGTCTGGGGCGAATTCGGGCCCTTAGGCCGCCGCGGCGCGCGTCGCCCCTTGCGATGCGATATGGTCCTGATTCGTAACGCCCTCTGGCTCCCGCCTCACCGGGGAGGCTCTCCATGACCGGATTGGACGCCAGCCTCGTCTCCGCCGCCGGCGCTGCGAGCCTGGCGCTCGCCGCCACCCTCTGGGCTCTGGCCCAGCGCCGCCGGGCCCAGCGGACCATCCGCGAGCTCTCAGAGCGGCTGGCCGCCTTCGCAGACCGGGCCGACGCGGCCCACGCCTCCACCGAGGCCTTCGACGCCGCCGTGGTGGTGATCGAGGGCGGGGCCGCGCGCCTGACCTCGGGCCAGGACAGCCTGGTCGCCTGCGCGGCGGCCCTGGGGCTGGAGCATCCGGGCGAGACCGAGGCGGCCACGGTGCTGCAGGCCCTGATGCGCTCCGACCCCGAGCACGCCCGCCGCCTGAAGGGGCTGTTCGAGCGCGGCGAGCCCTGCGACTTCGAAGCCAGGGGCCCCCGCGCCACCGTGCTGGTGGAGGGGCGCACCGCCGGCGCCTTCGCCTGGCTGCGGCTGACGGCCTCGGCCGGGGGCGGCCTGCCCTCCGCCGCCCGCTTCGCCGCCTTCCTGGACGCGCAGGCGAGCCCCGCCTGGATCGCCGGGTCGGGCGGGCGCCTCGTCTGGGCCAACCGGGCCTGGCTGCAGGCGGCCGGCGCGACCTCCGTGGAGGACGCCCTGGCCCGCGACCTTTCCTTCGACCGCAGCGCCGACAGCCTGGCCGCCGAGGCCGCGGGCCTGACCCAGCGGCGCGAGGGCATGCGCTGGGCGACCCTGGACGGGCGCCGCCGCGCCTTTCACGTCACCGCCGAGCCCTTGGAGGGCGGGGGGGCGGGCGCCATCGCCCTGGACGCCACCGAGGTCGAGGAAGGCCGGGAAGCCCTGCGGCGCCACGAGGCGGCCCAGGCCGAGACCCTGAACCGGCTGGCCGACGCGGTGGCGGTGTTCGATCCCGCCCGGCGCCTGGTGTTCCACAACACCGCCTTCGCCGAGCTCTGGGGGCTGGAGCCCGCCTGGCTGGCGGAAAAGCCCACCCACGGGGAGGTGCTGGATCGCCTCCGCCAGCGTCGCCGCCTGCCCGAGACCGCCGACTACGCCAAGTGGAAGGCCCACGAGCTGGCCTTCTACGAGGCCCTCGGCGCTGCGCCGGACGAACTGTGGAGCATCCCGGACGGGCGCACGCTGCGGGTGGTGCGCCAGCCGCACCCGTTCGGGGGCCTCTTGCTGCTGTTCTCCGACATCACCGGCGAGCTGCGCCTGCGGGCCCAGTACAACGGCCTGGTCCAGGTGCAGCAGGCCACCCTCGACAAGCTCAACGACGCGGTGGCGGTGTTCGGCTCGGACGGGCGCCTGCGTCTGCACAACGAGGCCTTCGAGCGGTTCTGGAACATCACCCCCCACGCCCTCTCCGAGGCGGCGGATTTCGACGGCGTGGCGCGCCTCTGCACGCCGCTGGTCCACGACAAGGCCTTCTGGCTGGAGCTGAAGGCGCGGGTGGCCGACCCTGACCCGCAGGTCCGCAGTCCGATCAGCGGCGAGGTCCGTACCTCCGACGCGCGGATGGTCTGCTACCTGACCCGGCCCCTGCCCGACGGCGCGACCCTGATCGCCTTCGACGACGTCACCGCCACCCGCCAGCTGGAGCAGGCGGTGGCCGACAAGGAGGCGGCGCTGGACGAGGCGCAGCGGCTGAAGCGGGACTTCGTCGGCAACGTCTCCTACGAGCTGCGCACCCCGCTCACCACCATCATCGGCTATTCGGAGCTCCTGGAGCGCCAGGGCGAGGCCCTGCCGGAACGGGCGCGGGCCTTCGTGGCCTCGGTGCGGGCGGCGGCGGGCCAGCTCGCCCACTCCATCGACGATGTGCTCGACATGGCGGCGATCGACGCCCGCGAGCTGGGCCTCAGCCTCGGCGACGTCAATGTGGAGGACCTGCTCAGGGGCGCCGGCGAACGCGCCGCCCGCGCCGCCGAGGACGGCAAGGTCACCCTGACGGTCACCGCCGAGGACGACACGGGGGTGATCCGGGCCGACGAGAAGCGGCTGGCCCAGGCCATCGACCACCTGGTGGGCAACGCCATCCGCTCGACCCCGGCCGGGGGCGAGGTGCTGCTGGAGGCCAAGCGCGGCCAGGGCGAGCTGCAGATCCGGGTCAAGGACACTGGGCGCGGCATCCCCTTCCACGTCCAGGCCCACATCTTCGACCGCTTCGTCGGCCGCGACCGCGGCGGGCCGGGGCTGGGCCTCGCTTTGGTCAAGGCCCTGGTGGAGCTGCACGGAGGCTGGGTGGCGCTGGAAAGCGAACCCGGCGCCGGCGCCACCTTCACCTGCCACCTGCCCGAGACCGCCTACACCACGGCGGCGCACCCGGAACTGGCGTTCGGGTAGCGCCTCACTCTGCCCCCTTTGGGGGAAGTACCCGCGAAGCGGGGGTAGGGGGACCCGCTTTCCGGAGAGGTCGCGCCCTTCAGCCCCCTTCGTGCCGAGGCAAGCTCGGGACACTTCCCCCAGAGGGGGCAGGGTGGGTTAGTGCTGGTTTTCCGGGGTCTTCACGATCAGGCCGTCGAGCTCGTCGCGGACCTTGATCTGGCAGGACAGGCGGGAATTGGGCTGCACGCCGTCGGCGAAGTCGAGCATGGATTCCTCCATGGCCGAGGGGCCGCCCACCTTCTCGGTCCAGGCCGGGTCGACGAAGACGTGACAGGTGGCGCAGGCGCAGGCGCCGCCGCAGTCGGCGTCGATGCCGGGGATGTTGTTGCGGATCGCGCCTTCCATGACGGAAAGCCCCGGCTTCACCTCGACGGTGTGCTCGGTCCCATTGAACTCGACGTAGGTGATCTTGGCCATGCGCGCCTTCTATCCGGCCGCAACGGCCTTCATCGACACCGACATATCGCGAAGTTTCTCCGGCGCAACCTGCTTACGCTGTTGAATCAGCTGACGGCCGGCCATGAACTCCGCCGGGGCGTTGACCGCCTCGACCGCCTGGACGTGGTTTCGGGCGTCGAGGTGGAAGACCGCGAAGCGGGCCTCGTCGAGGTCCCCGCGCAGCACGAGGCGGTCCACGTCGAAGGCCAGGCCCGCGATCTGGAGCTTCAGGTCGTACTGATCGGACCAGAACCAGGGGACCTCCGGTGCGGGGGCGGGTTTGCCGCAAAGGTCGCTGGCGGCCTGGCGGGCCTGCTCGATGGCGTTGGGCACGCTTTCCAGGCGGTGACGGCGGCCATAGAGGGCGATGGGGCGGCAGCTCATGTCGCCGATGGCGTAGATGTGCGGGTCGGAGGTGCGGGCCGCCTCGTCCACCACCACCCCGTTCTCGCAGGTGAGCCCCGCCTCCCGCGCCAGCTCCTCGTTGGGCAGGGCGCCGACCCCGATCAGGGCGGCGTCGCAGGCCAGGGCCCGGCCGTCGCTCAGGTGCACGGCTTCCACCGCTCCGGTCCCGTCCAGGGCGGCGACCTGGGCCCCCAGCTCAAAACGGACGCCGCGGGCCCGGTGGTAGGCCTCGAAGAAGCGGGACAGGGGCTCGGAGGCCACCCGGGCCAGCAGCCGCGCCTCCCGCTCGATCACCGTCACCTCGGCGCCGAGGGCCCGGGCGGAGGCGGCGACTTCCAGGCCGATGTAGCCGCCGCCGATGATGGCGATTCGCCGCCCGATCCCCAGCGCCCGCTTGATGCCTTCCGCGTCGGCGGCGCTGCGCAGGGAGAACACATTTTGAAGCCCGACCCCCGGAACTGCGAGAGGCCGGGCCCGCGCGCCGGTCGCCAGGATCAGCCGGTCGTAGGCCACCCGCTCGCCGTGGCTGAGGATGACCGCATGGGCGGCGGTGTCGATGCGCGCGACCTGTTCGTTCAGGCGCAGCGCCAGGGCCTGCTCGCCGTAGAAGTCGGCGGGGCGAAGGGCCAGGCTCTCCTCGTCGGCCTCGCCCTTCAGCCAGGCCTTGGAGAGGGGTGGGCGGTGATAGGGGATCAGGGGTTCGTCGCCGATCAGCACGATCTCGCCGGTCCAGCCGAACTGGCGCAGGAAGGCGGCCGCCGTTCCCCCCGCGTGCCCCGCCCCGACGATGACCACACGCCCGTCCGTACCGCTCAATCCGGCCTCCTGCTGGACGCGGCGAATACACCATGGGAGAGCGGTGAGCCAATGAACCACGCTGCCGATCCCGCACCCGTGAACCTCGCCGATCCCGCCGCGGTTGAGCGGCTGGGGGCCGCTGTCGCATCGAGGTTGCAGGCGGGGGAGGCGGTCTGCCTGTTCGGCCCCCTCGGCGCGGGCAAAACCACCCTGGCGCGCGGCCTGATCCGTGCCCTGACCACACCCGACGAGGACGTGCCGAGCCCCACCTTCACCCTGGTCCAGCTCTACGCGGCGCCGGCCTTCCCTATCGCCCACTTCGACCTCTACCGGCTGACGCGCGGGGAGGAGGCCTTCGAGCTTGGCCTGGACGAGGCCCTGGAGGACGGTGTCGCCCTGATCGAATGGCCCGAGCGGCTGGAGGGACGCCTGCCCCTCGACCGACTCGATATAGTCCTGGCCCTGCCGGAGACGGGGACCGAGGGGCGCACCGCGCTTCTCGCCGGCCACGGTTCCTGGGCCGGGCGCGAGACGGAGCTGACGGGGTGAGTTCGCAAGATCGCGAGGAACTGAAAGCCGCGTTCCTGGCCCGGCACGGCCTGGGCGGGGCGATGCGCGCGCGCCTGCCCGGCGACGCTTCCACCCGCGCCTACGAGCGCCTGACCGCCCCGTCCGGCGCGCCCCTGATCCTGATGGACGCCCCGCCGGCGGCGGAAGGCAAACCCTGCGGCCCTGAGGCCACGCCTGAGCAGAGGGCGGCGGCGGGGTACAACGCCCTGGCGCGTCTGGCCGCCTGCCGGGTGGACGCCTTCGCCGCCACCGCCGCCTACCTGCGCGGCCGGGGACTTTCCGCCCCCGCCATCGCCGCCTGCGACGTGGCCCAGGGCCTGGCGGTGCTGGAGGACCTCGGCCCCAGGGTGTTCGCCGTCGAGATCGAGGCGGGGTCTGACCCCGCGCCCCTCTACGAGACGGCCATCGATCTCCTGGTGGACCTGCACCGCGCCGCGCCGCCCGCGCGCCTGGCCTACAGCGACGAGGCCGGCGGGGGGACCTGGCCCTTGCTGGCCTACGACGCCCTGGCCCTGAAGACGGGAGCCGACCTTTTCGTCGAGTGGTGGCCCCGCTACGCCGGGGGCGAGTCCTTTTCCCCCGAAGCCCTGCGGTCCTGGACCGAGCTCTGGGCGCCGATCCAGGCGCGGGGCGGGGCGGGCGCCTCGGTGTTCACGCACCGGGACTATCACGCGGAGAACCTGATCTGGCTGCCCGAACGGGAGGGACTGGCGCGGGTCGGCCTGCTCGACTTCCAGGACGCTGTGCTGGGCCATCCGGCCTGGGACCTGTTCAGCCTGCTGCAGGACGCCCGCCGGGACGTGTCCGACGCGCTGGAGCGGGCCATGGTGGCGCGCTACCTCGCCGCCCGGCCGGACCTCGACCGCGAAGCGTTCCTGGCCGACTACGCCGGGCTCGGAGCCCTGAACGCCGCCCGCATCCTGGGCATCTTCGCCCGGCTGATCTTCCGCGACGGCAAGCCCCGCTACGCCGCCTTCATCCCCCGGGTGCGCCGCGCCCTGGAGAAGAACCTCGCCCAGCCGGGCATGGAGGGTTTGCGCGCCTGGTTCGAGACCCACGCCCCGGCGGCGGCGTCATGAGCGGCCCTAAGACGGCGATGGTGATGGCGGCGGGGCTGGGCACCCGCATGCGCCCGCTCACCAACGACCGGCCCAAGGCCCTGGTGGAGGTGGCGGGGCGGCCCCTGATCGACCACACCCTGGACCGGCTGCAGGCGGCGGGGGTGGAGCGGGCGGTGGTCAATGTCCACGCCTTCGCCGACCTGCTTGAGGCGCACCTGAAAGCCCGCGCCGCGCCGACGATCGCCATCTCCGACGAACGGGCCGAGCTGCTGGAGACCGGCGGGGGGATGAAGAAGGCCCTGCCTCTGCTGGGCGAGGGGCCCTTCTGGGGCGCCAACATCGACTGCGTCTGGATCGAGACCGGCCGTCCCGCCCTGGAGGCGATGGCGCAGGCGTGGGATCCGGCGAGGATGGACGTACTCCTGATGCTCGCCCCGACCGCGACCTCCCTCGGTTTCCACGCCGAGGGGGATTTCTTCCTCGAAACGGACGGCGCCCTGCGCTTCCGGGGCGAAGCGCCGGTCGCGCCCTGGCTCTATGTCGGTCTGCATATCGCCAAGCCGGAGGTGTTCGAGGGGACGCCCGAGGGCGCCTTTTCCCTCACGCGGATATGGCGGCCCCTGGCCGAGCGCGGGCGGCTGCACGGCTTCGCGCCCGAGGGGCTGTGGATGCATGCCGGCGATCCCGCCGCGCGCGACGTGGCGGAGGCGCGGCTGAAGGCCGTCGCCGCCTGATGGCCGGTTTCCTCCAGGACGCGCCGACCCGCTGGTTCACCATCCCCGCGCACCGGCCGTTCGTGGACGACCTGGCCGCCGGCCTGTTGCAGATGCTGGCGCCGGGCGGCCCCGAGGCCCTGGCCGACGCCACGGTCCTGACTCCCACACGGCGCGGCGCGCGCACGCTGGCCGAGGCCTTCGTCAAGGCCGGCGGCGGGCGGGCGGTGCTGCTGCCGCAGATCAGGGCCTTGGGCGACCTCGACGAGGGCGAGCCGCCCTTCGAGCCGGGGGAGCTGGCCCTGACCCTGCCCCCCGCGGTCAGCCCGCTGCGGCGGCGGTTCGAGCTGGCCCGGCTGGTCCACGACAACGCATCGCGACTGCCCTTCGAGCGCGCCCCCGACGCCCCCGCCTGCCTGGAGCTGGCCGACGCCCTGGCCGCCTTCCTGGACTCCCTGCAGATCGAAGAGATCGTCGACCCGCCGCTGGACGGCCTCGTGGAGGGGGACCTTGCCAAGCACTGGCGGCTCTCGGCCGAGGTGCTGAAGATCGCCGTGGTGGACTGGCCAAAGCGTTTGCGGTCGCTCGGCCTCATCGACGTGTCGGAACGGCGGGCCCTGCTGCTGCGAACCCTGGCGACCCAGTGGAAGGACCGCCCGCCGGCCGGCGTGACGGTCGCCGCCGGCTCCACCGGCACGGCCAAGGGCGCGGCGGACCTGCTGGCCGCCGTCGCCGCCGCGCCGCAAGGGTGCGTGGTCCTGCCGGGCCTCGACACCGACCTCGCCGACGAGGCCTGGGAGGACATCGACGAGGCCCACCCACAGGCGGCGCTGAAGCGGCTGCTGGACCGGCATGGCGTGGCTCGGGGCGAGGTGGCCGAGTGGCCCTCTCCGGAAGGCGTCGGGGACAGGTTGCGCGGGCGTTCGCGCCGCCGGGTCATCAACGAGGCCCTGCGCCCGGCCGAGGCCACCGCCGACTGGCGCGCCCAGATCGACAAGCTGCGGGCCGAGGGCGCCTCCTCCGGGATCGACCCTATCGCCGAGGGGCTGGTTGGCCTGTCCGTGGTCCGCGCCGCCGCCGAGGAGGAGGCCGCCGCCATCGCCGCCCTGGCCCTGCGCGAGGCCCTGGAGGTCCCCGGCCGCACCGCCGCCCTGGTCACCCCGGACGCCAACCTCGCCCGCCGGGTCTCCGCCCGCCTGTCGCGCTGGGGGATCGCTGCCGACTCCTCCGCGGGGCTTCCCCTCGCCCAGACGCCCGTCGGGGTGCTCATCGGACTGCTCGCGGAGGCCACGGCCGAGGCGCCCAACCCGGTGCGCCTGCTGGGGATCGTCAAGCATCCGCTGGTGCGGCTGGGCCGCGATCCCGAGCGTCTGAGCAGCGCGCGGCGGGACCTGGAGCGCTATGGCTTGAGAGGGCCCCGGCCGCGCGGCTGGGACGGGCTGTTCGCGAGACTGAAAAAATTATCCGCTCATCCCGGCGAAAGCCGGGACCCAGGTTTTTTACCTGCGTCCGATGCGCCGCCTGAAGACAACAAAAACGCCTGGGTCCCGGCTTTCGCCGGGATGAGCGGGGAGAGTGGGGCAGTCGGTCTCGCCCAAGACCTGAAGGCCGCGCTCGACCTTGCCGCCGCGCCCTTCGTGCTCGGGTCCGTCTCGCCTGACGACGCCGCTCGCGCGCTGATCGACGCCCTGGAGGCTCTCGCAAGGGGACCGGACGGGGATGCGGGGGGCTTGTGGGCCAACGCGGCGGGGGAGAGCGCGGCGAGCCTCCTGGCGGGCGTCGCGGAGGAGGGTAGCGCGCTACCGCCCGCCACGGCCTCGGGGTTCGCGGCCATCGCCGGCAGGCTCCTGGCGGCGCAGCCGGTGCGGACCGGCGGAGCGGCCCATCCCCGCCTGCGCATCCTCGGCGCCCTGGAGGCGCGGCTGGTGGGCGCGGACACCCTGGTGCTGGCGGGGCTGGAGGAGGGGGTGTGGCCGGGCTCTCCGGCCGCCGACCCCTTCCTGTCGCGGCTGATGCGCGAGCGGCTGGGCCTGCCGCCCCTGGAGCGGCGCATCGGCCTCACCGCCCACGACTTCGCCCAGGCCGCCTGCGCGCCGCAGGTGGTGATGATCCATGCCGACCGGCGCGGCGGCCAGCCGGCGGTGATGTCGCGCTGGCTGTGGCGGCTGGAGACCCTGGCGCGGGGGGCGGCGGTGGAGCTGCCCCGACGCCCGGAGCTCGCCGCCTGGGCCCGCGCCCTGGACGCGCCGATCGAGTCCCCGCCGCCCTCGCTGAAGCCCGCCGAGCGGCCCCGCCCCAAACCGCCGGTGGAGGCGCGCCCCCGCGTCCTGCCGGTCACGGGCGTGGAGATGTGGGTGCGGGACCCGTACGGGGTCTACGCCCGCTACGTGCTGCGGCTCCGGAACCTCGAGCGCCCCGACGAGCCGGTGGAGGCGCGGGCGCGGGGGACGGCCATCCACGCCGCGTTCGAGCAGTTCGTCCGCGACCACCCGGAGGTGATGCCCGCCGAGGCTGAAACCGTCTTCGCCCGCATGCTGATGGAGCACCTGGAGGCCGAGGGCATGCCCGAGCCCGCCATGGCGCGGGAGCGGACACTGGCCGAGCGGGCGGCGGGTTGGGCCATGGACTTCGAGCGCGACCGCCGCCCCGGGGCGCGCTTGCTGGTCGAACAGAGGGGCGAGCTGACCTTCGACGGCCTCTTCGCCCCCTTCACCGTCACCGCCCGCGCCGACCGCATCGAGGTCCGTTCGGGGCGGGCCGATGTGCTGGACTTCAAGACCGGCGCCCCGCCGACGCCCAAACAGGTCGAGGCAGGGTTCGCGCCCCAACTGACCCTGACGGCGGCCATCCTGCGGGGCGGGGGCTTCACCGAGGCCGGGGCGACCATGCCGGGCGAACTGCTCTACGTGCGGGTGATCGGCCGGCGGGTGGCCGGGGAGCTGAAGCACGCCGTCGATATGGATTCCGCCACGGCGGCCGAGGCGGCGCTGAACGGGCTGAAGCTGCGCGTCGAACGCTTCGATAATCCCGAGACGCCTTACCTCGCCTGGGCCGCGCCGCAGTTCCTCAGCCAGTGGGGCGGGGACTACGACCACCTGTCGCGGCTCTACGAGTGGCACGTCATGGGCGGCGGCGACGGGGAGGGCGGGGAATGACTGCGCACGCCATCGAAACCCAAAACGATGCGGCGGATCCGAAGGTCAACGCGTTCGTCACCGCCAACGCCGGTACCGGTAAAACTCTGACCCTAGTGAACAGAGTGGCGCGCCTGCTGTTACACGGGACGCTTCCCGAGGCGATCCTCTGCGTCACCTACACAAAGGCGGCCGCCGCGGAGATGCAGCGTCGCTTATTCGACATGCTCGGTACGTGGTCGGTCGCTGAAGACGACGATCTAGCCAAGAAGTTGGCGGTGATTGCGGAAGAGCCAATCAATCTCGGGCGTGCACGAGCACTTTTCGCCCGTGCCCTGGAGACGCCTGGCGGACTGAAAATTCAGACCATCCACGCCTTCTGCGAGAAGCTGCTGCGACGCTTCCCCCTGGAGGCTGGGGTCTTCCCGGGCTTCAGCGTGCTGGAGGACGCGGCGGCGGCTGAGGCCTCGCGGCTGGCGCGGGAGGAACTGGCGCGGATGGCGGTGGCCGACGCTGGCGGAGCGATAGGTCGCGCCTACGCCCACTTTGCCGTCGAACTCGATTTCGCATCCTTTGAAGGCATGCTGGCGACCTTTGAAGGCCGCCGTGCGGCGATAAAGGCCTATTTCGATCGTTGCGCAGAAAGCGATGGCTTTGGCACTGATGTCTGGCGGGCCTGCGGCTTCGACACACCCGCCGACCCGGATGAACTGGAGGCCTTCGCGGTCGCCGAGACCGACTGGGCCACCTGGGCGCGGGCTTCCGAGGCCCTGCTTGCGAGCAAGGCGACCAGCGACCAGAGGCTCGGCGGCAGGCTAGCAGCCCTGGCCGAATGCGGGACCACCACGCCGGGGCATTTCAGCGACTGCTGGCGGGTGTTCTCGACCCAGGCGGGGGAGCCGACCAAGAAGCTCGGCACCGTCGCCCTCGACGCCTGGTTGAAGGAGTGGCTGGTCGAGGAACAGACACGACTGCACGAGACGCTCTGCCGGGCGCAAGGCGCGAGGATCGCCCGCGACACGGTGATGGCCCTCACCCTCGCCCGCGTCTACGCCGCCCTCTACGAGGACGAGAAGGCCCGGCGCGGCGCCTTGGATTTCTCGGACTTGATCGCCCGCACCCTGGCCTTGGTCACCGTCCGGTCGGACGCTGCTTGGGTGCTCTACAAGCTCGACGGCGGGATCGACCATGTGCTGGTGGACGAGGCCCAGGATACCGCTCCGGAACAGTGGGATATTCTGCGTACGTTCTCCGAAGAATTCTTCGCGGGCGCTGGCGGGCGGAGCTTAGAACGCACCATCTTCGCCGTGGGGGACGAAAAGCAGTCGATCTACTCCTTCCAGGGGGCTGACCCTGAGCAACTCGCCCATGAAACCGCCAGCTATCGGCGTGCGGCGCTTGCCGCAGGCCGACCCTTCTTAGAGCCGGCCCTAGTCGAGAGTTGGCGGTCAACGCCTCGAGTTTTGGCTCTGGTTGACGCCGTTTTTGCTGATCCCGCCACGCGCGATGCGGTGCCTCCGGCTTCAAAGGAAGAGCGAGTCCGCCACGAGAGCTTGCGCCCGGACCATCCGGGTTCGGTGGACCTGTGGCCGATCTATCAGGACGAGCCGGTGGAGGAGGCCGACGCCTGGGACGCGCCGCTGGACGCCCAGCCGCCGGTGACGGCGCGCAAACGCCTCGCCCAGGCCATCGCCGCCGAGATCGCCGGCATGATCTCGAGGCGGGAAGGCGTGCACGACCGCAAGGCCGGCGGCTGGCGCCCCGTGACGGCGGGGGACGTGCTGATCCTGGTGCGGGGCCGCGACGCCCTGTTCGAGGAGATCATCCGCGCCCTCAAGAAGGCGGGGGTGCCGGTGGCGGGCGCCGACCGGCTGAAGCTCTCCGACCATGTGGTGTTCCAGGACCTGATGGCCCTGTGCCGCTTCGCCCTCTTCCCCGACGACGACCTGACCCTGGCGTCTCTTCTGCGCAGCCCCTTCTGCGACGTGGACGAGCAGGGGCTGTACGACCTGGCCCAGCCGCGCGCCGACGGGCGGCGCCTGTGGGCCGAGCTGTCGCGGCGGGGGGACGAGCGTCCCGAGTGGGGCGATGCGCGGGGCTTCCTCGGCTGGGCGCGGGGGGAGGCCGGGGCGAGAAGCCCCTTCGACTTCCTGGCGCGGGCCCTGAACCGGCTGGACGGGCAGGGGCGCTCCATGCGCCGGCGGATTCTCACCCGACTGGGGCGCGAGGCGGAGGACGCCCTCGACGAGGTGCTGTCCCAGGCCCTCGCCGCCGAGAGCCGCGGCGTGCACGACCTGGAGGGGTTCACCGCCGCCATGGAGCGGGCCGAGATCGAGGTGAAGCGCGAACTGGAATCCGGCCGCGGCGAGGTCCGGGTCATGACCGTCCACGGGGCCAAGGGGCTGGAAGCGCCGGTCGTGATTCTGCCGGACACCTGCCGTCAGGCCTCAAAGGTGCGGGGCGCCCTGCTCTCGACCGAGGAGGGCGGGTTCCTCTGGGCTCCGCGGCAGAAAGAAGATTGTGACGCCTCCGAAGCCGCCCGCGAGCGGCTGAAGCGCAAGGGGGACGAGGAATCGCTCCGCCTGCTCTACGTCGCCCTGACCCGGGCTCGGGACCGGCTGATCGTCTGCGGCCGGCTCTCGGCCACCGCCAAGGGGCCTCCGGAGGGGAGCTGGTACCAGCGCCTCGCCCACGCCTTCGAGCGCGAGGAGGTGAAGGAGGCCGTGCGCCGCCTGAAGGTCGGAGAGATGGAGGTAGCGCGCTACGGCGAGGACCCGCCCCCCGCCCAGGTCGCCGCCCCGGCCACGGAAGCGGCCGAGGCCCTGCCCGCCTGGGCCGAGCGCCCGCCGCCGGAGGAACCCGCCGCCCGCGCCTACGCCGCGCCGTCGACCCTGGCCGAGGAGCAGCGCGGTCCCGCGCCCTCGCCGCTTTCCCGCACCGGCGGGCTCGGGCGCTTCCGCCGGGGGGACATCATCCACCGGCTTTTGCAGCTTCTCCCGGACATCGTCCCCGCCGCGCGGGCCGAGGGGGCCGAGCGGCTGCTGGCCAAGGACCTGGACCTCACCCCGGAGCAGCGGGCCGAGATGGCGGCGGCGGCCCTTTCTGTTCTGGAGGACCCGCGCTTTGCCGAGGTGTTCGGCCCCGGCAGCCGGGCCGAGGCCGCCATAGCCGGCGGCGCGCCGGACCTGCCGGCGACCCTGGCTGTCTCCGGCCGGGTCGACCGCATGGTGGTCATGCCCGACCGCGTGCTGGTGGTGGATTTCAAGACCAACCGTCCCTCGCCGGACCGGATCGAGGACGCGGACCGCGCCTATCACGTGCAGATGGCGGTCTATGTGGCGGTCTTGAGGGCGATCTTCCCGGGACGGCGGGTGGAGGCGGCCCTGGTGTGGACCGACGGGCCCAAACTGATGCCCGTTCCCGAAGGTGTGATTGCCGCGACCTTGGCAGGGCTCAACAGCCAAGGTTGATTGCGGGGTCTCCGGCGCCTACATGGGCGCCGAGGGCCTGTCATAGGAGCGTTTCATGGCGACGGTGAAGGTCACCGACGAGAGTTTCGAGCAGGACGTGCTCAAATCGACCAAGCCGGTGCTTGTGGATTTCTGGGCGGAGTGGTGCGGCCCCTGCCGCCAGATCGCCCCGTCCCTCGACCAGATCGCCGAGGAGCTGTCCGACCAGGTGACGGTGGCCAAGGTCAATATCGAGGAGAGCCCGACCACCCCGTCCCGTTACGGCGTGCGCGGCATCCCGACCATGATGCTGTTCAAGGACGGGCAGATGACCTCGATGAAGGTCGGCGCCATGCCCAAGCAGAAGATCCTGGAGTGGCTAAACGAATCCGGCGTGAAGGCGGCTTAAGCGCCAGCGCTTCCGAGATCTCCCAGACCCGCTCGCCGACGGCATCGGCGGGCGGGTATTTTTTCGCTCAAATTCCCGCTCACCCCGGCGAAAGCCGGGGCCCAGGCTTTTTTTGCGTTCGGCGGGGAGGTGGCTCAAACCTGGGTCCCGGCTTTCGCCGGGGTGAGCGGGGTTTGGGGGGCTAGGTCGCGAGTTCCGATATGACGCGGTCGAGGACCACGCGGCCCTTGGCGGTGGCGATCAGCCGGCCGTCGATAAGGCGTACGAGGGCAGCTGCTTCCAGGTCGCGCAGGCGGTGCAGGGGGAGGGGCGCGAGCTCGTCGAGGGCCACGCCTTCAAGGGTGCGAAGTCCCATGATCAGGCGTTCCTCGGCCCGGGCGACGGGGCCCAGGGCCTCGCGCTCGCTCCAGCCCCGCCCGGTTGCGTCAACGTTGGCGATGTAGTCGCGCACCCCCTTCGCAGCCTCGGTGGCGGTGCGGACCCCGTCCAGGGTCAGCCGTCCATGGGCGCCGGGGCCCGCGCCGACGTAGTCCTCCCCGCGCCAGTAGGCGAGGTTGTGGCGGGAGCGGGCCGCCTCGCCCCTGGCGTGGTTGGAGACCTCGTAGGCCTCGAAGCCAAGGCCTTCCAGGGTCTCCTGGGTGACGTCGTAGAGGCTGCCCGCGAGGTCCGGGTCGGCGGGGGCGAAGCGCCCTCGGCGGACGGCGCGGTCGAAAGGCGTCCCAGGCTCGAGGGTCAGCTGGTAGGGCGAGACATGCTCGGCGCCCAGGGCGGCCGCCGTGCGCAGCTCCGTCGCCCAGGCCTCAGGTGTCTGGCCGGGCAGGGCGTAGATCAGGTCAAGGGACAGGCGCGGGAAGGCTTTCGCCGCAACCTCGGCGGCGCGGCGGCCCTCGGCGGCGTCGTGGTTGCGGCCGAGGAAGGCCAGGGCCGCATCGTCCAGCGACTGCACCCCCAGCGACAGACGGGTCACCCCGGCCTGGGCGAAGGCGTCGAAGCGGCCGGCCTCGGCGTCGGTGGGATTGGCTTCCAGGGTGACCTCGATCTCGCCGTCCGAGGGCCAGAGGCGGCGGGCCAGGGCGACCAAGTCGGCGGCGGCGGCCGGGTCCATCAGCGAGGGCGTGCCGCCGCCGAGGAACACAGACACAAGCTTCCGGTCGGGAATGAGGGCCGCCTGGGCTTGCAGGTCGCGGGCGATGGCGGCGACGAGGTCGGCCTGCTCTCCCTTGCGGCCCCGGTCGCGCACCACGTTGAAGTCGCAGTAGGGGCAGATGCGGGCGCAATAGGGCCAGTGGATGTAGACGGCGACCGGCGCTAGAATTTCAGCTTGCCGCATTTTCCGCGGCGAACCGGCGACCACTTCGCCTGAAAATGCGGTGGTCAAAACAGCGCCGCCTTCAGCTTCTCGAAGGCCCGCGCCCGGTGGCTGATGCCGTCTTTCACAGCCGCTTCCAGTTCGCCGAAGGTCTTGTCGAAGCCCTCGGGGATGAAGATCGGGTCGTAGCCGAAGCCCAGTCCGCCCCGCGGGGGGAAGGTCAGGGTCCCGTCCACGCGCCCTTCCACCGCGACGACCGGCCCCTGGGGCCAGGCGACCGCCAAGGCGGAGGTGAACCAGGCGCGCCGATCGGCCGATCCACGTTGATCAAGCTCCCGCTCCACCCGCGCCATGGCCGAATCGAAGTCCTTGGCGTCCCCTCCCCAGCGGGCGGAGAGCACGCCGGGGTCGCCGTCCAGGCCCGCTACCGACAGGCCGGAGTCGTCGGCGATGGCGATCAGCCCCGAGAGATCGGCGGCGTGGCGGGCCTTCAGCACGGCGTTGCCGACGAAGGTGGCCTCGGTCTCCTCCGGCTCGGGCAGGCCCAGGGCGCCGGCGGCCACGAGGTCGAAGCGGCCGTCCAGCAGGGCGGAAATCTCCCGCGCCTTGCCGGGATTGTGGGTCGCCGCCACCAGGCGCGCGCCGGTTTCCAGTTTCAGCACGGGCTCAGGCTCCGCAAGCCGGGCAGGCGGGGTCCTTCGAGAGGCGCACGGTGCGGGTCTCGGCGGAGAGGGCGTCGTAGATGAACAGGCGCCCCGCGAGGGGATCGCCGGCGCCGGTGATGAGCTTGATCGCCTCCAGGGCCATCATCGAACCGATCACCCCCGCCAGGGCCCCGACCACGCCCACAGCCGAGCAGGTCTCGGCGTCCGGCGGCGCTTCCGGCACCAGGCAGCGGTAGCAGGCCTGGCCCGGGGGATAGACCCCGACCTGACCGGTCCAGCGGCCGATGGCGCCGGAGACCAGGGTCTTGCCCTCGGCCACGCAGGCGTCAGAGACGGCGAAGCGGACGTCGAAATTGTCGGTGCCGTCGAGCACCAGGTCGTAGCCGGAGACCACCTCGCGGGCGTTGTCGGCGGTCACCGCCACTGCGTGCGCCTCGATCTGGACGTGGGGATTGAGGTCGGCCAGGCGGTTGGAGGCCACATCGACCTTGAGGCGGCCGATGTCCTCGGTGGCGTAGAGCACCTGCCGCTGCAGGTTGGACATGCCGACCGTGTCGTCGTCCGCGAGGCCCAGCACTCCGACCCCGGCGGCGGCGAGATAGAGGGCGGCGGGGGCCCCGAGCCCGCCCGCCCCGACGATCAGTACGCGGGAGGCCTTCAGCGCCTGCTGGCCCGGGCCGCCGATCTCGCGCAGCACCAGGTGGCGGGCGTAGCGTTCGACCTCTTCGGGGCTGAAGCTCATGCGGGGCTCCCATGGCGCTCGGCGCGGGCCGCGCCTATGGCCCGCTCCAGGGCGACGGCGAAGGCGCCCCGCTCCTTGGGGCTCAGTCCTCCGGCGACGGTGAGGGATCGGCCGGACTGGCTGAGGCGGACCCGTAGCTCGTGCTCGCCCGCGTTCTCCACCGCCACGCGGGTGAAGGCGGTCGGGGAGGCCCAGACGGTGCGGGGGCCGAGGCCCTGCTCGCGGATCACCCTCACCTGGTCGGCGGTGACCTGCACCCGCTCGGCGTTGCGGGCGCGGCGGTTGGAGACGTGGAAGGCCAGGAACAGACCGACGACATCGAGGCCGAGGAAGATCGGCACCGGAAAGGCTCCGATCACCAGCATCAGGACCCCCAGCACCAGGTTGTAGAAGACCATCAGCCCGAGCACGATCGCCAGGCCCCGCTTGGACAGCGAGCGGTTCGGCGTGATCACCGCGTCCATGTAGAGAAGGGGGCCGGCCATCGCGCCAATATGGACGCGCGCGCCGCTCTTCGCCACGGTGGCGCCATGGTCGCCAAGCCGATTCCGAAACTCGCCCAGAAGAACGTCGCGAAGAAGAAGCCCGCCGCGAAGAGGGCCAAGCGCGTCTCTCCCGCTGAGCGTGAGCGGATCGTCGAGATCTTCTCCCGCTTCGAGGCGTTGGAAGGGAATCCCTCCACCGAGCTGGAATATTCCAACCCCTACACCCTGGTGACGGCGGTCGCGCTCTCGGCCCAGGCCACCGACAAGTCGGTCAACAAGGCGACCAAGGTCCTGTTCGCGGAGGCCGACACCCCGGCTGGGATGCTGGCGCTGGGCGAGGCGCGCCTTACCGACCTGATCAAGACCATCGGCCTCTACCGGACCAAGGCGAAGAACGTCATGGCCACGGCCCGCATCCTCACCGAGCAGCACGGCGGCGAGGTCCCCCTGCGGCGCGAGGCGCTGGAATCCCTGCCGGGCGTGGGGCGCAAGACCGCGAGCGTGGTGCTGAACGAGCTGGGGATCGAGCCGGCGATCGCGGTGGACACCCACGTGTTCCGGGTCTCGCACCGTCTCAACCTCTCCAAGGCGACGACGCCGGACGCCGTGGAGCGCGACCTGATGGCGGTCATCCCCGACCCCTGGCGCACCCGCGCCCACCACTGGCTGATCCTGCACGGCCGCTACACCTGCATCGCGCGCAGGCCCCGTTGCGAGGCCTGTCCCGTCGCCGATCTCTGCCCCTCCCGCGCGCTCTTCACGGGCCTTTGACCTACCTCATTTATCAGGCGCAAACGCCGGTCTATGGTCCGGCCCGCTTTCCGGGTGAGGCATGACGACGCCAAGCGAGATCGAGCTGAAGTTCGAGATCGAGCCGCAGGACCTCGAGCAGGTCCGGGCGCTCGCCGCGCGGCGGGGCGAGGCCGGCGGGAGCAAGCGCCTCGAGACCGTCTATTTCGACACCGAGGACCGGCGCCTGCGGGGCGCGGGCCTGGCCTTGCGGGTCCGTCACGACGGCCCGCGGCGGGTGCAGACGGTCAAGACCTACGACGGCGCCGGCCTGTTCGACCGGGGCGAGTGGGAATGCGAGATCGCCGGCGACACGCCCGACGCCGAAGCGGTGAGCCGCACCCCCGTGGGCGAGGTGCTGGAGGGCGACATGGGAGCGCTCGTGCCGCTCTTCGCCACCCGGTTCCGGCGCACCGTCCATCACCTCAAGCTCAGCCGCTCGGAGATCGAACTGGCCCTGGACGAGGGACAGGTGGACGCCGGCGAGCGCCACGCCCCGCTGATGGAGCTGGAGCTGGAGCTGAAGCGCGGCCCCGCGGGCGCCCTTTTCGCGGCGGCGCGGCGGCTGTCCAAGGCCGCGCCCATGCATCTCAGCCTCACCGGCAAGGCCGAGCGCGGCTACAATCTCGCCGACGGCAAGGCGGCGAGGGCGCAGAAGTCCGCCGCCGTGACCCTGGCCGAAGACGCCACCGTGGCGGAGGCCTTCCGCCGGATCGGCCGGGCCTGCCTGATTCAGTTCATCGAGAACGCCCGTCTCCTGCGCCACAGCCGCAGCCCCTCGGCCCTGCACCAAATGCGGGTGGGGCTGCGCCGGCTGCGGGCGGCCATATCCATGTTCAAGGCCGTGGTCGGCGGCCCGGCGGCGGAAGCCGTGAAGGCCGAGCTGAAATGGATCACCGGCGAGCTGGCCCAGGCGCGAAACCTCGACGTCTTCCTGGAGGACGCCTTCCGTCCGGCCGCCGAGGCCGACCCCGATCGGGTCGGCATGGCCGGTTTCGGCGAGGCTCTGCAGACGGCCCGGACGGCCGCCTACGACCGCGCCGTGACGGCGGCGGGCTCCCCCCGCTTCCGCGCCCTGGTGCTGGAGACGGCTGCCTGGATCGAGACCGGACGCTGGGCCCGCACCCCGGCCGCCCGCACGCCGGCCCCGGCTTTCGCGGCCGAGACCCTAGGCGAGCTTCGGCGGCGGGTCCGCAAGGAGGGCAAGCATCTGGCCGACCTCGACGCCGAGCACCGTCACCACCTGCGGATCGGGACCAAGAAGCTGCGCTACGGCATCGAGTTCTTCGCGGGCCTGTTCCCCGGAAAGAAGGCGAAGGGGCGTCGCGAGGCGTTCGTGAAGGCCCTCGCCAGGCTGCAGGAAGAACTCGGCGGGCTCAACGACATCGCCGTCGCCCGGGCCACGGCCCTGGATGCGGTGCAGGCCTGCGGGGCGGGCCACGCCGCCTTCGCCGCCGGCCTGGTGGTCGGCGGCCACGCCGCCGAGACGCGCCGGCGCCTGCGCAAGGCGGCCAGGCTCCACGCCGAGCTGGCGGACGCCAAGCCGTTCTGGTGAGGCCAAGCCCTTTCTGGTGAGGCGAGCGCCCGGTCTTCCCCAGAAAATTTAGCCCCTGGGCGCTTCCGCCGCGCCTCGGCGGTATCCATGAGGCGGAAATCCGCGCTATCGACCCGTCGAACGGAAGTCGACACCCCATGATTCGCGCCCGCCGCGCCCGCATCGTCGCCACCCTGGGTCCCGCCTCCTACGGGGCCGACAAGGTGCTGGCCCTGGCCCGCATCGGGGTCGACGTCTTTCGCCTGAACTTCAGCCACGGCAGCCACGAGGACCACGCCGCCGCCTGCGAATGCGTGCGGGCCGCGGAAGTGGTGCTGGAGCGGCCCCTGGCGGTGCTGGCCGACCTGCAGGGGCCGAAGCTGCGCCTCGGCAAGTTCAAGGACGGCTCGATCTCCATCGCCCCGGGCCAGAAAATCCGCCTCGATCTCGACCCGACCCCCGGCGACTCCCGGCGCGTGCACCTGCCGCACAAGGAGCTGTTCGCCGCCATGAAGCCCGGCGTGCTGCTGCTGGTGGACGACGGCCGGGTTCGCCTGCGGGTCGAGACCACCGGCGACGGCTTCGCCGACGTGATCGTGGTCGAGGGCGACAAGCTCTCCGACCGCAAGGGCATCGCTCTGCCCGGCGCCGTGATCCCCATGGCGGCCATGACCGACAAGGACCGCGAGGACCTCGCCTTCGCCCTGCGCATCCGGGTGGACTGGGTGGCCCTGTCCTTCGTTCAGGGCCCGGCTGACATGGCCGAGCTGCGCAAGCTGGTGGACGGCCGCGCCGCCTGCCTGGCCAAGATCGAGAAGCCGGCCGCCCTGCAGAACCTGGACGCTATTCTCGACCTCTGCGACGGGGTGATGATCGCCCGCGGCGACCTCGGGGTGGAGCTGGAGCCCGAGGAGGTGCCGGTCGCCCAGAAGACCATCCTGCGCGCGGCGCGCCAGCGGGGCATCCCGGTGATCGTGGCCACCCAGATGCTGGAATCCATGACCTCCTCGCCGACCCCGACCCGGGCCGAGGCCTCCGACGTGGCCAATGCGGTCTACGAGGGTGCGGACGCGCTGATGCTGTCGGCTGAGACGGCGGCGGGCGCCTTTCCGATGGAGGCGGCGGGGATCATGAACCGCATCATCGAGCGGGTGGAGCGTGACGACCGCTGGCCCGAGCTGATGTACGCCGAGCACGACTGGGACGACGACGACGCGGACGCCCTGGTGGCTGCCGCCCGCCGCGCCGCCGACGCCGGCAAGACCGCCTGTTTCGTCTCCTTCACCACCACCGGGGCCACGGCCCGGCGGCTGGCCCGCGAACGGCCGCTGCAGCCGGTAGTGGTCCTGACCCCCCACCACTCGGTCGCCCGGCGGCTCTGCCTGGTCTGGGGGCTGGAGCCCAGGGTCGGGATCGAGCCGAATGGGCTTGAGGAGATGACGGCCGCGGCGGTGGAGCTGGCGGTACGTCTCGGCGCCGCCGGGCCGATGGAGCGTATCCTGATCCTGGCGGGCACGCCCTTTGGCGCGCCGGGTTCCGCGAACCTGCTGCGTCTCGCCCACGCCCCGCCTGCGTAACCATTCCCTGCATCGCGGGGGCTCCCGCCGCGTTATGGCTGCGTCATGACAACTCCAGCCTTCCTGGCCCTGGACTGGGGCACCACCAACCTGCGCGCCTGGGTCGTCAACGCCGACGGCTCCATCGGCGCGAACCAGGACTTCGCCTTAGGCGTCTCCAAACTGGCGCCCGGCGAGCCCGAGCGGCGGTTCCGCGAGGAGGTGCGCCCGGCCCTCGGCGCGGAGCATCTTCCAGCCGTCCTCTGCGGCATGATCGGCTCGACCCTGGGCTGGGTGGAGGTTCCCTATCTGGACTGCCCCGTCGGCCTGCCCGAGTTGGCCGGGGCCCTGCATCGGGTGGAGGGCGCGACGCCCCCCGCGGCGATCGTCCCGGGCCTCCGCGCCCAGCGCCCGCATGGGGCCGGGCCCGACGTGATGCGGGGGGAGGAGACGCAAGTGCTCGGCTGGGCCGCGTCCGATCCGGAAGGCGCGCGGGGCCCCCGCCTCGTCTGCCATCCGGGCACCCACGCCAAATGGGTCCTGGTGCGGGACGGCCTCATCGAGCGGTTCGTCACCGCCATGACCGGAGAGCTGTTCGACGTCCTGTCCAAGCACAGCGTGCTGAAATCCACGCCCGGGGCAGAGGACTGGGGCGCCTTCGATGAGGGGCTGGAGGCGGCGGGCGACGGCGGGGCCCTGGCGGCGCGCCTCTTCACCGTTCGCTCAAAGGTGGTGGGCGGAGCCATGCCCGCCGAGGCGGCGCGGTCGTATCTGTCCGGCCTCCTGGTCGGGGCCGAGGTGGCGAGCGTCCCGGCCCTGCTGGATGCGAAGGCCGAGGGGCCGGTGGTGCTGATCGGCGATCCGGTGCTGACCGGGCTTTACGCCCGCGCCCTCGACCGGCTGGGAACGGCGGTCGAGGTCCACGACGGCGAGGCGGCGGGCCTGGCCGGACTGAAGGCCCTGTTCGGCCAAGGAGGCGTGGCGTGATCACCTTGCAGCAGGCTTTCGCAGCGGCGCCGATCGTGGCCATCATCCGCGGCGTCCGGCCGGACGAAGTGATCGCCGTGGCCGAGGCTTTGTACGAGGGGGGCGTGCGCGTCGTGGAAGTACCGATGAATTCGCCGCAGCCCCTGGAGAGCATCCGCCGGCTCTCGGCGATGGCGGGCCGGATGGTCTGGGGCGCCGGGACGGTCCTCGACGAGGAGACGGCGGACGCCGTGGCCGACGCCGGCGGGCAGCTGGTCGTCTCCCCCAACACCGATCCCCGGGTGATCCGCCGCGCCCTGGAGCGGGGGCTGGTCCCCATGCCTGGTTTCGGCTCGGCCAGCGAGGCTTTCACGGCCATCGCGGCGGGCGCGCGCTACCTCAAGCTCTTCCCCGCCTCCACCTACGGCCCGGAGCATGTGAAGGCCCTGAAGGCGGTCCTGCCCCCCGACGTGGTGGTGCAGCCGGTCGGCGGGGTCGGTCCCGGCAGCATGGCCGAGTGGTGGGTCGCAGGCGCCCGCGGCTTCGGCCTGGGCTCCGATCTCTACAAGCCTGGGCGCGCCCCGGCGGAGGTGCGCGACAGGGCCCGCGCGGCGGTGGAGGCCGTCCACCCCCTGATGGCCGCGGGCTGACCTGGCAATGATGACCGCC
The DNA here is from genome assembly GCA_947474395.1 of Caulobacterales bacterium. Lineage (GTDB taxonomy): Bacteria > Pseudomonadota > Alphaproteobacteria > Caulobacterales > Caulobacteraceae > CANJID01. The sequence goes on from CANJID010000017.1 coordinate 33,621, forward strand.
TATCCCGAGCACCCCGGTGAAGCCGCCAAGCCGCCGGTCTGGATCGACCTCGTCGACCCCACCGAGGCCGAGAAGGAAATGGTGGAGAACAGCTCGGGGCTCTACATCCCGACCCTGCAGGATCTCAGCGAGATCGAGACCTCCAGCCGCGCCTATGTGGAGCGGGGCGCGCTCTACCTGTCGACGCCGCTGGTGGCCCACGCGCGCGGCGGGCACCCTACCCTGACCCCGGTTGGGTTGGTGCTGACCCCGGGCCTCCTGGTCACGGTGCGCTTTTCCGAGCTCAGCGTGTTCGACAAGGAGGCCGCCCGCGTCACCCCCGACCTGACGGCGGTGGAGGTCTTCACCCGCCTGTTCGAGGCCATTGTCGACCGTGACGCGGACCTGCTGGAGCTGGCGGGGGCGGAGCTGGACCGGATCGCGGGGCGGATATTCACCACCACCAAGCGCAAAAGCGGCGGCAAGGACGACAACACCCTGCGCAGGATCCTGGCCGACGTCGGCGGCTCGGCCGGGCGGTTGTCGATGATCCGCGACAGTCTCCTGGGCGCGGGCCGGGTCCTGCCCCTGGTGTGCGAGCGGGCGGCGGACTGGCTCTCCCCCGATATCGCCACCCGCCTGACGGTGGTGCGCCAGGACATCGTCAGCCTGGACGACTACGAGACCCACCTCGCCAACAAGACCCAGTTCCTGCTCGACGCCGTGCTGGGGCTTATCAACGTTGAGCAGAACGACATCTTCAAGCTGCTGACGGTGGTGTCGGTGGTGGGCATACCCCCCACCCTGGTCGCCAGCATCTACGGCATGAACTTCCACCTGATGCCCGAGCTGGCGTGGCGCTGGGGCTATCCCTTCGGCCTGGCGATGATCGTCATCTCCACCCTGATCCCGCTCGCCTGGTTCAAGTGGAAGGGCTGGTTCTGAGCGGATCGCCCAAGGAACGACCTGTCAGGAATCCTAACCGGCCGGCCAGAGGTTTGCATTTCCGCTCGCGGGGCGTCCGGGCTATGGGACTTGGCCACACGAGAGGCCTGTAATGCGTAGGATTCTGATCGGTCTCGCCCTCGCCGGGGCGCTCGTCGCCCCTACCGCCGACGCCGGCAGCCGCGCTGCGCCGGGCCCGGAGGTTTCCGCCGTCGCCCCCCGCGCCATGGTCGCCGCCGCCAATCCGCTGGCGGTCGAGGCCGGGGTCAAGGTGCTGCGGGCGGGCGGCAGCGCGGTGGACGCGGCGGTTGCGGTCCAGGCGGTGCTGGGCCTGGTCGAGCCCCAGAGCTCCGGGCTCGGGGGCGGCGCCTTCATGGTCTACTACGACGCCAAGACCAGGCGCGTGACCGGCTACGACGGGCGGGAGACCGCGCCGGCGGGCGCGACCCCCGACATGTTCCTCGGCCCCGAGGGGCGGCCCCTGCCTTTCGGGGAGGCGGTCACCAGCGGCCGCTCCACCGGCGTGCCCGGCGCCGTCGCCATGCTGGCCCTGGCCCAGAAGGAGCACGGCAAGAAGCGCTGGAATGAACTGTTCGACGACGCCCTGAAGCTGTCGCGCGACGGCTTCGTGGTCAGCCCGCGCCTCGCCAACTACGTCCAGGGCCAGGTGAAGGGGCCGGACGTGGCGACCTATTTCACCAGGCCCGACGGCCAGCGATACAAGGCCGGCGACGTCCTGAAGAACCCCGCCTACGCCGCGACTGTCGCGCGGCTGGCCAAGGAGGGGACCGACGCCCTCTACAAGGGCGAGATCGCCGCCGACATCGTCGCCCGCCTGCACCAGGAGCCCCGCCCCGGCTCCATGACCACGGCGGACCTCGCGGCCTACAAGCCCAAGGCCTCCGAGGCCCTCTGCCGGCCCTACCGCATCTATGTGGTCTGCGTGCCCGCCCCGCCGTCGGGGGGGATCGGCCTGCTCGAGCTTCTGGGCATCCTGGAGAACACCGATATCAACACCCGCGGGCCGGCCGATCCGCAGGGCTGGTTCCTGTTCGCCGAGGCGAGCCGGCTGATGTACGCCGACCGCGACTTCTACGTGGGCGACCCGGCCTTCGTGAACGTACCGATCAAGGGCCTGATCGACCCGGCCTATACCGCGAGCCGCGCCAGGCAGATCGGGACCACGGCCCTGCAGGGCGCCCCCGCTCCCGGCAAGCCCATGGGCGCGGTGGCCCTCGCCCCCGACGCGACCCGCGAGCCCGGCGGCACCTCCAGCTTCGCGGTGGCCGACGCCGACGGCAATGTGCTGGTCATCACCACCACGGTGGAGTCGACTTTCGGTTCGGGCCGCATGACCCACGGTTTCTTCCTCAACAACCAGCTGACCGACTTTTCCTTCTCGCCCACGGTCCCGGGCGGCGGCGCCTCGGCTAACGCGGTGGCGGCGGGCAAGCGGCCGCGCTCGACCATGTCGCCCGCGGTGGTGCTGGACCGGCAGGGCCGGTTCGTGGCGGGGGTCGGCTCTCCGGGCGGCCCGGCGATCCTGGCCTATGTCGGCAAGACCCTGGTGGGCGTGCTGGACTGGAAGCTCTCCATGCCCGAGGCGATCGCCCTGCCCAACCTGATCGCTCGCGGCGAGTCCGCGACCCCCGAGACCGGCTTCGACGACGCTGTCCTGGGCGCGCTCCGGGCCAAGGCCATGGCGGTGCGCGGCGGGGCTCCGGAAGGCTCGGGCCTGCACGGCATCGTGGCGCGGCCCGGCGGCGGCTACCTCGGCGCGGCCGATCCCCGCCGTGAGGGCATAGCCAAGGGGTTTTAACTCCGACAAATCCGCTCGGGGTGAGCGGGAGGTGGGGTGTTCTAGGCGTCCGTTTCGGACGGCATGTCCGGCATTACCAGCTCGAACACGGCCCCGCTCGGCCCGGTCTCCGCCAGGCTCAGCTCGCCGCCGTGGCCGCGGACGAGGTCGCGGGCGATGGCCAGGCCGAGGCCCGCCCCGCCCGGGCGTCCCGAACCCACGAAGGGCTCGAACAGCCGGTCCCTGGCCCGCTCCGGCACGCCGGGACCGTTGTCGGTGATACGGACGATGGCGCGTCCCTCCTTGCGCTCGGCGGTCAGGCGCACCTCGCCGGTGTTGCGCCCGTTCCCCTCCATGGCCTCGCGGGCGTTGCGGAACAGATTGACCAGGATTCGGTGGAACTGGTCCGGGTCGGCGCTCAGCGCGAACTTCTTCGGCAGGGCGATGACCAGGGCGACCGCCTCGGGCGTGAGGCGCGCGTCCTCGGCGGCCACGTCGGCGGCGACGGCGAGGTCCACCGACCGGACCTGGGGCGCGGCCTCGTCGCTGCTGCCGTAGGCGAGCACGTCCTCGGCCAGCTTGACCGCCCGGTTGAGGGCCCGCTCCAGGCGCGGCAGGGCCTGGGCCACGCGGGGGTCCCCCGAGCCGGCGATCCGCTCGGAGGCCATCTGGGCGCTGGTCAGCATGTTCCGCAGATCATGGTTGATCTTGGCCACCGCCTGGCCGAGCTGCGCCAGCCTGGCCTGGGACTGCAGGGCGGTGCGCAACTCGTCCTGCATGCGGCTGAGCTCGGTCTCGGCGCGGCCGATCTCGTCACGGCGGCCTGAGAGGACCAGACGCGCGGCCGGGTCCTCGGGGTGCTCGCGGAACCGCTCCATGGACTCCGTGATCCGCCGCATGGGCCGGACCAGGAAGGTGGCGAGGGAAAAATAGACCAGGATTCCGGCCACGGCCGAGATGAAGGCGGTGACGGCTAGAAGCTGGAGCAGATAGGTCACCAGGTCGTGCCGCAGGGGCGCGGTGGGGACCACGATCTCGACGAAGTCGGCCTCGCGGAACTGCGGCTTGGCCTGGACCCGCAGGAAGGGCGGGGAGAAGGGCCCCAGGGTCCGGAAGGGGGAGGCCAGCCACTCGGCGCCGTTGCGGCGGCGCAGGTCGATCAGCTCCGGCGTGCGGCTCATCGGCGCCCACGGCGGGGGCGGCAGGAGGCGGCGCACGCCCCGACTCTGCAGGGCCACGGTGACCACGCCCGCGCCCTTCAAGAGCTCGTTGGCCACCCGGTCGGAGACCACGCCGGCGGGGGAGGCCTCCACGGCGACGGTCGCCAGCTCGGCGGCTCGCACGTGGTCGACCAGCCAGCCTTCCTCATAGGAGGCCAGCGACGGCCCGAGGATCATGGCTTCGGCGAGCATGACGAAAAGGACGGTCAGCAGCAGCAGGCGGGCCGAGAGGCCGCCCGGCCAAAACAGGCGGCGCGACGTCAGCCAGCCGGCCAAGCGCGTCCGATCCCGCAGAGCTTCTGGCAGCCACGAGCGCATTACCGAAACTGGATACCGGTTTTGCGGGGGAATGCGCTCTATTTTTGGAATCGAGCCGGCTGAACGCCGATCAGGCGCCGGTTCTGGCCATGGCGGGGACCCGGCGGCGCTTCCAGACCTGGAAGGCCAGGGGCAGGGTCGACAGCAGGGCCAAGCCGACCATGGGCGCGAACATATGCGGCTGCAGGATGGTCCCGGCGTCCACATGGCCGCCGCGCTCGAACACCTGGCCGAGGCCCGCGCCGACGCTCGCGTAGATGGCGGTGGCCGGGGCGATGCCCAGGACCGTCGCCCACCAGTAGGTCGAGAGCCGCATCTTCACGAAGCCCGCCCCCAGATTGACCAGGCAGAACGGAATGGCGGGGATCAGCCGCAGGGTCAGGATGCAGGAGAAGGCGTTGCGGCGGACCCCGGCCTCGATCCGGTGGGTCACGCTGCCGGCCTTGGTGCGGGCGCGAAGGGCGTCGCCGAGGGCCGAACGGGCCACCAGGAACATGAGCACCGCGCCGGTGGAGGCGCCGGCCACGGCCGCGGAGGCCCCGAGCCACACGCCGAAGAGCAGGCCGCCCGACAGGGACATCACCAGGGCTCCCGGCAGGGAGAAGGCCACCACGGCCACGTAGAGGCCCATGTAGCCCAGGAGGCTCAGGTAGGGGTGGGTGTGGACCATGGCCATCAGGAGGGCCCGCTGGTCGCGCAGGGCGTCGAGGGACAGGTAGCGCCCCGCGCCCGTGAAGAGCAGGACGGCCGCGGCGAGCACGGCCAGGGCCAGCGGCCCGCAGCGAACGAGGGTCCTGACGGCGGAACGCTCGCGCTCCGCGCCCTCGGCGGTCTCATCGGCTTCGATCATACGCCCCGCGACAGTCTTAAAATCCCCAAGGGGAGGAGGAACCCAAGGTCAGCTGCGCCAGCAAGGAGCTTTAAGGTCAACAATTCGTCAAGCCTCCTCGCGCGCACGGCGACGATCGGCCGCTTGCCCTCGGAAGGCCTGCCTCAAGAGGCGGCAATGAGTCGCTTTCGTTGACAGGGGCGGCCCGTTCGCCTATCCACCCCGCCTCGCCGCCGGACCCGCAAGGGACCGGCCCTTTTGCAGTTGGAGCCGTCGCCGTGAAGCGGACCTATCAGCCGAGCCGTCTCGTGCGTAAGCGCCGCCATGGCTTCCGCCATCGCATGGCCACCAAGAATGGCCGCAAGATCATCGCCCGCCGCCGCAGCCAGGGCCGCAAGCGCCTGTCGGCCTAGCCGCAGCATTCCGCCGGGCCCGAGGCTTCGGCATGGAAACCCCTGCAAGATCGAAAATCGAGCGCCTGAAGCGCCGCGCCCAGTTCCTGGCCGTGGCCCAGGGCCGCGCGACTGCGCGCGGGGCGGTGGTGATCCAGGCCCTGGCCCAGCCGGAGCCCCCCGAAGCCCCTCCTGTCCGCGTCGGGTTCACCGCCACCAAGCGCATCGGCGGTGCGGTCGTGCGCAATCGCGCCAAGCGCCGCCTGCGCGAGGCGGCGAGGGCTCTGTTGCCCGTCCATGGCCTGCCCGGATGCGACTATGTGTTCGTCGCCAGGGCCGGCGCGCCGACGCGCCCATGGGAGCGGCTGCTTGACGATGTTAAAAGCGCGCTGATAAGCCTCGCCGCCGGTGGAGACGATCCTCGTCCGCCGCGCCGGCGCCCGGCCTCCGGTTCCTCTTCGCGGTAAAGAACCCAAGTTCATGGACAAAGAGAACGCCCGCAACACGATCGTGTTCGTGGTCTGCGCCGTGGCGCTCATGATCGCCTACCAGATGTTCATCCTTGGCCCGCGGGCCAAGGAACGGGAGGTTGCGGCCCGCGCCCAGGCGGCGCTGGCGGCCAAGAACCCCATCGCGGCGGCGGCGCCCGGCGCCCAGATATTCGTCGACCGGGCCCAGGCGGTTGCGGCCAGCCCGCGCGTGCTGGTGGAGAACCCCGCGGTTAAGGGCTCCATCGCCCTCCAAGGCGGCCGGATCGATGACCTCTTCCTGAAGGACTACAAGCAGACCCTGACCGCGAACTCGCCCCCCGTGGAGCTGTTCCGGCCCGAGGGCGCCAAACAGGCCTATTTCGCCGACTTCGGCTGGACCGGCCAGGCGGTCGCGCCGTCTTCCAAGACCCTGTGGACCCAGACGGCGGGCGCCACGCTCGCCCCCGGTCAGCCGGTGACCCTGACCTGGGACAACGGCCAGGGCCTGACCTTCACCCGCCAGATCGCGCTGGACGAGCGCTACATGTTCACGGTCGTCGACACGGTGGCCAACCGCGGGACCGTCCCGGTGCAGCTGGCGCCCTACGCCTCCGTGCAGCGCCAGGGCCTGCCCTCGGACATGTCCGCCACCAACATCCTGCACGAGGGCGCGATCGGCTATTTCGCCGGCCAGCTGCGGATGATCGGATTCAAGAAGTGGACCAAGGGCGGGCTGGCCGAAACCGCCTCGACCGGCGGCTGGCTCGGCGTCACCGACAAGTACTGGCTGGCGGCGGTGATCCCCGACCAGAAGGAGGCCATCCAGGCCGCCTACCGTGTCTCGCAGGTGAACGGCGTCGACGTCTACGAGGCCAATTTCGTCGGCCCGGCCCGCGCGGTCGCCCCGGGAACGCAGTCGGTCCAGACCACCCGCGTCTTCGCCGGGGCCAAGAAGGTCTCGGTGCTCAAGGACTACGAGGACCAGCTCGGCGTGCCGAAGTTCGACAACGCCGTGGACTGGGGCAATTTCTGGTTCCTGACCCGGCCGATCTTCTGGCTGCTGGAGCAATTCCACAAGGCGGCCGGCAACTTCGGCCTCTCGATCCTGATGCTGACCGTGTTCGTGCGGGGGCTGTTCTTCCCCCTGGCGAACAAGTCCTACGAGTCGGTCACCAAGATGAAGAAGGTCCAGCCGCAGCTGGACGAGCTGAAGAAGAAATTCGGCAGCGACCCGGCCAAGCAGCAGCAGGAGATGATGGCCCTCTACAGCCGGGAGAAGATCAATCCCCTGGCGGGCTGCGTGCCGATCCTGTTCCAGCTTCCGGTGTTCTACGCCCTCTACAAGGTGCTGTTCGTGACCATCGAGATGCGGCACGCGCCCTTCGTCGGCTGGGTGCACGACCTCTCGGCGGCCGACCCCACCACCCTGTGGAACCTGTTCGGCCTGATCCCCTACGATCCGGGCGCCCTGCCGCTGGTAGGTTCGATGCTGGTGGGCCTCGGCTTCCTGCACATCGGCCTGTGGCCGATCATCTACGGCATCACCATGTGGCTCTCGACCTCGATGAGCCCCATGCCGACGGCGGACCCGACCCAGAAGATCATCTTCCAGCTCTTCCCGATCGTGTTCACCGTCATGCTGGCCCACTCGCCGGTCGGCCTGGTGATCTACTGGTCCTGGTCGAGCATCCTGACCGTGCTGCAGCAGTACGTGATCATGCGCCGCTACAAGGTCGACAACCCCATCGACGACATCATCCGCAGGCTCAAGGGCGGCGGGAAGAAGGCCTAGCGTGGACGACCCGTTCAAGCCTGAGGCGATCGAGGCCGCCCGGGTCCTGTTCGCCCACCCGGTGCGCTTCCTCATGGGCGCGGCCGAGATCACTCAGCTGCCCGAGCCCGACCTGCCGGAAGTGGCCTTCGCCGGCCGCTCCAACGTCGGCAAATCAAGCTTGATCAACGCGCTGACGGGGCGCCACGGCCTCGCCCGCGCCTCGAACGAGCCGGGGCGGACCCGGGAGGTGAACCTGTTCGTGCTGGACGAGCGGATGCGGCTGGTCGACCTGCCGGGCTACGGCTTCGCCCGGGCGGCCAAGTCGGAGACCGCAAAATTCCAGAATCTCGGCCGGGCCTATCTTCGCGGCCGGCCCACCCTGAAGCGGGTCTATCTCCTGATCGACGCCCGCCACGGGCTGAAGTCGGCGGACACCGAGGCCCTGGACGCCCTCGACCAGGCGGCGGTCTCCTACCAGATCGTCCTGACCAAGGCCGACAAGCTGCGCACCACCGAAGCGGCCGAGAAGGTGGCGGAGCAGACCCTGAAGGCGGTGTCGCGACGTCCCGCCGCCTTCCCGCGGATCGCCGTCACCTCCTCCGAGAGCGGCCGGGGCATCCCGGAGCTGCGGGCGGAGATCGTCGAAGCCGCGCAGTTCGCCGACCTCTAGCGGTTATTTCCGCTCCCCCTGCGGCGGTCTTTCCGCTAATGGCCCGCCCATGAACGACGTCGCCGACAATCCGGAGGAAGCCGGCTGGGCCACCGCCCGGACCCTGGCCGAAGCCCTGCCCTTCATCCAGATCTACGATCGCGAGACCGTGGTCATCAAATACGGCGGCCACGCCATGGGCGAGGAAGCGGTGGCGAGGAAGTTCGCCGCCGACGCCGTTCTGCTGAAGCTGCTGGGCCTGCATCCCGTGGTGGTCCACGGCGGCGGGCCGCAGATCAGCCGGATGCTGGAGAAGGCGGGGGTCAAGTCGAGCTTCGTCGACGGCCTGCGCGTGACCGACGCCGCCACCATGGAAGTGGCCGAGATGGTCCTGTCCGGGGCGATCAACAAGGAAATCGTCCACTACATCAACCAGGCCGGCAAGGAAGCGGACGTGCGCGGCGTCGGCCTGTCCGGCAAGGACGCCCGGCTGATCACCGTGATCAAGGCGCGGCGCACCAAGCGCGACCCGGACTCCGAGATCGAACAGGTGGTGGACCTCGGTTTCGTGGGCGAGCCGCAGAAGGTCGACCCCAAGATCGTCGAGGCCCTGATCTTCGCCGACGAGGACTATGTGCCGGTGATCGCCCCGATCGGGGTGTCCGAGGCGGGCGAGACCTACAACATCAACGCCGACACCGTGGCCGGCGCCATCGCGGGGGCCCTGAAGGCCAAGCGCATGCTGCTGCTGACGGACGTGGCGGGGGTGCTGGACGCCAAGGGCGAGCTGATCCGGCGCATGACCGTGGCCGAGGCCTTCAAGGCCATCGAGACGGGCGTGGCCAAGGGCGGGATGATCCCCAAGCTGGAGACCGCCATCGCCGCCATCGACGGCGGGGTGGAGGCGGTGGCGATCCTGGACGGACGGCGGCCCCACGCCATGCTGGTGGAGCTGTTTACCGAGCACGGCTCCGGCACCCTGATCTGCAAGTGAGGGGTCCGGGTCCGGGGGCGGATCTGCGGCACGTCGAGACCTGGATCTTCGACCTCGACAACACCCTCTACCCGCCGGGGGCCGAGTTCATGAGCCTGATCGAGGGCCGCATGACCGAATATGTGATGCGCGAGACCGGCCTGGCCTGGGACGAGGCCCACGCCCTGCAGAAGCGCTATCTCGGCGAGCACGGGACGACGTTGGCCGGGCTGATGGCCAACCACGGGGTCGAGCCCATGGGCTTCCTGGAAGAGGTCCACGACGTCTCCCACGACAGCCTGAGCCCCGATCCCGCCCTGCAGGCGGCCCTGGCGCGGCTGCCGGGCCGGCGGCTGGTGTTCACCAACGGCCATTCCGGCCACGCGACGCGGGTGCTGACGAGCCTGGGCCTGACCGACCTCATCGACGACGTTTTCCACCTGGAATCGGCCGGGCTGACGCCCAAGCCGGCGCCCGAGACCTACGCCCGCATGGCCGCCCGCCACGGCGTCCATCCCATGGCCGCGGCCTTCTTCGAGGACACCGAGCGCAACCTCGCCCCCGCCGAGGCGCTCGGCATGACCACGATCCTGGTGGGGCCGCACGCAGCGGCTTCTACCGCCCCCTTCGTCCACCATCGCACCGAAGCCCTCGCGCCGTTCCTGGACGCCGCGCGGATCAAAAAGGAGAGCGCCGCATGACCGACGCCGCTTACGCCGACATCGAAGCCGCCGTCGAAGCCGCCTGGGAGGCCCGCGACGGTCTCAATCCCGGCAGCAAGGGCGCGGCCCCGGAGGCCGTGGGGGCCGCCCTGCAGGCGATGGACGCCGGCAAGATCCGCGTGGCCGAGAAGGTCGGCGGCGAATGGATCGTGCGCCAATGGCTGAAGAAGGCGGTGCTGCTGTCCTTCCGCCTCGCCGACAACCGGCTGATGGGCGACATCGACCCGTCGGGCTTCGGCCTGCGCGCCTGGGACAAGGTGCCGTTGAAGTTCGAGGGCTGGGGCGAGAACCGCTTCCGCGAGGCGGGCTTTCGCGTCGTGCCGGGCGCGGTGGCGCGCCGGGGCGCCTACATCGGCCGCAACGTCATCCTGATGCCGTCCTTCGTGAACATCGGCGCCTATGTCGACGACGGGACCATGGTCGACACCTGGGCCACGGTCGGCTCCTGCGCCCAGATCGGCAAGAACGTGCACCTTTCGGGGGGGGTCGGCATCGGCGGGGTGCTGGAACCCCTGCAGGCCAATCCCACCGTGATCGAGGACAACTGCTTCATCGGCGCCCGCTCGGAGGTGGTCGAGGGGGTGATCGTCGGCGAGGGCTCGGTGCTCTCCATGGGGGTCTTCATCTCGGCCTCGACCAAGATCGTCGACCGGGCCACCGGCGAGGTCCATCGCGGCAAGGTGCCCCCCTATTCGGTGGTGGTGCCGGGCTCCCTTCCCGACCCCAAGGGTGGGCCGAGCCTGTCCTGCGCGGTCATCGTCAAGACCGTGGACGCCCAGACCCGCTCCAAGACCGGGGTGAACGAGCTGCTGCGGGACTAGCGGACTCTTTTTGTGGCCGGATAGGGCGTGCCGTCCCGGCGGTAGTAGGCGTCGGGGCGGGCCTCCAGGTCGATGTCGGGATAGAAGGCGCCGTCCGCCGGGTCGGTGTGGCCGATCTCCAGTAGGATCGCGTCCCGGTCCGAGCGGTTCTGGATGTGATGGCCGTCGGCGACGCCGTGGGGAAAGCCCGCGCAGTCTCCGGCCTTCAGCACCTGTTCGCCCGCGTCGGTGACCAGCACCACCTCGCCCTCGACCACGAAGACGAACTCGTCCTCATGGGTGTGCCAGTGGCGCTGGCTGGACCACTGGCCCGGCGGCAGGGTCAGGCGGTTGACCCCGAACTGGGTCAGGCCGGCGGCCAGGCCCAGGCGCTGCCGCGAGCGCTTGCGGCAGGGGACGTCGAACGGCTCCGGATAGGCCGTCCCGTCCCGCCTCGGCGCGGCCTCGATGTCGATCTTGCCCATGACGCGATTCGCCCTCCGTTTGCGCAGGCCCAGGCCCTAGCCTAAACCGGCCCCATGAGCGCCGCGAAGACCATCGATCCGGTCGAGCTGACCCAGGCCCTGATCCGCAGGGCCTCGGTGACCCCCGCCGACGCGGGCGCCATGGACGTGGTGGAGCGGGCCCTGGAGGGCCTGGGCTTCGCCTGTCGGCGGATGCGCTTCGGCGAGATCGAGAACCTCTACGCCCGTCGGGGGACCAAGGGGCCGAACCTCTGCTTCGCCGGCCACACCGACGTGGTGCCCGTCGGCGAGGCGGCGTCCTGGCGTGAAGACCCCTTCGCGGGCCGCATCGTCGGCGACAGCCTGATCGGCCGGGGGGCGGTGGACATGAAGAGCGGCATCGCCGCCTTCATCGCCGCGGTCTCGGCGCGGCTGGCCGAGGGCGAGCCGCCGGGCTCCATCTCCTTCCTGATCACCGGGGACGAGGAAGGCCCCGCCCTCGACGGCACCAAGAAGGTGGTGGCGGCCCTGGCGGCGGAGGGCGAGGTCATCGACCACTGCATCGTCGGCGAGCCCAGCTCCTCAGCGCTGCTGGGCGACATGATCAAGGTCGGCCGGCGTGGCAGCATCAACGCCTGGATCACCGTGGAGGGGGTGCAGGGCCACGTCGCCTACCCTCACCGCGCCGCCAACCCCGTGCCGGTCCTGGTGGACCTCCTGGCCCGCCTGCAGGCCGTTTCCCTGGACGAGGGCTACCCCGAGTTCCAGCCGTCGAACCTGGAAGTCACCGACATCACGGTGGGCAACCCGGCCCACAACGTCATCCCGGCCAAGGCGGTGGGGCGGCTGAACATCCGCTTCAACCCGGCCCACACCGGGATGAGCCTGTCGCGCTGGCTGGCCGAGGAGGCCGCGGCTGCCGGCGCGGCCTTCGCAGGCGTGGTCAGCGTCGAGTGCATCGTCTCGGGGGAGGCCTTCCACACCCCGCCGGGACCCTTCACCGAGGTGGTGGCCGAGGCGGTGCGCCAGGTGGCGGGGCGGGACCCGGAGCTTTCCACCACCGGCGGCACCTCGGACGCCCGCTTCATCCGGGCCCTGTGCCCCGTGATCGAGCTCGGGCTCGTCGGGACCACCATGCACATGGTCGACGAGCGGGCGCCGGTGCAGGAGATTCGGGATCTCGCCCAGATCTACCGGGCCCTGATCGACCGCTATTTCGAGAGATTCGCGTGAGCGAGGACGCCGACCGGCCTCGGGCGGGGGGCGAGATCGCCGGGGCGGCGCGGGGGCTGACGCGGCTGATCCGCTTCGATCCGCAGTGGTACGAGGGTTTCGACTTCTCGGCGGGGGGCTTCGTGCGTTCCTTCGGGGCGGCCCTGGCCGGCCTGCCCTTCGCCATCATCATGGGCGCGATCCTGTTCCGCTCGGCCGGCGTCTCGCAGGAGGTGCTTACCCGGGGCCTGGCCGCTACGGGGGTAGGCTACGCGGTCAATGCGGTGGGCTTTCCCCTGCTGGCCGCTCTGATCGCGCGGCCCGTAGGCGTGACCCAGGGCTATGTGGCGCTGATCGTGGTGCTGAACTGGGCCGGGCTTTTCCTCACCATGCTGCTCGCGGCGGGCTCCCTCGCGGTGCTGGTGGGAGCGGGGCCGCTGTTCGGCCTGGTGTCCTTGCTGCAGATCGCGCTCAAGGTGTTCGTGGTCTGGCGCGCCGCCAAGGAGACCCTCACCGGCGAGCTCGGGGTCACCGTCTTGATGGTGGTGCTGTTCGTGGCCCTGGACTTCGGGTCCGACTACCTGGGGCTGATGCTGGCCGCGCCCTCGTAGATGACCTCGGCGAGGTAGAGCCCGTCCGGCGGCGCCACGGGCCCGCAGAGCTTTCGGTCGGCCGCCGCCAGGATTTCGCCCAGCCATTCGGTGGGCCGCCGCCCTGACCCCACCTCCGCCAGCGATCCGGCCATGGACCGCACCTGCCGGTGCAGGAACGAGCGGGAGGCGAAGGCCAGATGCACTTCCCCGCCCTCCCGCCACACCCGCGCCTCGTCCAGGGTCTTCACGGGGCTCTTGGCCTGGCAGTGGGCGTCCCGGAAGGTGGTGAAGTCGTGCCGCCCGACCAGGCTCTGCGCGGCCGCGTTCATGGCATCGGCGTCGAGGGCCGTCTTCACCCACCAGACCCGGCCGCGCTCCACCGCCGGGGGGCTGCGCCGATCGAGGATGCGGTAGAGGTAGCGCCGCCCCGTCGCCTGGAAGCGGGCGTGGAAATCGTCCGCCGCCTGCTCGGCGGCCAGGATCGAGATGCGCTCGTCCCGCAGGTGGGCGTTCAGGGCGTCGCGCACCACGTCCGTGGCCCACTCGCGCATCAGGTCGAAGTGAATCACCTGGGCCAGGGCGTGGACGCCCGCGTCGGTGCGCCCGGCCACGAACACCCGCGCCTCTTCGCTGGAGAAGCCGTGGATGGCCCGCTCCAGCGCCCCCTGCACCGTGGGTGCGTCGTCCTGGAGCTGGAAGCCCTTGTAGGGTCCGCCGTCGTATTCGACCGTCAGCCTGTAGCGGGGCATGTCAGCCGAGCCCGGCGCCGGCGGGAATCGGATGGCCGCGCAGGAATTCGTCGGCGGCTTGTGGGCCCTTGCCCTCGCGCTGGAGCCGCAGCAGGCGCACCGCGCCCTCGCCGCACGCCACCAGCAAAGCGTCATCCAGCACCTCACCCGGCGCGCCGCTCCCGTCCTCGGCCCGCGACAGCAGCGCCTTGATGCGCACCCCGCCCTCGCCCGCGAACCAGGCGCCGGGGAAGGGGGACAGGCCCCGGATATGGCGGTCGACCTCGGCGGCGGGGCGGGACCAGTCGATCCGCGCCTCGGCCGAGCTGATCTTTTTCGCGTAGGTGACGCCCGCCTCTGATTGCGGGATTTCCGCCGCCGTGCCCCGCTCGATGGCCGCCAGGACGCGGACGGCCATGGGAGCGGCGGTGAGCATCAGCTTGTCGTGCAGGGAGCCGGCGGTGTCGTCCGGGGCTATGGCCACGGCCTCGGTCAGCAGCACCGGACCCTCGTCCAGCCCCTCGGTCATGTGCATGACCTGGACCCCGGTGACCTTGTCCCCCGCCATCACCGCCCGCTGGATCGGGGCGGCGCCCCGCCAGCGGGGCAACAGGGAGGCGTGCAGGTTGAAACAGCCCAGGCGGGGCGCCTCCAGGATCTCGCGGGGCAGGATCTGGCCGTAGGCGACGACGACGGCGGCGTCGAGGTCGAGGGCGCGGAAGGCCTCGACCTCGGCGGGGTCGCGCATGGAGGCGGGGGAGCGGACCTCCAGGCCGAGCTGCTTGGCCAGGATAGCGACGGGCGTCAGCGACAGCTCCATGCCCCGTCCGCGCCGGGCGGGGGGCTGGGTATAGACCGCCGCGATCTCGTGTCCGGCGGCGGCGAGCTCGGCCAGGACGCGGACGGCGAAGGGCGGGGTTCCCATGAAGGCGATGCGCATCAGGGCGGTTTAGCGGGGCGGTTCGCCCGCGTCACCTCGCGCGCCGCCTGATATACACCGCCGTCCCATGTCTCAGGTCGCCCGAGTCCTCCTGCCGCTGCCTCTGCCAGAGGCCTTCGACTACGCCGTGCCCGAAGGCATGGCGCTGGCGGTGGGCGACCAGGTGGCCGCGCCCCTCGGCCCCCGGCTGGTCCGGGGGGTGGTGGTGGAGCTGCGCGAGGCGCACGGCGTCAACCGGCCGCTGAAGGACCTGGCGAGCAAGCTGGACGATCCGCCCATGCCGCCGAGCGCGGTGGCCTTCGTGGAGTGGGCGGCCCGCTACGCCTGCGAACCGGCGGGAGACGCCCTGGCGATCGCGCTCAGGGGCCTGCGCGCCCCGCCGCCGAAGCCGGAAACCGGGCTGGTGGCTACGGGCATGGCGCCCGCCCGCCCGACGGCGGCGCGGCGATCCGTGCTGGAGACGGCCGGGGACAAGCCCTGGAAGGCCTCGGCCCTGGCGGCGGCGGCCGGGGTCTCGGCCGGGGTGGTCAAGGCCCTGGTGGACGAGGGGGTGCTGGCGCGGATGGAGATCCCGGAGCCCGCGAGGCTCCAGCCCGATCTGTCGCGGAGCGGGGCCGTGCTCAATCCCAGCCAGGCCGCGGCGGTGGCCGTGCTCTGCGAGATGATCGCAGAGGGCGGGTTCCAGGCGGCCCTGCTCGACGGGGTGACGGGCTCGGGCAAGACCGAGGTCTATCTGGAGGCGGTGGCGGCGGCCCTGGCGGCGGACCCCAAGGCGCAGATCCTGGTGCTGCTGCCCGAGATCGCCCTGACCCAGGCGGTGATCGCGCGATTCGAGGAGCGCTTCGGCGTCGCCCCCGCGGAGTGGCATTCCGGCGTCGCCCCGCCCCGGCGGCGGCGGGTGTGGGAAGCGGTGGCCTCCGGCGCGGAGCGGATCGTGGTCGGGGCCCGCTCGGCCCTGTTCCTGCCCTTCGCCAACCTGCGGCTGGTCGTGGTGGACGAGGAGCACGACGGCTCCTTCAAGCAGGAGGAGGGGTTCATCTACCACGCCCGTGACCTGGCCGTGGCCCGAGCCAAGATCGAGGGGGCGCCGGTGGTGCTGGCCTCGGCGACGCCCTCGCTGGAGAGCGTGTGGAACGCGCAAGGGGGCCGCTATCGCTGGCTCCGGCTGCGCGCCCGCCACGGGTCGGCGCGCCTGCCGGAGGTGACCCTGGTCGACCTGCGCGAGACTCCCCCCGAGCCGGGGCGCTGGATTTCCCCGCCGTTGCAGCAGGCCATGGTGGAGACCTATGCGGCTGGGGAGCAGACCCTCTTATTCCTGAACCGGCGCGGCTACGCTCCCCTGGTGTTGTGCCGGGCCTGCGGCGAGCGGATGACCGCGCCGGACACCGATTCCTGGCTGGTGGAGCACCGCTATTCGGGGCGGCTGGTCTGCCACCTGACCGGCTGGTCCATGCCCCGGCCCGAGCGCTGCCCCCACTGCGGGGCCAAGGACAGCCTCGTCTCCATCGGCCCGGGGGTGGAGCGGCTCGAGGAAGAGGCGCGCCTGCTGTTCCCCGACGCCCGCATCGCCGTCTTCTCCTCCGACACGGTGGCCGACGCCGAGGCCGCCCGCGCCCTGGTGGCGAGCATGGCGGCGGGGGAATTCGACATCCTGGTGGCCACCCAGTCGGCGGCCAAGGGGCACAACTTCCCCAACCTGACCCTGGTGGGGGTGGTGGACGCGGACCTGGGCCTGCGGGGCGGGGACCTGCGGGCCGCCGAGCGCACCTACCAATTGTTGGCCCAGGCGACGGGACGGGCGGGGCGGGCCGAGCGGCCGGGCCGGGCCCTGATCCAGACCTACGCCCCCGACCATGCGGTGATGCAGGCCCTCAAAGCCCAGGACCGGGACGCCTTCCTGGCCGCGGAGGCCGCCGAGCGGGAGGCCGCGCGGCTGCCGCCCTACGGCCGGCTCGCGGCGGTGATCCTGTCGAGTCACGACGGGGCGGCGCTGGAGGACTACGCCCGCCGCCTCGCCGCCGCCGCCCCCAACGCCCCCGACGTGGAGGTCTACGGACCGGCTGACGCGCCGCTCGCCCTGGTGCGCGGACGGCGGCGGAAACGCTTCCTGGTGCGGGCCGACCGCAGCGTCGACCTGCAGGCCTTCCTGACCACCTGGCGGGCCCGCGCCAAACCCCCCGGATCGGTGCGGATGACAGTCGACGTGGACCCCTACAGTTTCCTCTGATTCACCGTGGTTTCCCCCGGGGCGCCCCGAATGCGACGTCGCACCAATGGGCGACGTTCATGCTCGACTATTGCAACAACTCGCCCGTCGACGGTGATCCCGCTGTTGCGTGCGGCCAACGACAACTTCATCCCCGCCGTGAGCGCGCTGCCCTAGTCGTCATCCTCTTCATCCGGGTCTGCGGCCCGGAGCGTGCCGCCGCGGAAGAGGTCGTGGATCGCCACCGGCTCGGGGTTCCAACGCTTGATCCGCCCCGTGGCTTCGGCCTCCAGCACCTCGTCAACGAACCGTTCTACCTGCGTGACGTCGATCCCGTCGAAGGACGGAAAGGCGAACTCCCACCAGCGCGAGGCCAGGAGCTTCTCGCGCAGGGGCTCGTCGAAGCGAAAGCGGATGATGCGCGCCGGCACCCCGCCCATGATCGCGTATGCCTCGACGTCCTTGGTCACCAGGGCGCAGGCGCCGATGACGGCTCCGTGGCCGATGTTCACCTGGCGGGCCAGGCGGACTTCGGAGCCGATCCAGACATCCGACCCGACCCCGATCTTGGGGGCGGAGTTCTTCCAGGGCTGGTGCTCGTAGGGGCCCAGGTCCCTGATCGCCGCAGCGTTGTAGGGCCGGGCGCCGTAGGACCATCCATTGGTCGAGACGCGGTCGAGCGGATGGTTGATGGAGAGCACCTGCACGTCGTTTGCGATGGAGCAATACCGGCCCACCTGTGCGGACTGGACCAGGGCGGAACGGGAGAAGCCGAAGGCCCCGAGCGACAGGAACACCCTGCGCGGCGAGGAATATGGCTCGCAGAAGACGGGGTGGCGGAAGGTGATCCTGGCGCGGACCTTGAGGAAGGAGCCCTTCCGCCCCTTGCCGTAGGGGAAAATCCTCGCTGCCGCCAGCGCCTGGAGGTGCGCGCGGGTAATGATCGTCGAAAACGGCGTGAACATTGCTGACCGTAGCCGAGCGGCGCGAACCCGCCAACCGACACATCTACACGTTGAGAAAGAGGGCGACTGGAGGTGCCGATGACACCCCGGCAGCTTCCTCTGATTCACCATTCGTTGAACATGTTCGGCAGGCGAAGGGTTTTATTCAGGCTTTTCCGCCACCTTGCGTTGAGACGTCGATACAGATGGGTTCCGGAGCGTAAGGCGGATGTCCGCAAATCCCCGGCGGCGTCGTCCCATCGCTGGGACGATTCCGCCCTTCACCATGGCCTTCCAGCCCATCGTGGATGTGATCTGCGGGGGGGTTTTCGCCTATGAGGCCCTGGTGCGCGGTCCCAACGGCGAGGGCGCGGCCGAAATCTTCGAACAGATCGCCGACGCCGACCGCTACGACTTCGACCAGCAATGCCGGGTGCGGGCGGTGGAGGTGGCCGCGCAGATCGGCCTGATCGAGCGCGACGCGTGCCTCTCCATCAACGTCCTGCCCAACGCCGTCGGCGAGTCGCGCTCCTGCGTGGAGCGGACCCTGAACGCCGCCCAGAATGTGGGCCTGCCCACCGAGCGGATCATCTTCGAGTTCACCGAGGGCGAGCCCCTGGCGGACCACGAAGAGCTGCTCTGGGTGATCCGCAATTTCCGGGAGATGGGCTTTCGGACCGCCATCGACGACTTCGGCGCCGGCTATTCCGGCCTGACCCTGCTGACCCGCTTCCAGCCCGACCTGATCAAGCTCGACATGGCCCTGATCCGCAACATCGACCTCGACCCGGTCCGCCGGGCGGTGGTGGGCGGCATCCTGCACATGTGCGAGGACCTCGGCATCGCCGTGGTGGCCGAGGGTCTGGAGTCCGAGGGGGAGTTCCGCGCCCTGCGCGACCTCGGCCTGTCGCTGCTGCAGGGCTTCCTTTTCGCCGCGCCCGGGGTTGAGACCATGCCCGCCCCGATCTGGCCGAACGGCTCGGCCTTAGCAGCCTAATTTGGGCCGCCTAAGACTTGGCCCGCCTAGCTAGGCGGCAGGCGCGGGCTCGTCCTCGTCCTTCTTCGGCGCCGCCGGGCCGCGGCCCCGGTGCACCAGCGGAATCTCCGGAATCATCAGGATCAGGCCCAGGGCCAGCACCAGCACGGCCCAGCCCCAGGTGAAGACCCCGGTGATGGCCTTGACCACGACGTCCCGCACGGCCGGATCGACCTTGACCGGAGGGGCGGCGTGGGCGCGGCTGCTGGTCGATACCGACGGCGCGCCTTCGCCGGCGGCGCCCACCGCCATGCGCTGCAGGTCCGACAGGCCGAGGACCTGGACGTGGCCGGCCTTGTCCGGGCGGGCCGCGGCGGCGGCCAGATTGTTGGTCAGGATCGCGCCGAAGATCGCCACCCCCACCGTGCCGCCGATCTGACGGAAGAACTGCGAGGAAGAGGTCGCCACCCCGATCTGCGTGGGGGAGACGGCGTTCTGCACCGCCAGGCTGAACAGGCTCATGGACGGGCCGAGGCCGATCCCGGTGATCAGGATCCGCCAGCCGAGGTCGAGGGTCGAGGTGGTGGCGTTCACCTTGGAGATGGCGAAGAGGCCGATGAGCATCATCACCCCGCCGCCGACCATCAGCGGCTTGTAGCGCCCGGTCTTGGCGGCGATGAGGCCGCAGATGGACGAGGAGCCGAACATGCCGATCATCATCGGCAGCATGGTCAGGCCGCTGGTGGTGGCCGCCTTGCCCTGCCCGAGCTGCATCAGGAGGGGCAGGAAGGTCAGCGAGCCCATGAAGGCGATGGAGATGGTGAAGGAGGCCAGGTTGCAGCCGGTGAAGACCCGGTTCCTGAACAGGTTCAGGGACAGGATCGGGTTGGAGACCGCCATCTCGGTGAGGATGAAGGCCACCAGGCCCACCGCCGACACCCCCAGCAGGGACAGGATCAGGGGCGAGCCCCAGGCGTAGTCGCGCCCGCCCCAGCCCAGGGCCAGCAGCAGGGGCACGAAGGTCACCACGATCAGAAGGGCGCCCGCGACGTCGATCTTGCCGGGGTCGCGGTGGATCAGCGGCGGCATCTTGGACAGGATCATGAACAGGGACAGGGCCCCGACCGGCAGGTTCACGTAGAAGCACCAGCGCCAGCCGGCGATCGGCACGCCAAAGAGGTAGGTGGTGCCGAGGTCGGTGAAGAAGCCCCCCAGCACCGGCCCGATCACGGCGGCCAGGCCGAACATGGAGCCGAACAGCCCGCCGAACTTGGCCCGCTCGCGGGGGCCGAACAGGTCGGCGATGATGGCGAAGGCGGTGGTGAACAGGGCCGCGCCCCCCAGGCCCTGGATGGCCCGGAACACGATCAGCTGGGTCATGCCCCCGCCCAGCAGCGGCAGGCGGCCGAACTCGCCGGCCATGCCGCACAGGGCCGAGCCGAGGATGAAGACGCTGATGCCGAACACCAGGACGGACTTGCGGCCATAGATGTCGTTCAGCTTGCCGTAGATCGGCACCATCACCGTCGAGGTCAGCATGTAGGCGGTGGTCACCCAGGCGTAGAGAGACAGCCCCTGCAGCTGGGCGACGACCTTGGGCATGGCGGTGGAGACGATGGTCTGGTCGAGCGCGGCCAGCAGGAAAACGATCATGATGGCGATGATCGTCAGGCGCTTCTCCTGGGCGGAGAACTCCTGCGGCGCGGGGGCCGCAGGCGCCGACGGACTATCGATGGTGGTCCCGCTCGCGCTCGCCATACCTACTCTCCAAAAGCGCCGCGCCAGGGACTCAAACGCCAGAGACTCTCGCGCCGGACTCTAAGGGCCGTGCGGGGGGCCCTTGGCCCGCCTGCGCCGCCGCGCCAGCATGTTCAGACTCTCGACGAAGGCCGAGAAGCCCATGGCGGCGTAGATGTAGCCCCTGGGCACATGGAAGCCGAAACCGTCGGTTATCAGCATTACGCCGATCATCAAGAGGAAGCCCAGGGCCAGCATCACCACGCTGGGGTTTTTCTGGATGAAGGCGGCCAGCGGTCCGGAGGCCACCATCATCAGGATGACCGCCACCACCACGGCCACGACCATGATCGGCAGCTGGTCGGTCATGCCGACGGCGGTGAGGATCGAATCGATCGAGAACACCATGTCCAGGACCAGGATCTGGGCGATGGCGGAGGCGAAGCCGAGGCTGCGTCCCCCACCGTGCGGCCCACCGTGCGGGTCTTCCCCGTGGGCTTCGGCGTCGCTGACCTCGCCGATCTCGCGGGTCGCCTTCCAGATCAGGAACAGGCCCCCGGCGATCAGGATCAGGTCCCGCCAGGAGAATTCATGGCCGAACAGGGTGGCGATCGGCCGCGTCAGGCCCACCACCCAGGCGATCCCGGACAGCAGGACCAGCCGCAGGATCAGGGCCAGGGCGATGCCCAGGTTCCTTGTGCGGGCCCGGCCGTTCTCGGGCAGGCGGTTGGTCAGGACCGAGATGAAGATGAGGTTGTCGATGCCGAGCACCACCTCCATGACAAGGAGGGTGATCAGAGCGGCCCAGGCCGCGGGGTCGGCGGCGAGGGCGATCAGCGAGTCCATCAGGGGCTCCGGCGCGGCGAGCCCTCTTAGATCGGCGGCGTTCGGCCGGAAGCAAGCGTTCCGGCTCAGCTATTTCCGGCGGACCAGTCCCCTGGGCCTATTTCGGCCAGGGCAGTCCGGCGGCGTGGGCGGCGGATTTTATGGTGTTGGTCACCTGGCTCCAGTCGCCGTCCTGGGTGGTGAGCCACAGGCCCGCGGCGGCGGCGATGGCGGCGAGCACCACGGCTCCGGCATTGGGGCCGCGGGCGCGGCGCGGCTCGGCCCGGTCATCGTCCAGCTCCGTCACGATCGGCGCGGGCCGGCGGGCGGGCGCGGCCATGACCGGTGCGGGGGCCGCGACGGCGACGGGTTCCGGCGTCGGCTCCGGCGCCGGCGCGACGACGGGTTCCGGTTCGGGCTCGGCCGCCGGGACGTGGACCGTCTCCGCCGCCGAGGCGGCGAGGGTCTCGGGAGCCGGGTGGTGCTCGACGGCGTCGGCGTGGATCGGCGCCGCCTCCGCCTCCGCTTCCGATCCGGCGACCGGGGCCGCCGCCGCATAGCTGGCGTAGAGAGCCTTCTCCGGATCGTCGGACTTCGGCGGGAGGGTCGAGGCCGAATCGGAGGGGGTGACGGGGGTGCTGATGCTCCGCTGCAGGCCCTCGCGGATTCGCGCGGCCTCGGCGGCCACGTCCTGGTAGGACGAGGCCGGTCGGCCGGCGGGCGGTGCGGGCGCGTCGGTATCGGTCGGCGCGTGATCCATGCGAGGTCTCCGAAGGATCGCGTGGCCCAAACTATGGACAGGCGACCGGGGTGCGGCAAGGCGGCGTATCCTTACAGGCGAAACCGGGGCACGCCCTCGGTTGCGACTGCGAAAGGGTCATGCTATTCCCGCCCCGGCTCCGGGCTGGGGGGTGGTTTGCGATCCCCGTACGCGTGGTTTTTATCCAACGCGGTCAAGCCCTTAGTCGCCGCGGGACATACACGGTCCAGAGCGGCTTTTAAGTGAACTCATAGGACGGTGCTCGCTTGGCGGACGATTCCAGAAACGCGGACGTGGGTTCACGCTACGCGCAAGCTCTGTTCGAGCTCGCTGAGGCTGCCGGTTCCTTCGCCGCCGTCGAGGCCGATCTGAAGAGCCTGAAGGCCGCTCGCGCGGACAGCCTGGACCTGCGCCGGCTGGTGGCTTCGCCTGCCTTCAGCGCGGCGGACAAGGGCAAGGCCTTCGCCGCGATCGCGGACAAGGCGCGCTTCTCGCCCCTGACGAAGAAGTTCCTGGGGCTGCTGGCGGCCAACAACCGCATCTCCGCCCTGCCGGCGATCACCACCGCCTTCGAGGCCATGGCCGCCGCCCGCCGCGGCGCCGTCGCCGCCGAGGTGACCACCGCCGTCGCCCTGACCCCCGCCCAGTCCAAGGGCGTGGCCGCGGCCCTGCGCCAGTCGCTGGGCCAGGAACCCGAACTCACCACCCGCGTCGACCCCTCGATCCTTGGCGGATTGAAGGTGCGCGTGGGCTCCCGCCTGTTCGACGCTTCGCTTCGTTCGAAGCTCGATTCCCTCAAGTTCGCCCTCAAGAGAGCGTAAGCCCATGGACATCCGCGCCGCCGAAATCTCGGCCATCCTCAAAGCCCAGATCGCTAACTTCGGCGAAGAGGCCGACGTCTCCGATGTCGGGCAAGTGCTGTCCGTCGGGGACGGCATCGCCCGCGTCTACGGTCTCGACCAGGTCCAGGCCGGCGAGATGGTGGAATTCCCCAAGGCCGGCGTGAAGGGCATGGCCCTGAACCTGGAGCGGGACAACGTCGGCATCGTGATCTTCGGCGAAGACCGCGAGATCAAGGAAGGCGACGAAGTCCGCCGCCTCGGCGAGATCGTGGACGTTCCCGTCGGCAAGGGCCTCCTGGGCCGGGTCGTGAACCCGCTGGGCGAGCCGATCGACGGCAAGGGCCCGGTGGTCGCCACCGAGCGCCGCCGCGTGGACGTCAAGGCGCCGGGCATCATTCCCCGCAAATCCGTGCACGAGCCGGTGCAGACCGGCCTGAAGGCGATCGACACCCTGATCCCGATCGGCCGCGGCCAGCGCGAGCTGATCATCGGCGACCGCCAGACCGGCAAGACCGCCGTGGCGATCGACACCATCCTGAACCAGAAGTCGATCAACGCGACCGGC
>CANJID010000018.1 GCA_947474395.1 Caulobacterales bacterium
AGGCCGGCGATCTTGCCGGCGTCCTTGGTGGCCTGGCGCTGGGCGTCGTTGAAGTAGGCCGGGACGGTGATGACCGCCTTGGTGACCTTCTCGCCGAGGTGGGCCTCGGCGTCTTCCTTCAGCTTCTGCAGGATGAAGGCGGAGATCTGCTGGGGCGAATAGTCCTTGCCGTGGGCGCGCACCCAGGCGTCGCCGTTCGGGCCCTTGACGATCTCGTAGGGCACCATGCCCTTGTCCTTCTCCACCAGGGGATCGGTGTACTGGCGACCGATCAGCCGCTTGATGGCGAAGAGGGTGTTGCCGGGGTTGGTGACCGCCTGCCGCTTGGCGGGCTGGCCGACGAGGCGCTCCCCGTCCTCCTGGATAGCGACCACCGAGGGGGTGGTTCGCGAGCCTTCAGCGTTCTCGATCACGCGGGGGTTCTTCCCGTCCATGATCGCCACACACGAATTGGTGGTGCCGAGGTCGATGCCGATAATCTTGCTCATGCGAGGTCAAACTCCTTCACGGCGGACGGTCCTGAGGGCCTTCTGAAGCAAGCGCCCAAACCTCTCCGTCCCCTTGTTCGTCCTGTCTTGTTACAGGGGCCGCGAGGGCCCGGACTCGTAGCGCGGGGCATCGCCCGACGCTTCGCAAGCCGATATGGGAAACCCTGGGCCGGCCGCAAGGGCGCGGCTTTTTCATGGCGAGGGGCTTGCGCGCAACCCTCTACAGCACCGCTGCGATTTGGCGTATGTTCCAAATCAATTCTGTGACTCGACGGCGCGTAGCGTCCCACGGGTTCCCCTTACGTCTTCGCCGCCGTGTCGCGTGA
The DNA here is from genome assembly GCA_947474395.1 of Caulobacterales bacterium. Taxonomy (GTDB): domain Bacteria; phylum Pseudomonadota; class Alphaproteobacteria; order Caulobacterales; family Caulobacteraceae; genus CANJID01. The sequence goes on from CANJID010000018.1 coordinate 815, forward strand.
CGGTCTGCCCAGCCTGCCGTCCGTGGAGGCTGGTCTACGCCTGGGGAGGCAGACATGAACACCGCGTCCTGTTTCGTGCTCGCCTTTGCCGCCGCCGGCCTGATCCTGGCCGGCTCCGCCCATGCCGGCGCCCGCGCCGCCGCCCCGGCGGCGCCCGCGCCCCCCGCGCCGCTGGGGCCGGGCGAGCGCAGCTTCGCCCTGGTCAACACCGACAAGACCGGCATCACCTCCGTCTACGCCGCCAAGACCGGCTCGGAGGACTGGACCGACGATCTCCTCGGCAAGCAGACCGCCGGGCCCGGCAAGAGCGTGACCCTGCGGTTCAAGGGCGCCGAGAGCCAGTGCGCCTACGACCTGCAGGTGCTGATGAACGACGGCAAGCCGGTGCAGAAGTCGAACATCGACCTCTGCCAGACCCAGACCTACCAGTTCGCGCGGTAGGTCGGGACCGGCTGATCCCAACGCATTCTCCGACGCCTGTCGGCCTCGCGGGCTCCGGTTCGTCATGCCAATAGGGGCGACGAAACGGGAGTGACGAGCATGGCGTTTTCCAAGGCGCGGCTGGAACGGCTGTCCGGCTATCTGAAGGCCCAGGTGGAGTCGGGCGCGGTCGCCGGGGCGGTGGCCCTGCTCGACCGCAAGGGGGAGACCCGCGTCGAGATCGCCGGCGCCGCCGACCTGGAGACGGCCGCCCCGATGCAGCGCGACACCGTGTTCCGCATCGCCTCCATGACCAAGACGGTCACCGCCGTGGCGGCCCTGATGCTGGTGGAGGAGGCGAGGATCCGCCTCGACGACCCGGTCGATCCGTGGCTGCCGGAGCTGGCCGACCGCAAGGTGCTGAAGAGCTGGGACGGGCCGGCGGACGACACGGTCCCCGCCGACCGGGCGATCACCCTGCGCGACCTCCTGACCTTCCGCATGGGCTTCGGCGCGCTCATGGAGCGCCCTGGCCGCTATCCGATCCAGGCGGCGATCCAGGCGGCCGGCCTGATGCCCGGGCCCGTCGCGGCCGATCTGACGCCGGACCTGTGGATGGCCCGCCTCGGCGCCCTGCCCCTGCTGCATCAGCCGGGCGAACGGTGGATGTACCACACCGGCTCGGACGTGCTCGGGGTCCTGATCGCCCGCCTCTGCGGCCAGCCGCTGGACGTCGTGATGCGCGAACGCATCTTCGAGCCCCTCGGCATGGCCGACACCGGCTTCCACGCTGCGGGCACGGCCCTCGACCGGCTGGCGACCGCCTATATCCGCGACCCCGCAAACCCCGGCGCCCTCAAGGTCTACGACAAGGCCAGGGGCGGAAGCTTCTCCAGTCCGCCATCGTTCCCGGCGGGGGGCGGGGGCCTGGTCTCCACGGCCGACGACTTCCTCACCTTCGCCCGCATGCTGATGACCATGGGCAAGGCCGGGCGCACGCGACTGCTGGCCCGCCCGACCGTCGAGCTGATGACCACCGACCAGCTCACCCCCGAGCAGAAGGCGCGCTCGGCCTTCTTCCCGGGGTTCTGGGACTACAACGGCTGGGGCCTGGGGGTGTCGGTGACGACGGCGCGCAACGGAATCGCCCTCAACCCGGGCAGTTTCGGCTGGGACGGTGGCTTTGGCACCAGCTGGCGCTCCGACCCGCGGGAGGACATGACGGTGATCCTCCTGATCCAGCGGATGATGGGCGGCGCCGCCGACGCGCAGATCAGCCGCGACGTCCTGACCCTGGCCTATCAGGCCATCGACGACTGAGCCTAGATAGAGGCGATGACCCCCGACGGTTTCCGCCTCTTCCCCGCCGCCCTCGACGCCTCAGCCCAGGCGGCGCTGGTGGAGGCCGTGCTGGCCGCCGAGGCGGTTGCGCCCTTCTACCGGCCCGTCACGCCGGGGGGAAAAGCCATGTCGGTGCGCATGACCAACCTCGGGCCGCTGGGCTGGATGACCGACGCGGCGGGTTATCGCTATCAGCCCGGCCACCCGGAGACCGGCCTTCCCTGGCCCGCCATGCCGCCGGTGCTGCTCGACCTCTGGGAGCGGCTCGCGGGCGGAACCGCGCTCCCGGACGCCTGCCTGGTAAATTTCTATGACGACGAGGCGCGCATGGGCCTGCACCAGGACAAGGACGAGGCCGACTTTTCCCAGCCGGTGCTGTCGGTATCCCTGGGCGACACCGCCCTGTTCCGCCTGGGCGGGACCAGCCGCAAGGACCCGACCCGCTCCTTCCGCCTCGCCTCCGGCGATGTCTGCGTCCTGGCGGGGGAGGCGCGCCTGGCCTTCCATGGCGTCGACCGGATCATCCCTGGCTCTTCCCGCCTGATCCCCGGCGGCGGGCGCATCAACCTGACGCTACGGAGGGCGCGGTAGGTGAGTCGCTCCCCCCTTGGGGGAGCTGTCAGGCCGAACGGCCTGACTGAAGGGGCTCATGGGCGCGACGGCAAACGACAGCGCCCTTCAGCCCCTATCGTCGGCCCGTTCGGGTCGGATGGTTTCCCCCCGAGGGGGAAGGACTAGGAGTCTTGAAATCCGAACGAAGCCGGAACAGATTGCTCAGGTGAGCGTCACCGTCGTCATCACCCGCCCCGAGACCACCGCGGCCGTCACCCGCGGCGCGGCCCGGCTGATGATCGCGCTCGGCTGGGCGCCGGTGGCGGAGATGCCCCTGCCCAATGGGCGCCGCGCCGACCTGATGGTGCTGGGGCCCAAGGGCGAGCTCGCCATAATCGAGGTGAAGTCGAGCCTCGAGGACTACCGCTGCGACCTGAAGTGGGGGGAGTACGCGCCCTACTGCGACGCCTTCTATTTCGCCGTTGCCCCGGAATTTCCCCGCGAGATCATTCCCGAAGGCTGCGGCGTGATCGTCGCCGACGGCTTCGGCGGGGCGATCCTGACGCCCTCTCCCATCGCTCCGCTGGCCCCCGCACGGCGCAAGGCTTTGACGCTGGCGTTCGCGAGGCTGGCGGCGATCAGGGCGATCGGCTGAATCACTCTGCCCCCTTTGGGGGAAGTGTCGCGCCGAACGGCGCGCCGAAGGGGGCTGGAGGGCGCGACCGCCAATCTCCAACCCGCCGTGCTGTGCAGTTTGTCGTATCGCCCTTTAGCCCCCTTCGGCCCGAGGCAAGCTCGGGCCACTTCCCCCAAGGGGGCAGAGTGAAGGCCTACCTCGGCGCCCTTTTCGCCAGGATCCGCTGCAGGGTGCGGCGGTGCATGTTCAGGCGGCGGGCGGTCTCGGAGATGTTGTGGTTGCAGAGCTCGTAGACCCGCTGGATGTGCTCCCAGCGCACCCGGTCCGCGGACATGGGGTTCTCTGGCGGCGGCGGCGCCACCCCGTCGCGGGCGGCGAGCAGGGCGCGGGCCACGTCGTCGGCGTCGGCGGGCTTGGGCAGGTAGTCCACCGCCCCGGCCTTCACCGCCGCCACGGCGGTGGCGATGTTGCCGTAGCCGGTCAGCATGACCACCCGGCAGTCCGGCCGGCGGGTGTGGATCACCTCCACCACCTGCAGGCCATTGCCGTCCTCCAGCCGCATGTCGAGTACGGCGAAGGCGGGGGGGCTTTCCTTGACGGCGGCGACCGCCTCGGCGACCGAGCCGACCAGCCTCATGTCGAAGCCCCGGGATTCCAGCGCCCGCCCCAGTCGGGTGCGCAGGGGGGCGTCGTCATCGAGCAGCAGCACCGTCCGGTCTGGCAGGGCGGCGATGGCGGCGGAGACGTCGGTCATGGACCCATTTCCTCCTGGGAGGCGCAGACGCGCCGATCCCTACAAATCACGCGCTGGACAGAATGTCGCACCTTAAACGCGCGGATCAAGGCGCCTGTTCAGATTTCGGCCGGAGCCTCCACCCGGGCGCGTCGCCACCGCGCGCTTACCAACGCGCCGCCGCGCCGGGCGTTGCGAAATTCCACCTTGGCGCCGGTCCGCTCGAGCAGGGTCTTGGCGATGAAGAAGCCCAGCCCCATGCCGAGGTGATGCGAGCGTGAATTTTCACCCTGGCTACGGGTGGTGACATAGGGCTCGCCCAGGCGGGACATCACCTCGGCCGAGAAGCCCGGTCCGTCGTCGCGCACCTCGATCACCAGCCGGTCGCCGTCGTAGTAGGCCAGCACCTCCACCGAGGTCTCGGCGAAGTCGACGGCGTTCTCCACGAAGGCCGACAGCCCGTGCAGCACCTCGGGCAGGCGGCGCACCTGCAGGATCTGGGCGCCGGGGGCGCAGGTGACCTCGGTGTTGATGATGATCTGGCCGTTGCGGTGCGGATCGGCCACCTCGTCCATCAGCTGCGACAGGCTCATGCGCGAGTGGTGGACGTCCCCCGCCTCGGGGGAGCGGGACAGCTTCCTCAGGATCTCGCGGCAGCGGTCGGCCTGGGCGATCAGCAGGGCGACGTCCTCCCCCAGGGGCGTGGCGGGGTCGAGCCCCCGGGCCATCTCCTTGGTCACCACCTGGATGGTGGCGAGCGGCGTGCCGAGTTCGTGGGCGGCGGCGGCGGCGAGGCCGCCGAGGGCCGACAGCCGCTGCTCGCGGGCCAGCACCGCCTGGGTGGTGGCGAGCGCCAGCTCCATGCGCTGTGCCTCGGCCTGCGTCTGCCAGGCGTAGGCGGCGGTGAAGGCCACCCCGACGGCGAGGGCGACCGTCTCGGCGATGCGGATCAGGGGTGGCGGCGTGAAGCCGGCGGCGGCCCAGGGCAGGGGCGCGGACCATAGGGCCAGGCAGGCGACGCAGATCAGGGCGATCCCGCCGAGCAGGGCCGCGTGCCGGGTCGGCAGGCTGGCCGCCGCCACCGCCACCGGGGCGATCAGCAGCAGGGAGAAGGGATTGGTCACCCCGCCCGTGAAGCCCAGCAGGAACGCGAGCTGCAGGATGTCGAAGCCGAGCTGCAGCATGGTCTCGGCCCGGCCCGCCAGGCGCGCCGAACGCGGCCAGCCGAAACTCATCAGCAGATTCATGCCGACGCTGACGGCGATGGTCCCCAGGCACCAGCCCAGCGGCAGGCTGAAGCCGAGGCCGTAACGTACGCCCAGGACGGCGGTCAACTGGCCGACGACGGAGGCCCAGCGCAGCAGGGTCAGGGTGCGGATCGGCAGGCCCCGGCGGGCCTGGGCTGAGTCCCAGATGCTTTCGACGTCCCCGCCGGGATCGTCGTGCGGCTCGTCTTGCCACGTCTCGACGCCGGCCCTATCGAGTTCGGGCCCCGGGGGGGGCGCGGCCGTGGGCGCGTCGGTAGTGGTCATGGCCGGAGCTCGGAAGCGCTGATGGTGCGAAACCCCAAACAGGCCAAACGGCCGTCGCAGCCCGCGTCCAAGCATGGACGACCCGGCGACGGAACGGAAGCGGCCTCCACCGTGACGCGCGCCAGGCTGATTGGTTCCATGGCCATGATGCTGGCGGGCCTGGTGCTGGTGGTTGTGCTGGGCTGGGCGGCGATGCGCCAGGCCCCCCGGCCGGAGATCGCCACCCTCGGGGCGCCGCTGATCGGCGGGCCCTTCCACATGGTCGACCAGGGCGGGCGGGCGGTGGACGAGGGGATCCTCCGAGGCAAGTGGAGCCTGCTGTTCTTCGGCTACACCTATTGCCCGGACGTATGCCCTACGACCCTCACGGCTTTGGGCGGCGCCACGGAGCGGTTGGGGGCAAAGGCGGACAAGGTGCAGGTGGTGTTCGTCTCGGTGGACCCGGGGCGCGACACCCCCGCCCAGGTCAAGACCTACCTGGAAAGCCCGGTCTTCCCGAAGAACGCCATCGGTCTTACCGGCACGCCCGCCCAGGTCGCCGCCATGGCCAAGGGCTACAGCGTGTTCTTCGGCAAGGTGGGCGAGGGGCCCGACTACCTGCTGGACCACACCTCGGCGATCTTCCTGATGGACCCGAAGGGCGGCTTCGTCCGCCTGATCCGCCCGGACGCCGGCCCGGACACGATCGCCGCCGAAATCGTCAAACAGATGGGCTGACGGGCCCGACGGGGACCTGCCGGCGGCGATTAGCGGTTGTTAGCGTGGGTTATCGGCGTTTAAATTCGCAAAACGAACAAAAATAGCCCCCGGGGCGGAGATGCCAGTATGAGTGCAACAGCCGGGTCGGCGCCCCCAATCGCCTCCCAAGAAGATGCGCCTGTCCTGATCGCGGGCGGAGGACTGGTCGGCCTGTCGACGGCCATGTTCCTGGCCCAGCATGGGATCAAGTCCCTGGCCATCGAGCGGCTGAAGACGCCTTCGACCCTGCCGCGGGCCGCCTTCTTCCACATGCGCACCTTCGAGCTGTTCCGCCAGGCGGGGATCGAGGCCCAGGTCCGCGAGCAGTCGGAGCGGGAGTTCGTCCCCGAGGGCGCCATCGTGGCGGTGGAATCCCTGGCCGGGCGCGAGCTCGCCCACATCATCCCCAACCTCAACGAGGGGGTGGAGGCCTTAAGCCCCTGCCGCCGCATGTTCGTCAGCCAGCCGGGGCTGGAGCCGATCCTGCGCGCCCGGGCCCTGGAGGCCGGCGCCAGCGTGATCTCGGGCTATGAGGCGGCCGGCGTCGAGCAGGACGCCGACGGCGTCACCCTGCACGTCCGCGATACGGAGACCGGGGAGCCCCGGTCCTTCCGTGGCCGCTACCTGATCGGCGCCGACGGCGCCCACTCCAAGGTGCGCGAGGCCCTCGACATCCCGCTCCTGGGGCGGGGGGTCTTCTCCAACTCCGTCACCATCTACCTGCACGCCGATCTCGCCCCCCTGATCGGCGAGCGCAACTTCTCGATCATCTACATCAACAACCCCCAGATGACCGGCTTCTTCCGGCTGGAGAAGGGCTCCCAGCTCGGCTTCCTGGTGGTCTCCACCGTGGGCGATCTCTCGCGCCCCGAGGCCAACAACGCCGCCGTGGACGTCTCCCACGAGCGGGTGGTCGAGCTGGTCCGGATCGCGGCGGGGGATCCGAAGCTGGAGGTGCAGATCGACGGGGTGGCGCGCTGGCGCTGCACCTCCGACGTCGCCGAGTCCTACGGCAAGGGCCGGGTGTTCATCGCCGGGGACGCGGCCCACCTGATGCCGACCAACGGCGGCTACGGCGGCAACACCGGCATCCACGACGGCCACAACCTGGCCTGGAAGCTGGCCATGGTGCTGAAGGGCCAGGCGGGTCCGGAACTCCTGGCCACCTACGAGACCGAGCGCCGCCCGGTCGGCTATTTCACCGTCGAGCAGGCCTACACCCGCTACGTCACCCGCTCGGCCCAGCACCTGAAGGCCGACGACTTCCAGGAGCCGGTTTCCGACTTCGATGTGGAGCTGGGCTACCTCTACCGCTCCCCCGCCATCCTGACCGAGCCGGGCAGTCCCGAGGTGCACGAGCATCCGTGGGACTCCCACGGCCGTCCCGGCTCGCGGGCGACGCACCTGTGGCTGGAGCGGGACGGCAAGAAGATCTCGACCCTCGACCTGTTCGGCCAGGGCTTCGTGGTGCTGGCGGGCCCGGACGGCGGGGCCTGGGAGGCGGCGGTCGCCAAGGTCGCGGCGCTGCGGCCGGATGTGTCGCTGCAGTTTCACAGCATAGGCGGCGCGGGAATCCACGATCCCGAGGGCCGCTTCAATGAGGCCTATGGCCTGTCCTCTTCGGGAGCGAGCCTCATACGCCCCGATGGCTTCGTGGCATGGCGGGCCGAGGCGGCGAGTGGTGATCCGGCCGCGGACTTGGCCCGGGCCCTGGGCGTCGTCCTCAAAAGTTAGCTGTGCGACCCTAGCGGCGGTTCCTTCGTTAAGACCTCCGTGCCATTGTGCGGTGCAACGAACAAAGGGACGCGTGCGATGCTCTATGCCATGCAGGAGTACGCCTATCACCTGGCGACGCCGATGCGGTTGGCCGCGCGGGCGGCCCGGGACATGCTCCGCTCGCCGTCCAATCCGTTCGCCGACACGCCCTTCGCCCGCAACGCCTATGCGGCGGCCGACATGTTCTCGAACATGACCCGCCGCTACGGCCGCCCCGACTGGCGGATCAACAAGGTGATGGTCGACGGCCATCCCGTGCGGGTGCGCAAGGTGATCGAGTGGTCGACGCCCTGGGTTAAGCTTACCCACTTCGCCCGCGACCGCTCCGATCTGGTCCGGGCCGGCCGCCGCAAGTTCGAGCCGGCGGTGCTTTTGGTGGCCCCCCTGTCGGGCCACTTCGCCACCCTGCTGCGCGGCACGGTGGAGACCTTCCTGCAGGACCACGAGGTCTATGTGACCGACTGGTCCAACGCCCGCGACGTTCCGGTCCTGGAGGGCCGTTTCGACTTCCACGACTACATGGACCACATCATGGCCATGCTGAAGGCCATCGGCCCCGGCACCCACGTGGTCGCGGTCTGCCAGCCGGGCCCGCCGACGATGGCCGCCATCAGCCTGATGGCGGAGGACAAGGACCCCCACCGTCCGGCCTCCATGACCTTCATGGGCTCGCCCATCGACGCGCGCCTGGCGCCGACCACCCCGACCATCCTGGCCGAGGAGCGTCCCTTCGCCTGGTTCAAGTCGAACCTGATCCATACCGTGCCGCCGCCCTATCCGGGGCTGATGCGGCGGGTCTATCCGGGCTTCATCCAGCTCGCCGGGTTCCTGGCCATGAACCCCGAGAAGCACCAGGAAGCGCACAAGCAGTACTTCCAGGACCTGGTGAAGGGCGACGGCGACGCCGCCGACAAGCACAACGAGTTCTACGACGAGTACCTCTCGGTGCTCGACCTGACGGAGGAGTTCTACCTCCAGACCATCGACATCGTGTTCCAGCAGCACCTCCTGCCCAAGGGCAAGCTGGAGCATAACGGCCGGCTGGTCCGGCCTTCGAAGATCACGGACGTGGCCCTGATGACCGTCGAGGGCGAGAACGACGACATCTCCGGCGTCGGCCAGTGCCAGGCGGCCCACGGCCTCTGCAAGAACCTGCCGGCGGACCTCAAGGAACTCTACGTCGCCCCCAAGGTCGGCCACTACGGCGTCTTCAACGGCCGGCGCTTCCGCGACACCATCTATCCGAAGATCCGCGACTTCATCGTCAAACACGACAACCGCGCGATCGAACCGGTCGAAACGGCCCAGGCCGCCGAATAGGCCTTTAGCGGCGCCTCTGAAGGTCGGGCGAAAACCGGCCTATGCTCTCTCCCAACAAGAGTCTTCCTGGGGAGGGTGCATCATGCGGTCCAACAAACTGGCCGTCGCCGCCGCCAGTCTGGCCATGGCTGCGATCGGCCTCGGCGGCGCCACGAGTTCGTCGGCGCCCACCCGCTTCGGCCAGATTGACGACGCCCGCCTCGCCAAGGCCGACTCCGAGCCGCAGAACTGGCTGGCCTACGGGGGCAATCACCTCGGCCACCGCTACTCCGCCCTCGACCAGATCAATGTCGGCAACGTCGCCAACCTGAAGCCCGCCTGGGTGTTCGAGTACGACACCAACCGCGGCCAGGAGACCACGCCCATCGTGGTGGACGGGGTGGCCTACGTCACCTCGGCCTGGAGCAAGGTCTATGCGCTGAACGCCAAGACCGGTGAGCAGATCTGGGCCTACGACCCCAAGGTCCCCGGCGAGGCCGGCATCAAGCCCTGCTGCGACGTAATCAACCGCGGCGCCGCCGTCTACAAGGGCCGGGTCTATTCGGCGACCATCGACGGGCGGCTGATGGCGCTGGACGCCCGCACCGGCAAGCTGGTGTGGAGCACCATGACGGTCGATCCCGCCGGCCAGACCTCGATTACCGGGGCGCCCCGGGTGGCCAACGGCCTGGTCTTCATCGGCAACGCGGGCGGGGACACTGGCGGGCGGGGCTACGCCGGCGCCTACAGCGCCGAGACCGGCAAGATGGTCTGGCGGTTCTGGCTGACCCCCGGCAAGCCGGGGGTGAAGGACAACGCCCCCTCCGACGAGATCATGGACAAGCTGGTGCAGCCGACCTGGTTCGGGCCCTACAACGAGTACCGGGGCGGGGCCAACGTCTGGGGCTCGATCACCTACGACCCCGAGTTCGACCAGGTGTATCTGGCCACCGGCGACGGCTATCCCTGGAGCCGCTGGTACCGATCCGCCGGCCAGGGGGACAACCTGTTCATCGCCTCGGTGGTGGCCCTCGACGCCAAGACCGGCAAGTACCGCTGGCACTACCAGGAGACCCCCGGCGAGAGCTGGGACCTCGACGCCGTGGCGGACATGATCCTCGCCGACCTCACCATCGGCGGGAAGGTGCGCAAGGTTCTGATGCACACGCCCAAGGCCGGGCTTTTCTATGAGCTCGACCGCAAGACCGGCGAGGTGATCTCCGGCGTGCCGTTCGTCCCGGGCGTGAACTGGAACCTCGGCCTCGACCCCAAGACCGGGCGGCCGATCATGAATCCGGCGGTCTATTACGACAACAAGACGCCGGTGCGGGTCTCTCCCGGCGGCGCGGGCGCCCACTCCTGGCATCCGACCAGCTTCAACCCGAATACGGGCCTGTTCTACCTGCAGGCCCGCCAGGGCCCGCCGGGCCTGACCCAGCCCCAGCCGACCTACAAATATGTGGCCGGCCTCACCAACCTCGGCATCTTCGTCTTCGGCCAGACCATTCCGGCGGAGATCACCGCCGCCGCGCCGCCGCAGGTGGCGAATCCGACGCCCGCCCGCTCCTACCTGATGGCCTGGAACCCGGTGACCCAACAGCCGGTGTGGAAGACCGACGGAAACGGCGGCGGGGTGCTGGCGACGGCGGGCAACCTCGTCTTCCAGGGATCGTCCCGCAACGTCATGGGCACGCTCAACGCCTTCCGCGCCGACACCGGCCAGAAGGTCTGGAGCTACGACACCCCCAACTCCATCATCACCGGGCCGGTGAGCTACATGGTCGACGGCGAGCAGTACGTCATCGTGCCCATGGGCGCGGCGCTCTCGGCCATGGGCGGCGGCAATGACGTCAGGATGCGCGCCCCCGGCCGGCTGGTGGCCTTCAAGCTGAACGGGCGGGCGACCCTCCCGCCCGACCCCGCCCCGGCGGGTCCGCCCAAGCCGCCCCCGGCTTCGCAGGCCTGGTCCGCGGGGGACGTCTCCGAGGGCGGCCAGCTCTACGCCGCCATCTGCGCCCGCTGCCACGGCGCGGGGACCCGCTCCAACAACGTCGTGCCTGACCTGACCCGCTCGGCCTTCCTGCAGAACAAAGACGCCTGGAAGACCGTGGTCGACGACGGCGCCCTGACCGCCACCGGCATGATCAGCTGGGCCAAGTACATGGAGCCCGGCGGGTCGGAGAAGATCCGCGGTTACGTCGCCGACCAGGCCCGCAAGGCCCTTGTCGCCCCGCCGCCGCCGCCGGCCAGGGGCGTGGACACGGGCCCCGGACCGCAGCTCTAATCGCGGCTGCGACAGGCGTCGCCGGCCGGCGGAAACCCGGCCGGCGCGCGTCGTACTAAAAACGGGGGAAACATTCATGCGGATCAACCGCCTGCGCCTTGCCGCGACCGTCCTGGCCCTGGCCGCCCTCGGCCTTGTCGGGGCGGCGTCGAAGTCCGGGCCGACCCGCTTCGGCCAGGTCGACGACGCCCGCATCGCCAATGCGGCCAAGGAGCCCCAGAACTGGCTGGTGCACTCGGCCAACCAGGCGGCCTGGCGCTATTCGGCCCTCGACCAGATCAACGTCGACAGCATCAAGGACCTGAAGGTCGCCTGGACCGTGGAGTTCGACACCGACCGCGGCCAGGAATCGACCCCCATCGTCGTCGACGGCGTCGCCTATGTCTCGACCACCTGGAGCAAGGTCTATGCGGTGGACGCCAAGACCGGCCGGCAGATCTGGTTCTTCGATCCGAAGACGCCCGGGGAAGCCGGGCTCCTGGCCTGCTGCGACGCCGTCAACCGGGGCGTCGCCGTCTACAAGGGCAAGGTCTATGTCGGGACCCTGGACGGCCGCCTGATCGCCATCGACGCCCGCACCGGCAAGCAGGTGTGGAGCACCATGACGGTGCCCGAGAACGAGACCTACACCATCACCAGCGCCCCCCGGGTCGGCGGAGGACTGATCTACATCGGCAACGCCGGCGGCGAGTTCGGCGGGCGGGGCTTCGTCTCGGCCTATGACGCGGAGACGGGCAAGAAAGCCTGGAAGTTCTTCCTCACCCCCGGCAAGCCGGGCGTGAAGGACGGCGAGGTCTCCGACGAGATCATGGAGAAGGTGGTCCAGCCCACCTGGTTCGGTCCGTATACGGACTATCGTGGCGGGGCGAACGTCTGGGGCTCGCTGATCTACGATCCCGATCTGAAGCAGGTCTACCTGCCCACCGGCAACGGCTTCCCCTGGAACCGCCAGTTCCGCTCGGACGGCAAGGGCGACAACCTGTTCATCGCCTCGATCGTCGCGCTGGACGCCAGGACCGGCAAATACAAATGGCACTACCAGGAGACCCCGGGCGACGTCTGGGACTTCGACGCGGTGGCCGACATCGTCATGCTGGACCTGCCGGTGAACGGCAAGATCCGCAAGGCCATGATCCATACGCCCAAGGCGGGCTACGCCTGGGAGCTCGATCGGGTCACGGGCAAGGTGATCTCGGGCGTACCCTTCGTGGACGGCGTCACCTGGACCTCGGGCCTCGATCCGAAGACGGGCCGGCCGATCATGGACGAGGCCGGCTTCTACGATAACCAGAACCCGGTTCGGGCCCCGGGCTTCGCCCACTCCTGGCAGCCGACCAGCTACAGCCCCAAGACCGGCTACCTCTACCTGCAGGCCAGCCAGGGGCCGCCGGGCCTGTTCACCCCGACGCCGGCTCCCTACGAATGGCTCAAGGGCATCGATCGGCGGGGCATCTACCGCTACAACACCATCCCGCCCGAGACGATCGCCAAGCAGCCGCCGCCGCCGCCCAATCCGGTGACGCGGCGGTCATTCCTGTTGGCCTGGGACCCGGTGAAACAGGCGCCCGCCTGGAAGACCGACGCCAACGGCGGCGGGGTGCTGGCCACGGGGGGCAACCTGGTGTTCCAGGGCCAGGGCCGCGGCAGCGCCATGGGCATCCTCAACGCCTACCGCGCCGATACCGGCCAGAAGGTCTGGAGCGTCAACACCTCCAACGGCATCTCGACCGGGCCGATGAGCTACATGGTGGACGGGGAGCAGTACGTCCTCCTGGCCACCGGCACGGCCATGTTCCCGCCGATCGCCACCGATGTGCGCGCCCGCCAGAAGGGGGTGCTGGTCGCCTTCAAGCTGAACGGCAAGGGCGCCATGCCCGCCGACCCGCCCCCGGCCCCGCCTTTCAAGGTCATCCCCGCCGACCAGCAGTGGCCGGCCGCCGACATCGCCTGGGCCCATGAGACCTTCGCCAGCTTCTGCGCCCGCTGCCACGGGGACGGGAGCCGCAACAACAACGTGGTCCCGGACCTGCGCCGCTCGGCCTATCTGACCAGCGCGGAGGCCTGGAAGGCGGTGGTCGAGGACGGCGCCCTGAGGGACCGGGGGATGATCGCCTTCTACCCCCGCTTCCTGCCCCCCGGCGGCGCCGAGAAGCTCCGCGGCTACATCGCCGACGAAGCCCGCAAGGCCATCGCCGCCCCGGCGGCCGCGGCGGCCCCGCCGCCCACGCCCGTGGGTCCGCCGACGGAGCACTGACCAAAACACCCGCTCACCCCGGCGGAAGCCGGGGCCCAGGTTTGAGTTGCAGGTCGGCGCGTTTCAGAAAAAGCCTGGGTCCCGGCTTTCGCCGGGATGAGCGGGAATCTGTTGTCCCACGTGGCCGCCCACCCTCTTGAGGCGGTCGTTGATGGCTTTGCCGAGGCCGATCCCGCCCCCCTTGCACGAGGCCAATCAGCGAGTTAAAAACTGAACTATATGGTTCAGTTTTTAACATCTCACCTCGACGCCTCCTTCGCCGCGCTTTCGGACCCCACGCGACGCGGCGTTCTGGAGCAGCTCGGGCGTTCGGATGCTTCGATCACGGAGCTGGCGGACAAATTCCACATGACCCTCACGGGCATGAAGAAGCACGTCGGCGTCCTGGAGCAGGCGGGGCTGGTCAGGACGCAGAAGGTCGGGCGCGTGCGGACCTGCAAGCTCGGCCGCAGCCGACTGGCGGAAGAGACAGCCTGGATCGAGGAATACCGCCGGCTTTGGGCCTCGCGCTTCGACGGGCTGGACCAGATCGTCGAGGAACTGAAACTGAGGGAGACGTCCGATGGACGCAGGCAGACAGAGTGATTCCGCCGCCGCGAAGGCCCGCACAACGGGGGAGCGGACATCGGACCGGGAGTTCGTTGTCACCCGGACCGTCGACGGTCCGGCGCGCCTCGTCTTCGAGGCCTGGGCCAACCCCGAGCTGTTCCGGCGATGGTGGACGCCCAAGTCGTGCGGCCTGACCATGATCTCGTACGAGGCCGATGTCCGCACGGGCGGAACGTACCGCCTGGTGATGGGCCACCCTTCCATGGACCAGCCCATGGCGTTCTTCGGTCGATACATCGACGTGACGCCGCCCTCCCGCATCGTCTGGACCAATGACGAAGGGGGTGAGGAAGGCCCCGTCACCACGGTGACCTTCGAGGAAAAGGACGGCGCGACACGGCTGGTCGTGCACGAGCTCTATCCTTCGAAGGAAGCCCTCGATGAGGCCCTGGCCTCCGGGAGCACGAGCGGGTGGGGCGAGCAGTTCGAGCAGCTGGACGACCTTATCGCCATCCTGGACGCTAAGGCCTGACCGCCATCTAGCCCACGTACCCCGCGGCTCTCCGGAGCCGGTCGTTGATGGCTTCGCCGAGGCCGGTCTCGGGGATAGGGGCGACGGCTATGGCCGAGGGCTTCGCGCGGTCGGCGGCGCGGAGGTAGGCGAAGAGGTTGGCGGCGGCTTCGCGCACCTCGCCGGTGGCGCTGAGGTTCCAGACCAGGGGGCCTTCCGGCGCCGGTCCGAAAGCGAGGTAGGCTTCCCCCTGGCGCGGTCCGGAAGCCTCAAGCCGAACCGGGGCGTCGGGCGCGTAGTGGAGCGCGAGGCGCCCAGGCGAGCGTTTGGCGTCGGTCTCGGCCTCGGCGAGCGGCCCGACGATCCGCTCGATGGCGGCGCGGTCCATACCGCCGGGGCGCAACAGGCGCAGGGGCCCGTCCAGGCAGGCGACCACGGTGGATTCCAGACCGACGGGGCAGGGGCCGCCGTCCATGGCCGCGGCGGCGGCGAAGCCGGTCTCCTCCACCGCGTCGGCGAAGTTGGTGGGACTGGGCCGTCCCGAGCGGTTGGCCGACGGCGCGACCACCGGCCCGCCGAAGGCGTCGAGCAGCATCCGCGTGAGGGGGTGGGCGGGCACGCGCACCGCCACGGTGTCGAGCCCGGCGCGGGCGAGGTCGCAGACCCCGCCGCCGTCGCGCACCGGCGCCACCAGCGTCAGGGGGCCGGGCCAGAAGGCGTCGGCCAGTCGGCGCGCCCGCTCGTCCAGCACGGCGACCCGCTCGGCGCCCTCCCGGTCGGCGACATGGGCGATCAGGGGGTTGAAGCGCGGCCGTCCCTTGGCCTCGTAGAGCCGCGCCACGGCCTCCGCGCTCCCGGCATCCGCGCCCAGGCCATAGACGGTCTCGGTCGGCAGGATGACGAGGCCGCCCGCCTTCAGGGCGGCGACGGCCTCGGTGATGTCGGACGGCGTGCGCACGGCCACGCCAATAGCCGCTTTTCGGCTGCCTTAGCGAGTGACAGGCTGACCTCGCCTGAATCGGAGCCGTCCCCATGAGCTTTCGAGCCCCCGCGCGCGACCTCGCCTTCGCCCTGACCGAGGTGGCCGGGATCGACGCCGTGGCGGCCACCGGCGCCTTCCCCGACTTCGACCGCGAGATCATGGACGCGGTGCTGGAAGCCGCCGCGAACCTGGCCGACGACGTCCTGGCCCCGATCAACCGCGAAGGCGACCGCGTCGGCGCCCGGTTCGAGAACGGGCAGGTGATCTCCGCGCCGGGCTCGCGCGAGGCGTACCGCGCCTTCGCGGAGGGCGGCTGGAACGGCCTCGCCGCCGATCCGGCCTATGGCGGCCAGGGCCTGCCGCGGGCGCTGTCGCTGGCGGTGTTCGAGATGATGCACGCGGCCAACATGGCCTTCGCCCTCTGCCCGACCTTGACGCAAGGCGCCATCGAGGCGCTGCAGGTCCACGGCAGCGAGGCCCAGAAGGCCCTCTACCTGCCGCGCCTGATCTCCGGCGAATGGCCGGGCACCATGAACCTGACCGAGCCGCAGGCGGGCACGGACCTGGCGTTGCTGCGCACCCGCGCCGAACCGGACGGGCAGGGGGGCTGGAAGCTCTTCGGCGAGAAGATCTTCATCACCTGGGGCGACCACGACTGCGCCGACAACATCGTCCACCTGGTCCTGGCGCGCCTGCCCGATGCGCCGGAGGGGGTGCGGGGCATCTCCCTGTTCCTGGCGACCAAGCGCAAGACCGACGCCGCGGGGGCGCTCGGCGCGGCCAATCTGCTGCGCCCCGCCAGCATCGAGCACAAGCTCGGCATCCACGCCTCGCCCACCTGCGTCATGCTCTACGAGGGGGCGTCCGCCGAGCTGATCGGCCCGCCGCACCAGGGCCTGGCGGCGATGTTCACGATGATGAACGCCGCCAGGGTCAACGTCGGGGCGCAGGGGGTCGGGATCGCCGAGCGGGCCTATCAGGGGGCCCTCGCCTACGCCCAGGAGCGCCGCCAGGGCCGCTCGCCCTGGTCGGCCGACAAGACCGCGGCGATCTTCGACCACCCGGAGATCCGCCGCTCGCTGGCCCTGATGAAGGCGAAGATCGAGGCGGCGCGGGGCATCTGCCTGGCCACCGCCGTCGCCGCCGACCTCGCCCTGCACGCGGCGACGCCCGAGGCCCGCGAGGCCGCCCGCCGCCGCGAGGACCTCTTCACCCCCGTCGCCAAGGCCTGGTCCACCGACGTCGGCGTCGAGGTGGCGTCGGCCGCTTTGCAGGTGCACGGGGGCATGGGCTTCATCGAGGAGACGGGCGCGGCCCAGCACTACCGCGACGCCCGCATCGCCCCGATCTACGAGGGGACCAACGGCATTCAGGCCATGGATCTCGCGGGTCGCAAGCTTTCCATCGGCGACGGGCTGGCCGTGCGCGAGCTAATCGCCGACATCCGCGGGACCGCCGGTCTCGGCGCGCGGCTTTCCGCGGGCGTGGATGCGCTGGAGACCGCCACTGCCTGGATGGTCGAGCGGAAGGGCTCGGCCGACTCGCTGGCCTCGGCGACCGCCTACCTCCAGCTCATGGGCGACGTCTGCGGCGGCTGGATGCTGGCCAAGGGCGCCCTGGCCGCGCCGGACAGCCATCGGCCCGCCCTGGCGCGGCTCTACGCCGAACGGGTGCTCACCGCCGCCCCGGGCCTCGCCGCGGGAATCGCGGCGGGCGCGGGGGACTTGGAAGGTTTGGATGCGGAAGCCCTGGCCTCCCAATAACCCGCTCACCCCGGCGGACGCCGGGGCCCAGGTTTTGGCCAAGTTCGCTGCATTTCAGAAAAAGCCTGGGTCCCCGCTTTCGCCGGGATGAGCGGAATAATGCTTAGAGCTGGCCCAGCATGGTCTCGGCCGAGGAGGCCTTGAACTCGCCGGGGGCCTCGACATTGAGGGTCGTGACCACGCCGTCCTTGACGATCATGGAATAGCGGCTGGACCGCTCGCCCATGCCGAAGCGCGAGCCGTCGAACTCCAGGCCGAGGGCCTTGGTGAAGGCGCCGTTGCCGTCAGCCAGCATCAAGACCTTGTCGCCGACGCTCTGGCTGTCGCCCCAGGCGCCCATGACGAAGACGTCGTTGACCGAGAGACAGGCGATCTGGTCGACGCCCTTGGCCTTCAGCTCGGCGGCCTTGTCCACGAAGCCGGGCAGGTGCTTGGCCGAGCAGGTGGGGGTGAAGGCGCCCGGCACGGCGAACAGGCCCACCGTCTTGCCCTTGAACAGGTCGTCGGACGCCAGCGGCTGCGGGCCGTCCTTGCCCATGGTCATGAAGGTGGCTTGGGGCAGGGTGTCGCCGACTTTGATGGTCATGGGGGAGGTCTCCTGGACGTCTTCGCCCGGCCGGGCGGTCGGGCGGAGTTAAGAGCCCAGCGCCCAAGGGTGCAAGGGGTTTGGCGCGCAAGCGGTTCCGGGCATGGCGTCCTTGGCCGCCACCCTTGTCACCGACGTGGCGAGGGCCGATCTTAGGCGCATGAGCCTGCTGACGGACGGGGAATTCGAGGGGGACGGCGCCGATTTCCTGGGCGGCCGCATGCTGGTGGCCATGCCGGGCATCGACGACCCGCGCTTCGAGCACGCCGTGATCCTGATCTGCGCCCATACCCTGGACTATGCGACCGGCATCCGGGTCAACAAGCCGATGGACGGCCTGGTCCTGCCCGACCTGCTGCGCCGCCTCGGGGTCGATCCCTCGCCCAACCTGGCGCCCCACGGGGTGCTGGCGGGCGGGCCGGTGGAGCAGGAGCGGGGCTTCGTGCTGCACTCCGACGACTACGCCGTCGGAGACTCCACCCTGCCGGTCACCGAGGGCGTGTCCCTGACCACCACCCGCGAGGCCCTGCAGACCGTCGCCCGCGCCGGCGACGCCCCCCGCCAGGCGGTCCTGGCCCTGGGCCGCGCCCGCTGGAGCCCCGGCCAGCTGGAACAGGAGCTGAAGGCCAACGTCTGGCTGATCTGCGAGACCGACCTCGCCCTGGTGTTCGACGAGGACCACGACACCAAGTGGGCGCGCGCCCTCGCCAAACTCGGCGTCAGTCCGGCGCAGCTGTCGGTACAGACGGGCAGGGCCTAGGCCAGGGCGGCGCCAGCCGGCATGGGTGCGCTCCGCCCTGTGCGCGCCATCCACAGCCAGACCATTGGAACGCCGATCAGCTCTGCCGCCAGGGGCGACACCAGGGAGGGGCCGAACAGCACCTCGGGCTGCATGGCCGTGAATCGCGAGAGGCCGCCCAGCATGACGAGGGCGAAGGCCAGATGGAGGAGGCTTCGCATCCGCTCCAGCCGCGCCGCGCCCGCCGCGACCACCGCCCCGACGCCGATCCAGACGCCGCCGAGGAAGCGCACATGACTGTCGTGGGCGGCGAACTCGTTGGCGTCGGTCACGGCGAAGAAATCCGTGCCGCCCTGCAGGCCCAGGGTCGCGATGCCGCCGAAGGCGATGTTCACACCCTCGTAGACGATCGATGCGCCCGCCAGCCCCAGGACCACGCCGAGGGCGATCCGGGACGCCGTGAAATCCTTGCTCATCATCACATTCCTCCTTGCCCCTCGGGCTCTGACGCCTATTTAAATAATACGCGTAATCCATAAATATCGTGCGAACGCTTGTCAAGCGGGCGCCGAAGGGCGAGGACGGGACTATGGCGGGTTCAGGAACAGGCGGCGGCGCGCGGGGCCGCCCGCCCAGGTCGACCGGGGAGAGGCTGGTGGTCCAGGCGCGGATCATCGCCACCGCGGCGCGGCTGTTCCAGGTTGAGGGCTACCGCGCCGTCTCCATGCGCCGCCTTGCGGCCGAGGCGGGGTGCACCACCAAGACCCTCTACGCCTACTTCAGGACCAAGGCCGACATCCTGCGGGACATCTGGATCGATCTGCTGGAAGCCCTGTTCGCGGACCTCGCCGTCCTGGCGGAGGGGACGCCCGAGCCGCGGGCCCGGCTGGAGGCGATCGCGCAGGGTTACGTCGGCTATTGGCTGGCCAACCCCGAACACTACCGGGTGGTGTTCATGACCGAGGGCGTCTCCCAGGGCGACGTGGGGGTTTTCATCACCGGGCCGCGCACAGCCGCCTGGTTCGCTCTGTTCTCCGACGCACTTCGCGCGGGGCTCGAGCGGCCGTCGGAGGATGAGGTGCGGCTGAAGACCGACGCCCTGGTCTGCGCAATGCACGGCGTGGCCCACAACCTGGTCACGATCAGCGCCTACCCCTGGAGCGCACCGGATCGTCTTGTGGCCCTGGCTGTCGAGAGCCTATTCGTCGCTAGCGCAGCTCCCGCTGCTCGTCCTTGACCAGGCCGAACAGCAGGTGGTCGCGCCACTGGCCGTTGATCTTGAGGTAGGCGCGGGCGCGGCCTTCGTGGTCGAAGCCGGCGCGTAGGAGAAGCCGCCGCGAGGCCTCGTTCTCCGGCAGACAGGCCGCATCCAGTCGGTGCAGGCCAAGGCGGCCGAAGGCGAAGCGGGCTACGGCGCGCACCGCCGCCAGGGTGTAGCCCTGCCGGGCGTGCTGGGCCCCGACCCAGTAGCCGAGGGCCCCGCTCTGGGCCACGCCCCGGCGGATGTCGCGCAGGTTCACGCCGCCCACCAGCACGTTGTCGGGCTTCCTGAAGACGAAGAAGGCATAGCCCTGCCCCAGGTCCTGGTCGCGGTTGTAGATGGAGAGGCGCCGGCGGAAGGCCGCCCGGGTCAGGTCGTCGGGGGGCCAGGTCGGCTCCCAGGGCTGCAGGAAGGGACGGGACTCCCGCCGAAGTTCGGACCATTCGCGGTAGTCGGCGGAGCGCGGCGGACGCAGGGTCACCTGCTCGTCGTCGAGCATGAGCCCCGGTTCGGGCGTGATCCAGTCCAGCACCGCCATGGGGGCGCAGCCTAATTCGCCCGCGGCCAAGTTGGAACTGCCCGCGCATCCCGTTCCCAGCCTAGCTATGCTAGGGAGGGATCAGAAGGTCCATCGAGGCGCAGCAAGCCCAGCGGACCCAATGGGAGGATCCAGATGAAAAACGCCGTCGTAGCCGCCATCGCCGCCGCCGTGCTGACGCTCGTCGCGCCGGCGGTCTCCGCCGCCGCTCAGGCCGATGTCCTGCGCCAGGTGCAGGACCGTGACGAGATCGAAGCCCTGATGTGGAAGTACAACCGCGCCCTCGACACCCTCAACGCCGACGCCTACGCGGCCGTGTTCACCCCCGACGGCGCCTTCGGGGACACCAAGGGCGCCGCCGCCCTGAAGAAGATGATCGTGGACACCAAGAAGGGGTTCGACGAGCGTACCGCCAAGGGCAATCCTCCCGGCGCCATGCACCACGTCGAGATGAACGAGCACCTGGAGTTCATCGACCGCGACCATGCGCGGCTGCACTACTACTGGATGACCGTGTTCGGGGCGGTCAAGCAGGGTGATCCCGCCCGCGTCGCCGCGGTCGATCACGGCGTCGATGACCTGGTCCGCGTCAACGGCAAGTGGCTGATCAAGTTGCGGAACGTGCGCGCCAAGGACGAGTGAGTCCTAGCCTAGCTTATAGATCGTGATGGTCACGCCGCCGGTCGCGGCGGAGATGCTGCTGATGAACAGTGCGTTGTTCAGCCAGCCGTACTTGCCGTTGGGGGCGTTGAAGGTCGGCGCTGCCCAGGCGTAGCCGAGCCCGCCCTTCGCGTCGCGCACGATCAGCCCGACGTTGCGGACGTGGATGATGGCGTGGTCGTCGGTCTCCAGCATGTAGTCGGCGTCGATCATCGTCGAGCCGTCGCTGCGCACCAGCTGGAGGTCGGCGCCGCCGGGCAGGATGCGGCCCTTGATGCCCGGGCCGGAGAAGGTCCCCCCTGTGATGGGGATGGCCTGACGCCGTCCGTTGGGCGTTTCGCCGATCACCTGCACCGGGCCCAGGGTGGCCACCTCCTCGAAGACGAAGGTCACGGCGGGGGGCTTGGGCGCCTCCGCGGCCATGGCGGCGCCGGCGAAGGCGAACAGGGACAGGGCGGACAGGACGGCCTTCATACGGGACTCCCTAGCTTCGATAGGCTGGGAGCTTCGCCTAGGCTGGGGTCGCCGCTAAGTTTTCCTTCAGCCCCTTGCGGGCGAGCTCGTCGGCGCGTTCGTTCAGGGGGTGGCCTGAGTGGCCCTTGACCCAATGCCAGTAAACCTCGTGGCGGGCCCGGGCCTCGTCGAGGCGGCGCCACAGGTCCTCGTTCTTCACCGGCTTGCGGTCGGCGGTCTTCCAGCCGCGCACCTTCCAGTGCTGCATCCACTGGGTGACGCCCTGGCGCAGGTACTGGCTGTCGGTGTGCAGGTCGACGCGGCAGGGCTTCTTCAGGGTTTCGAGCGCCTGGATCGCCGCCATCATCTCCATGCGGTTGTTGGTGGTGGGGCTCTCGCCGCCGCAGATGTCCCGCTCATGGGCGCCGGAGATCATCACCGCCCCCCAGCCCCCGGGCCCCGGATTCCCGCTGCAGGCGCCGTCCGTGTAGATCACCACCTTGGGCGTCACGCGGAGGCGGTCCCGAACAATTGAAGCTGGCCTTTCGCGGCGCGGTGGAAGGCGAGCTTGGACTCGTATTCAAGGGGATTGTGGGGCTTCACCAGGGCCCCCGCAGGCGTCGCGCCCCAGTCGGCCAGGCGGGTAAGGAAGAAGCGCATGGCCGCTCCATAGGCCAACAGCGGCAGGGCGTCGCGTTCCGCGGAGGACAGGGACCGGCGGCTTTCGTAGCCGGCGACCAGGCTCTGCGCCTTGGTGACGTTGAAGCTTCCGTCGGGTTCGAAGCACCAGGCGTTCAGGCAGATGCCAAGGTCGTAAGCCAGGATGTCGTTGCAGGCGAAGTAGAAGTCGATCGCCGCGGCGAACTTGCCGTCGAGGAAGAAGACGTTGTCGGGGAACAGGTCGGCGTGGATCACCCCGGTGGGCAGGTCCCGCGGCCAAGCCAGAGCCAGTTTGAAGAGGTCCTCGTCGATTTCGCCCGCGAGCCCCGGCTTGAGGCGTTCAGCCTCATCATGGAGAACACTGAAAATTGGAATCCAGTCCGACTGCCCCAGGCCGTTGGCGCGCTTCCCCGGGAAGCCCTCCGCGGCCAGGTGGAGTTCGGCCAAGCCCTGGCCCGCCTCGCGGCAGTGGCCGATGGTCGGCCGACGCACCGAGACGCCCTTCAGGAAGCTGACCATGGCGGCGGGCTTGCCGCCGATCCGCTGCAGCACCTCGCCCTCGCGGTCGGGCAGCGGGCTGGGAGAGGGATAGCCGTGGGCGCCCAGCCAGCGCATCAGGCCAAGGAAGAACGGCAAGTCCTCCTCCGGCGTGCGGTGCTCGTAGATGGTCAGGATGAAGCGGCCGGCCTCGGTCTCCAGCAGGAAGTTGGAGTTCGACACCCCCTCGGCGATGCCCTTGAACGCCAGGGGCTCGCCCAGACCGTAGCGGGCGAGCAGCGCCTCAAGCTCGGCGTCGGTGATGTCGGTGTAGACGGCCACGCCGCTTGATCGCGGCAGGGGCTCGACGGGTCAAGTGGATAGCGGCGCTATTCGCTCGCCCGTTGCGCAACCCGCGCGGTTTCGCGCCGCAGCGCCCGCGGCAGCTTGAAGGTGACGGTCTCGCGCTCGCCGTCCCACTCCTGGATCTCGAGCTGGAAGCGGTCGGTCAGGGCGGCCAGCACCTGGTCGACCAGGAGTTCCGGCGCGGAGGCCCCGGCGGTCAGCCCCATGGTGCTCACCCCGTCGAACCAGGCCATGTCCAGGTGCGAGGCGTCGTCCACCAGCTTGGCGTCGCGGGCGCCGGCGCGCACCGCCACCTCCACCAGCCGGCGGGAGTTGGAGGAGGTCTCAGAGCCGACCACCAGCACCAGGTCGCAGTCCTGGGCCAGGCGCTTGACCGCGTCCTGGCGGTTGGTGGTGGCGTAGCAGATGTCTTCCTTGTGCGGCCCGGCCACCTGGGGGAAGCGGGCCTGCAGGGCGGCGACCATCTCGGCGGTGTCGTCCAGCGACAGGGTGGTCTGGGTGACGAAGGCCAGGTTGTCCGGGTCCCTCGGCGTGAAGTTGCGGGCGTCCTCCACCGTCTCGATCAGGGCGATGGCGCCGTCGGGCAGCTGGCCCATGGTGCCCTCGACCTCGGGATGGCCGGCATGGCCGATCAGCACGATCTCGCGGCCGGCGGCGAAATGCCGCTCGGCCTCGACGTGAACCTTGGAGACCAGGGGGCAGGTGGCGTCGAGGTAGAACAGCTTGCGGGCCTTGGCCTCGGCGGGCACGGCCTTGGGCACCCCGTGGGCGGAGAAGATCACCGGCCGGTCGTCGGGGCATTCCTCGAGGGTTTCGACGAACACCGCGCCCAGCCTGCGCAGCCGCTCCACGACGTAGCGGTTGTGGACGATCTCGTGGCGCACGAAGACCGGGGCGCCGTACTGCTCCAGGGTGCGCTCCACGATCTGGATCGCCCGCTCCACCCCGGCGCAGAATCCACGCGGGTTGGCGAGCAGGACCTTCAGACGCGGACGGACTGGAAGAAGGGCGTTCATCGCTGGGGAGATGTATGCCTGCACGTGCCCTCGCGCCAGTGTCGATCGCCCGGTTTCGTTGCGGCGGCGCGGCGTTAGCGGTAGAGAGGGGGCGGTTGAAGCGCGTCCCGGATAGGCGAGGGCGCCCGCTTCCCACAGGATCTCGTACCGATGCGCCGCCTTATCCTGCTTTTCCTCGGAGTCTTCCTCCTGGCCGCCATGCCGGCGGCGAGGGGCTACACCCAGTCCCGTGAGGACCAGGACGACCAACGCCGCAAGGGCGAGGCCGAGGCCGAAAAGAAGAAGAAGCAGAAGGAGAAGGAGTGGAGCATCGGCCAGGCGCCGCTGCCCACCGTCAAGAGCGTCGGGCCCTGCCCCTTCGTGAAGGTGCTCTACGACGCCAGCCGCTGGCAGGAGTTCAAGGACAAGCGCGAGGCCGCCGCCGCCGTGATGTACACCGGCGAGATCGAGGGCGTGCGGGCGGTCTGCGAGTACAAGCGCGGCGACCCGATCAAGGTGCAGATGGCCATCGACTTCGCCCTGGGCAAAGGCCCGGAAGGCGCCCGCGGCGGCAAGAGCTACCGCTACTGGGTGGCGGTGACCGAGCGCAACAAGCTGGTGATTTCCAAGCAGGACTTCGACTTCACCACCGAGTTCGCCTCGGGCGAGACCGCCGAGCACACCGAGATCCTCGACAACATCACCATTCCCCGCGGGGACGAGTCGGTCTCGGGCAACAACTTCGAGATTCTGGTGGGCTTCGACGTGACGCCGGAAATGGCCGACTTCAACCGCCAGGGTAAGCGGTTCCGGGTCAACGCCGGCCAGACCACGGCCGCCGCGGGTACCAACGCCGGCCGATGAGCGATCTCAAGGCTGCGCTGGCCGAGGCGGTCGGAACCGCTTTTGCCGGCGAAGGGCTGGACCCCGCTCTGGGGCGGGTGACCGTCTCGGACCGGCCGGACCTCGCCGACTTCCAGTGCAACGGCGCCCTCGCCGCCGCCAAGGCCGCCAAGGCCAATCCCCGCGACATCGCGACCCGCGTGGCCGAGCGGCTGCGCGGCGATCCGCGCCTGGCCTCGGTGGAGATCGCCGGCCCCGGCTTCATCAACTTCCGCGTCGCTGAAAGCCTCCTGGCCGACCGGGCCAACGCCATCGCCGGAGACGTGCGTTGCGGCGCCGACCCCGTCGCGGCGCCCCGCCGGGTGCTGATCGACTACGCCGGCCCCAACGTCGCCAAGCCCATGCACGTGGGCCACCTGCGCTCCTCGATCATCGGCGAGAGCCTGAAGCGGCTGTTCCGCTTCCGCGGCGACACGGTGCTGGGCGACGCCCACTTCGGCGACTGGGGCTTCCAGATGGGGCTCCTGATCGTCGCCCTGTCGGACCTGCAGCCCGACCTGCCCTATTTCGCGCAAGGCGAGGACCCGTTCCCCACCATCAGCCCGGTGAGCCTCGAGGACCTCGAGCGCCTCTATCCGGAGGCCGCCGCCAGGGCCAAGACCGACCTGGAGTACCGCGACCGCGCCCGCCGGGCGACGGCGGAGCTGCAGGCCGGCCGCCCGGGCTACCGCGCCCTGTGGAAGCATTTCGTCGCCGTCAGCCGCACCGCGCTCGAGCGCGAGTTCCACGCCCTCGGCGTCGACTTCGACCTGTGGAACGGGGAGAGCGACGCCGATCCCTTCATCCCCGACATGGTCGCGGACCTGAAGGCCAAGCACCTGGCCATCGAGGACCAGGGCGCCCTGATCGTCCGCATCGCCCGCAATGACGACAAGCGCGAGCTGCCGCCCCTGCTGGTCCTGTCGTCGGAGGGGTCGGCCATGTACGGCACCACCGACCTGGCCACCATCGTCCAGCGCCGCGGCGAGTTCGATCCCGCCCTGATCCTCTACGTCGTCGACCAGCGTCAGGCCGACCATTTCGAGCAGGTGTTCCGCGCCGCCCTCCTGGCCGGCTACATCGCCGAGGGCGGGGCCGAGCACATCGGCTTCGGCACCATGAACGGGACCGACGGCAAGCCCTTCAAGACCCGCGAGGGCGGGGTGCTGAAGCTGCACGACCTGATCGAGATGACCACGGCCAAGGCTCGCGACCGCCTGCACGAGGCCGGGCTGGGGGCGGAGCTGTCGCCCGAGGCCTTCGAGGACATCGCCGCCAAGGTGGCGGTGGCGGCGCTGAAGTTCGCGGACCTGTCGAACTACCGCGGCACTTCCTACGTCTTCGACCTGGATCGCTTCACCAGCTTCGAGGGGCGCACCGGGCCCTACCTGCTCTACCAGGCGGTCCGCATCAAATCCCTGATGCGCCGGGCCGCCGACGAGAACGCCGCCCCGGGCCCCATCACCGTCGCCGAGCCGGCCGAGCGGGAGCTGGCCCTGACCCTGGACGGCTTCGACCAGGCGCTGGCTGAGGCCTATGACAAGCGCGCGCCCAACACCATCGCCGAGCACGCCTACCGCCTGGCCCAGAGCTTCTCGCGGTTCTACGCCGCCTGCCCGGTGCTGGCCGCGCCGACGCCCGCGCTGAAGGCCTCGCGCCTGGCGCTGGCCGGCGCCTGCCTGAAGCAGCTCGAGCTGGCCCTGGACCTCCTGGGGATCGAGACTCCCGAGCGCATGTGACGGGCGCCGCGCCCCCACCGGGACGCCCCGGCTAAATTATTGGCGCCGCCCGCGTTTCGCGCCTTTCCGTGGCCGCTTTCGCCGACCATATGCAGCCTCGGGACGGGGTGTTCCCGACTGTCGGGCCGATCGGGCCGACGGCCGGTTGTTTGCGCGCCTACGCAGGACAGGCGAGGCGCTGGAGGTAGTGGTGGTCGAGCGGGCCGTCCGGATCATATGGATCGTCATCGGCCTCGTGCTGATGCTGGTGGGCCTCGTCGGCATGTTCCTGCCCACGCACCTGCTCGGCGTCTTCATGGTGCTGGGGCTGATGCTCGTGCTCCGCAACTCCCGCAGCGCCCGCAAGCGCTTCGTGCGCATGCAGCGGCGCTATCCCCGTTACGTCTATCCCCTGCGGCGCCTGCTGAAGACGCCCCCCCAGGTCTGGCCGGTGATGTGGCACGAGCTCCTGCGCGCCGAACGCATCCTGCCCCACCGCTACCGCCGCCTCAGGCGCTGGCGTCGGCGCCTCCGCGGCGAGCGCATCGAACCGGCGCCCGCGGCGCGCTGATTTACCCCTCTCCCCTGTGGGGAGAGGGGCCATCGCCCATTCGCGCCGCGAATGGGAAGGTGAGGGGGATAGGGGTGAAACGGCTGTTCGCCAGCCCCCCTCACCCGGAGCGCAGATGCGCTCTCGACCTCTCCCCACCGGGGAGAGGGGTTCAGGGGTAACCCTTCAGATAGCTACTGCAGCCGTCCGCCGAGCTGCTGGATCGCCTGGTCGACCAGGGGGTCGGACTTGGCGCCTTCGAGGCGCTTGGCCAGGACGGTTTCCGCCATCTGGGCGGCGAGGTCGGCGGCGGCGGCCTTCACGTCGGCGGTGGCCTGGGCCTCGGCGACGGCGATGCGGCGGGTGGCGAGTTCGCCCCGGCGCTTGATCTGTTCGGCCAGCTTTTCCTTGGCCTCGGCCTGGAGCCGGATGGCCTGCTCCTTGGCCGCTTGCAGGGTCGCGGCCGCCTGCTTTTCGGCGTCGGCGCGCTGCACCTTGATCTGGTCGAGCAGTTCCTGGGCCTCGGCGCGCAGGCTGGCCGCCTCATCCAGCTGGGCCTGCACCTTCGCGCCGGTTTCGCCGAGCTTGGTCCAGGCCAGCTTGTGCACCCCGACCTTGGCCAGGACGCCGACGAAGACCACGAAGGCGACGCCGACCCAGAAGTGGGAGTCGAGGATCAGCTCTTGCATGGTCACCCTCTCGACGCGGCGAGTTCGGCCACGCTAGCGGCCTTGCCGGTCAGTTTCTCGACGATCAGCTGGGCCGTGTCGGAGGCGATGCCTTCGACCGCGGTCATCGCCTTGGCCCGGGCCGCGGCGATGGAGGCCTCCGCCTTGCCGGTGGTCTCGGCCAGCTTGGCTTCTTCCTCGGCCAGGCGCGCGGCGACCTCGGCCTGGGCCTTGGCGCTCGCCTCCTGGGCCAGTTTGGCGCTGGCCGCTCGGGTCTGGGCCAGTTCCGCGGCGGCGGCCTTGGCCGTCTCGTCGGCTTCGGACTTCAGGCGGCGAGCCTCGGCCACGTCGCCGGCGATCTGAGCCTCGCGGGCGTCGATGGTCCCGCCGATCTTCGGCGCCGCGAACAGGCGGATGAACGCCAGCATCGCGAAGAAGATGATCAGGAACCAGGCGATCTGCCCCGGCCACTGGGCGAAGTCGAACTGCGGCAGGCCCGAAGAGGCATGCTCGGTCGCCGTCCCGTGCGCGGCTTCCGCCGCCCCAGGGGCGGCTTCATCGTGAGTCTGTGTCGCCATCGGGCCGCTCGCGGTCCTTTTCTGCTCTGCTTAGCCGAACAGGATGATCAGCGAGACGACGAAGGAGAACAGGCCCATGGTTTCGGTCAGGGCCATGCCGAGGAACAGCATGGTCTGTTGGCTGGCGGCCGCCGACGGGTTGCGGATGGCGGCTTGCAGGTAGTTGCCGAACAGGTTGCCCAGGCCGATACCGGCCCCGATCATGCCCGAGGTGGCGAGGCCAGCGCCGATGAGCTTGGCGGCTTCAGCTTCCATTGTGAGTAGCCCTCTCTAGAGACGTCAGTTGGAGTTAGTGGCCGTGACCGAAGTTCACGACCTCGTTGAGGTACACGGTGGCGAGCGCCGTGAAGACGAACGCCTGCAGGATCGCCACCACCAGCTCTAGGCCGGTGAGGGCGACGATCATGCCGAACGAAAGCACGCTGGGAACGAAGGCCAGGGCGGCGACGCCGCCCGACAGGCCGACGATGGCGAGGGCGATCACGAAGGAGCCGAACAGGCTCATCACCACGTGCCCGCCCAGCATGTTGCCGAACAGACGCATGGCCAGGGTCACCGGCCGCACGAAGTAGGAAATCATCTCGATCGGCACCATGAACACCAGCAGCGCCAGGGGCATGCCGCTCGGCGCGAACAGGCCCAGGAACTTCGGGCCGTGCTTGATGAAGCCGAGGAAGAAGACGCTGAAGAAGGTCAGGACCGCGAGCGTCGCCGTGATGGCGAGCTGCGAGGTGACCGTGAAGGTCAGGGTCGCGCCGGCGAGGCTGCCGATCGACAGCACCACCCCCATCAGGTTCAGGACCAGGATGACCATGAACAGGGTGAAGAGGTAGGGGATGTAGGGCTTGCCGTGGTGGCCGATGATCGGGCCGACCAGCACCTTGTCGACGATGCTGTAGAGGCCCTCCGCCAGGGCCTGGGCCCGGTTGGGGACGATCTGGCCGCGGGCGGTCAGGGCGAAGAAGAGCACGAGGATCACCGCGCCGGCGATCATGCTGGCCACCGAGTTGGTGATCGACATGTCGAACGTGAGCCCGCCGATGTCGAATTTCGGCCCCGCCCAGATCTGATGGATCTGGAACTGGTGCATCGGTTCGATGGCAGGCTGCTGCGCCATAAGTCCTCTAGTCCTCATCCTCATCGTCGGGGACGCTGGGCAGGGGCCCGGCCTTCTCCAACTCGATCTTTTGTATCTTCGTCGCGGATCGAACCGCCACGAAGATGGAAAGCCCCGCGCCGCCCAACAGGCCCGCGATCAGGCCGAACGGCGTGGTCCGGGCGAAGTGGTCGAGGAGCCAGCCCAAGGCCGCCCCCATGAACACGCCACCCACCACTTCGCCCAGGAAGCGGTAACCCTGCGCCATGGCCCGGTGCGAGTCGCCTCGCACCTCCCGGGCCTGCGCCGCCTCGGCCGCCTCCAGCCGCACCTCCAGCCGCTCGCGCGCCTTCTGGTGCAGATTGTCCGGGAGCGGCATGTGTCAGGGGCTTTCCAGCCGCGACGTCGCCGCCACGGCGGTGGCTTCAGGTCGCGCGGAACCTATAGAGACGGTTGCAGTGCGTCAAGGCTGGGTGGACGCTTCATAAGCTGTTGTTTCGGCGCGGTATTTCGGCGGTGCGACAACGGCGCCCGCCGGTGATTCGAGCGGGGCGGCGAAGGGGGCCGCTACTGGGCTGCCAGGGCCTCGGCCTGGCGCAGGTCCACCGAGACCAGCTGCGAGACGCCCCGCTCGGCCATGGTCACCCCGAACAGGCGGTCCATCCGCGACATGGTCACGGCGTTGTGGGTGATGACCACGAAGCGGGTGTCGGTGCGCCGGCGCATCTCGTCCAGCATACGGCAGAAACGGTCGACGTTGGCGTCGTCCAGGGGCGCATCCACCTCGTCCAGCACGCAGATCGGCGCCGGGTTGGCCAGGAACACGCCGAAGATCAGGGCCGCCGCGGTGAGGGCCTGTTCGCCCCCGGACATGAGGGACATGGACGCCAGGCGCTTGCCCGGCGGGCAGGCGAAGATCTCGAGGCCCGCTTCCAGGGGATCGTCGGACTCCACCAGCCGCAGCTCGGCCTGCCCGCCCTCGAACAGGGTCTGGAACAGGGCCTTGAACCCCTCGTTGATCACCTCGAAGGCGGCCAGCACCCGCTCGCGGCCCTCGGCGTTCAGCTCCTCGATGGCGGCGCGCAGCTTGGAGACGGCGCCGGAAAGATCGGCCCGCTCGGTCTTCATGGTCTCCAGGCGCGTGGCGTGCTCCTCGGCCTCCTCGGCGGCGCGCAGGTTCACGAGCCCCACTGCGTCCCGGGCCCGCTCCAGCTCGGCCAGCCGCTGCTCCATGCCGTTAAGGTCGAGGGCGGCGGCCTTCGGGTCCACGGTCTCGGCCAGGGCCTCGGGCTCCATCCGCGCGGTCTGGCGCAGGGCGTCGGCGGCGGCGGCGAGGCGCTCGGCGGCGGCCTCCTCGCGGGCGGTGTTGGCGGCGCGGGCCTCTCGGGCCTCGGAGGCGGCGGCTTCGGCGGCCTTGAGCGCCCGCTCAGCTTCGAAGGCGGCGGTCTCGGCGGTGGTGGAGGCGTCGGAGCTGCGGGAGAAGCGGTGCTCGGCGGTGGTCAGCTCGTCCAGCATGCGCTCGCGTCGGGCGGCGAGCCCGGCGGGGGCCTCCTGCGCCTTCAGCAGGGCCGCCTCGGCGCGGGCGCGGTCGCGTTCGAGTTCGCGGCGGCGGCCCTCGGCGGTGCGCGCGCGGCGGGTCCAGTCGGCCTGGTCGCGGGTCAGGGCGTCGCGGCGGCGCAGGCGCCCTTCCTTCTCCCTCTGTTCGGCGTCGAGGGCGGCGCGGGCGCCGGATTCGGCCTCGCGGGCCGCGCCCTGGGCCGAGCGGGCGGCGGCCAGGACGGGCTGGAGGTCGGCGGCGGGGGTCTCGGCGGCGTCGGCTTCCGCGGTGGCGGCCAGGCCTTGCGCTTCCACGGCCTCGGCTTCGACGGCGGCGAGGGCGGTCTCGCCTTCGCGGGCCTCGGCCTCGAAGCGGGCGATGGTCTCGTCGAGGGACTGGGCGCGGGCCTCGCGGCGGGCGGCGTCGCGGCCGAACCGCTCGGCGGCTTCGCGGGCTGTAGCCACCCCGCGTTCGGCTTCGGCCGGGGCCTTGCGGGCCTGACGCAGGGCCTCCTCGGCGCTGTTGAGGCGCTCGATGGCCGCCTTGTGGGCGGCGGCGGCGGCTTCGGCTGCGGGGGAGGCCGCCAGGATATCGGCTCCCAGCTCCACCAGCCGCGCCTTCTGGGCCAGGCGCTTGGCGGCGGGCTTCACCGCTTCGGCCTTGGACGTGAAACCGTCCCAGCGCCACAGGTCGCCCTCGCGGGAGACCAGGCGTGCGCCGACAGGCAGCTGCTTCTGCAGCCGCGCCCCGTCCGCCCGGTCGACGAGGCCGACGTTGGCGAGCCGCGCGGCCAGGGCGTCGGGCGCCTTCACCAGGGGAGACAGGGGCTCGACCCCCTTCGGCCAGACCGGCGCGGCGGCGTCGGCGCCGCCCCAGAAGGCCAGGGCCAGGGTGTCCAGGGCCGCGTCCAGGTCCTCGCCGATGGCGGCGGCGAGCGCGGCCTCGTAGCCGCGGTCGGGGGTCACCTGTTCCAGGGCGGGGGGATAGGCCTGTTTGCCGGCGCCCGCCTTGGCGACCTGGATCAGGCCGTCGGCCTCGCTGCGCAGGCGAGAGAGGGCGTCCTCGGCTTTGCGGGCTTCCCCGCGGGCGGCGGCCTCGGCGGCGAGGGCCAGGCCGCGCTCTCCTTCCGCGGTCTCCATGACCTCGCGGGCTTGTTGAAGAGCAGAGACGGCGGCCTGCAGAGCGGCGTCGGCGGCGGCGGCAGCGGGATCGACGTCCCCCATGGCCGTGCGGTCGAGGCGGGTGGCCTCCAGGGCGCGGCGGGTGCGGGCGATGCGGCCCTTGACCTCCTCGACGCGGGCGAGGGCCGCGCGGGCGTGGGCGCCGGCCTGGTCGACGCGATCGGCGGCGGCCCGGCGGCGGGCGGCGTCGGCGGCGAGCTCGGAGGCCAGGCGCTCGACCTCGGCGTCGGCGGCGGCGCGGGATCCTTCCGCGGCGGTCAGGGCCGCTTGCAGTTCGGGGGTGCGTTCAGGCGCGGCGGCGATGGCCGCCTCCAGGTCCGCCAGGTCCTTGGCCAGCCGCGCCAGCACCCCGGCCGCGTCCTCGACGATCTGGCCCTCGCGGCCGTGGTCGGCCTCCAGTCGGGCGATCTCCCCCTCCAGCCGGGCGACCTCGGCCAGGGCCTGCGTCTGCTCGCGCTCGATGCGGTCGCGCTCGATGCCGAGGCGCTGCACCACGGCGGCAGCGGTCATGGCCTCGTCGCGCAGGGGCTTCAGGGCTTCGGCGGCCTCAAGGGATGTGGTCTCGGCCACGGCGACGGCCCGCGTCGCCTGTTCGACCCGCACCTGAGCTTCGGCCAGCTCCGCCGCGACCCGGTCGGCTCCGGCCTTGGCGTCGCTCCAGCGGACATAGACGGCGGCGGCCTGGATCGCCCGCATCTCGGCTGAGACGGCCTTGTAGCGTTCGGCCTGCCGGGCCTCCCGGCGCAGGCGGGCCAGGGACGAGTCCAGCTCGCCCATCACGTCGGCGAGGCGCGAGAGGTTGGTCTCGGCCGCACGCAGGCGCAGGTCCGCCTCGTGGCGGCGGGTGTGCAGGCCCGACACCCCGGCCGCCTCCTCCAAGATCAGCCGGCGGTTGGCGGGCTTGGCCGCGATCAGCTCGGAGATCTGGCCCTGGCGGACCAGGGCGGGGGAATTGGCGCCGGTGGAGGCGTCGGCGAAGAGGAGCTGGACGTCGCGGGCCCGCACCTCCTGGCCGTTGATGCGATAGGTCGAGCCCTCGCCCCGGTCGATCCGGCGTGAGACCTCCAGCACGGCGTGATGGTTGAAGGGCGCCGGCGCGTTGCGATCGGCGTTGTCGATCTGCATGACGACTTCGGCGTGGTTGCGCGCCGGGCGATTGCCGGCGCCGCCGAAGATCACCTCGTCCATGCCGCCGGCCCGCATGGCCTTGGCGGAGTTGGCGCCCATCACCCAGCGGAGCGCCTCCAGGAGGTTGGACTTGCCGCAGCCGTTCGGCCCGACCACGGCCGTCAGGCCGGGCTCGATCCTGAACTCCGTCGGATCGACGAAGGACTTGAAGCCCGACAGCCGCAGCCGCTGGAAGCGCACGGGCTCCTGGCCTTTCCTACTTCGCCGCGAGCAGGGGCTGCAGCACCGCGTCGAAGGCGCTGAGCGGCTGTTCGCCCTCGAGCTTCTTGTCGCCGATGTAGAAGGTCGGGGTGGCCGCCACCTTCTGCACGTTGAGGGCCTTCTCGACCCGGTCGTTCAGGGCTTTGAGGGCCTTGTCGTCCTGGATGCAGGCCATGGTCTGGTCGTCGTTCATGCCCACCGAGCGGCCGATGCGCAGCAGCACGCCCTTGTAGTCGCCCGAGGAGAACATCTCGTTCTGGCTGTGGAACACCGCGTCGATGACGCTGAAATACTTTTCCTTGCCGGCGCAGCGGGCGATCAGGAAGCCGGCGGCGGCCACCTGTTCGGGCGGGGTGAGGAACTCTCGGAACACGTAGCGGACCTGGCCGGTGTCCACGTACTTCTTCTTGAAGGCCGGGAAGACCTCCTCGTTGAAGCGGGCGCAGTGCGGGCAGGTGACCGAGGCGTATTCGATCACCGTCACCTTGGCTTTGGCGTCGCCCAGCGTCATCTCGTCGCCGGAGATCGCGGTCCCGCCGCCGCCGCCTTTGCTGCAGGCGGCCAGCAGGCTCGCCGCGGCGAGGGCCAATACAATACGTCGAGCGTAGCGCCCCATGGTCCTGTCCTCAGGTTGGTTTGTCATTCAAGCGCGATTCCACACCCCCCGCACAGTCCCGGGAGGGGGAAGGCGGTGGAAGCTTGCTGCGGCTATCTGGCCCGTAATAGCGGCTGGATAACGGCGTCGAGGGCCGTGAGCGTCTGCTCGCCCGACAGCTTCCTGTCGCCGACGAAGAAGGTCGGGGTGGAATCGATCTTGTCCACCTCGTAGGAGCGCTGCACCCGGTCATTCAGCAGCTTCATCGCCGCGTCGTCCTGGGCGCAGGTCTGGGCCTGGGCGTCGCTTAGACCGCCGGCGCGGGCGCCCTTCAGAAGCGTCGGCCCGGCGACGCCGTTCTCGTACATGTTCGCCTGGTCGCGGAAGAGGGCGTCGATGACGTCGAAATACTTGGCCGGCGGGGCGCAGCGGGCGATCAGGAAGCCGGCGGCGGCCACCTCCATCGGCGAGGTCGGGAACTCGCGAAACACGTACCGGACCTGGCCGCTGTCGATGTACTTGCGCTTGAATTCGGGGAACACCTCGGCGTTCCAGCGGGCGCAGTGGGGGCAGGTGGTGGAGGCGTATTCGATCACCGTCACCTTGGCGGTGGCGCTCCCCAGCGACATCTCCGCCACGCCGACGGGCGGAGCGGGCGCCTTGGTCGCCGCGGGGGCGCCGGCCATGGCGCTCTCCGCGCCGAGGGCCATCAGGCCGGCGACGGCCAGCGCGAGAGCGTAACGTCGAGCGATGCGGCGCATGTTCTGGTCCTTCGATTCCGGCGGTCTATCGGGCGCTTTACAACTGCGCCCCGCCGAGCCTGACAGGTTTCCCGCCCGGCCGCTGAATGCGCCCTGAATTCGGAACCGCGCCCGGGCCGGTTTGTCAATCTTAGCCGGGGCGCAGCGAGGGACTGACGGCGCGGGCTGACCGCTGATAAGCTGACCGCAAAAGCCCAGGAAACGTCAGGATCGCCCCATGTTCCACCGCCGCTCGATGATCGCCCTGACGGCCCTCGCCCTCGCTTTGGCAGTGCCGGCCGTCACCTTCGCCGCCGTCGCGGTCAATCCGACCCCGCCCAAGACCCCCGCCTTCATCCAGCAGGCCATCGACAACCCGGCCCGCAGCGCCACCCAGCGCGCCCGCGACGTGAACCGCAAGCCGGGCGAGACACTCTCGCTGCTCGGTCTGAAACAGGGCGACCAGGTGATCGAGATCGCCTCGTTCGGCCAGTACTACAGCGACATCCTGTCCCCGGCGATCGGGGCCAAGGGCAAGCTCTACATGTTCGACATGCCCTATCTGGAGACGCGCACGGCGCCCGCCTCCAGGGCCTTCGTGACCACCCACCCCAACACCGAGTTCAAGGTCGACAAGTTCGACGAGCTCGACTACCCCAAGGGCGTCGATAAGGTCCTGATCGTGCTCTACTATCACGACCTGAAGCCCAACAAGGTCGACACCGCCGTCCTCGACAAGAAGCTGTTCGACGCTTTGAAGCCGGGCGGGCGCCTGCTGATCGTGGACCACAAGGCCGAGGCGGGCTCGGCCTGGCGCGACGCCGGCACCATCCACCGGATGGGGGTCGAGACCATCGTGCAGGAGCTCACCGCCGCCGGCTTCCGCCAGATCGTCGACTCCAACCTCCTGGCCAATCCGACCGACGACCACGCCAAGATGGTCTTCTCCCCGGACGAGCGCGGCCACACCGACCAGGCCGTGTTCGTGTTCGAGAAGCCGCGGTAGGCGCTACTCGTCCCTGAGCACGGCCCGCCCCAGGCGGGTCAGCGCCTTCTTCAACTTCTCCGGCGCGCCCGCGAGGCTTTCGGCGAGCGCCGCTTCCTGGGCGGCGTCGAGGGGCGCGGACTTGGCCTTTGATTTGGCGGTCGAGGCCGGCCCCGCGCTCGCGTGCAGCTTCACCGGGCCCTGGACGATGCGCAGCTTGGCGACCGCCCCGGTCCCCAGGAACAGGTTCACCCGAGACAGGATCTCCGGCGCCTGGTGCTGGATCAAGGCGGCGGCGGGCCCGTCGACGCGGATCTCCAGGGTGGCCGAGCCCCCGCCCCGGGGCTTGGTCAGCTTCACCGGCTCGGTGCGGCGGGCCAGGATCTCGCCGACGATCTCGCGCCAGCGGGCGGCAAGCCCGTCCGCTCCCGTGCCGAACCGTTCCTCCAGGGCCTTGAGCGGTTTGGACAGCGACTTGCCGATGGGCGGGGGCGGGCGGCGGATCGGGCGCGTGCGCTTGCGGCCGAGGATTTCGGCGGCCTCTGCGGCGGTTGGCAGGGTGCGGCGGCGCATGGGCGGAGTATATCGGCAAGCGTGACCGACGTCCCCGCCCTCCGCCGCGCCTTGCTCGTCTGGTACGACGAAAACGCCCGCGCCCTGCCCTGGCGGGTCGGACCACCCGAGCACGCCGCGGGCGTCCGCGCCGACCCCTACCGGGTCTGGCTCTCCGAGGTGATGCTGCAGCAGACCACGGTCCCTCACGCCACCCCCTACTTCCTCGACTTCACCCGCCGCTGGCCGACCGTCGGCGCGCTCGCGGCCGAGAAGGACGAGGTGGTGATGGCCGCCTGGGCGGGGCTCGGCTACTACGCCCGCGCCCGCAACCTCCTGGCCTGCGCAAGAGCGGTGGCGCGGGGCCATGGCGGCGCCTTCCCCGACACGGAGGAGGGCCTTCTCAGCCTGCCCGGCGTCGGCGCCTATACGGCGGCGGCCGTGGCGGCCATCGTCTTCGACCGGCCCGCCAATGTGGTGGACGGCAATGTCGAGCGGGTGATGTCGCGCCTCTTCGCCGTCGAGACGCCCCTGCCGGACTCCAAGCCCGAGCTGAAACGCCTCGCCGCCGGCTTGGTGGCCGACGACCGTCCCGGCGACTGGGCGCAAGCCCTGATGGACCTCGGCGCCACGGTCTGCCGTCCCCGCGAGCCCCTGTGCGACCGCTGCCCCCTGGCCAAGCCCTGCAAGGCCCGAGCGACCGGCGCCCCGGAGACCTACCCCCGCAAGACCGCCAAGGCGGTTCGCCCCCGGCGCCACGGTGTCGCCTTCCTGGTCACGCGGGACGGCGAGGTCGCCCTGGTCCGCCGCCCCGGCAAGGGGCTGCTCGGCGGCATGCTGGCCCTGCCGACCACCGACTGGCGCGGCGCTCCCTGGACCCCCGCCGAGGTCGCTCCGCCCGCCGCCGCCGACTGGCGGCCCATGGGCGAGATCGAGCACGTCTTCACCCACTTCGCCCTGACCCTGACCGTCTGGCGCGGCGAGACGGCGGGGGATGTGGAGGGCGCGGTCTGGACGCGGCTTAGCGATGCGGGCGAGGGGCTGCCGTCCGTGTTCCTGAAGGCTCTGCGCGCGGGTCTGACGCGACTGGCCTGAGCCTCTTGGTCCTTCCCCCAAAGGGGGGAGCGACTTGGCGCTTACGTCATCCCGGCGCGGATCTTGGCGCGCAGGTTGTCGATGGGCGCCAGGCCGCGGTCGGTTTTCACATGCCAGAAGGTCCACCCGTTGCAGGCGGGCTGCTGGTCGACCAGGGCGCCGAGCTTGTGGATCGAGCCGGAGAGGTCGCCGGCCACCAGGCTGCCGTCGGAGCGGACGGATGCGCGGCGCTTGCCCTTGGGACACCAGAGCTCGTCGCCGGGGCGCAGCAGGCCCGCCTCCAGCACCATGCCGAAGGGGATGCGCGGTTCCGAGCGTTTCGAGCCCATGACCGACAGGTGCGCCGGGTCGGTGGGGATCACCTCGGCGATCCGCTGCCGGGCCAGTTCGATATAGCCCTCGTCCCGCTCGATGCCGATGAACCGGCGGCCCAGCCGCTTGGCCGCCGCGCCGGTGGTGCCCATGCCGAAGAAGGGGTCGAGCACCAGGTCGCCGGGCTTGCTGGAGGCCAGGATCACCCGGTGCAGCAGGGCCTCCGGCTTCTGGGTGGGGTGGGCCTTGTCGCCATTGGCGTCCTTGACCCGCTCCTCGCCGGTGCAGAGCGGCAGGGTCCAGTCGGAGCGCATCTGCAGGTCGTCGTTGGCCGTCTTCATGGCGTCGTAGTTGAAGGTGTAGCGCCGCTGGCCGCGGGACTTGGCCGCCCAGATCATGGTCTCGTGGGCGTTGGTGAAGCGGGTGCCCTTGAAGTTCGGCATGGGGTTGGACTTGCGCCACACCACATCGTTCAGCAGCCAGAACCCCTGGTCCTGCAGGGCCACGCCCACGCGGAAGATGTTGTGGTAGCTGCCGATCACCCAGAGGGTGGCGTCGTCCTTCATCACCCGGCGCACGGCCGTCAGCCACTCGCGGGTGAACTTGTCGTAGGTCTCGAAGGAGGCGAAGCGGTCCCAGTCGTCGTCGACCGCGTCGACCTTGGAGTTGTCGGGCCGCAGGAGATCGCCGCCGAGCTGGAGGTTGTAGGGCGGGTCGGCGAACACCAGGTCGACCGACTTCTCCGGCAGCTTGGCCAGGACGTCGATGCAGTCGCCATTGATGATGGTCTCGGCCTGGTCGGTCACGCGCGCCCCCTAATCGCGGACAAGCTCCCTCTTCAGGGTTAAGGCGCTGCTAAGGCCGCGTGTCTAGCCCTCGTTGTCGAGGGCACCGCCCGCGAGCATCGGGTCCCTGCCGGCCAGGGCCAGCATCACCGGCGCCCAGGTCATGCGGTGGACCGGCGACGGGCCGAGGGTCGTCAGGGCCTCGGCGTGGGCGCGCACGCCATAGCCCTTGTGGGCGGAAAAGCCGTAACCCGGATAAACCTCGTCCAGCTCGGCCATCAGCCGGTCGCGGGCGGTCTTGGCCAGGATCGAGGCCGCGGCGATGGAAAGGGAGAGG
The DNA here is from genome assembly GCA_947474395.1 of Caulobacterales bacterium. Lineage (GTDB taxonomy): Bacteria > Pseudomonadota > Alphaproteobacteria > Caulobacterales > Caulobacteraceae > CANJID01. Next base: position 39,921 of record CANJID010000018.1, read on the forward strand.
GCGTCGCCCCCGATCACGGTCTTCACGGTGCAGGGCAGGACGAAGGCGTAGTTGCCGTCCACCAGGGCGGTGCCGGGCAGGACCCTCAAGCCCTCGACGGCCCGGCGCATGGCGATGCCGGTGGCGTGCAGGATATTGTGCTCGGCAATCTCCTCGACGCTGGCGAAGGCGACGCCCCAGGCGAGGGCGGAGGCCTTGATCTCGATCTCCAGCGCGTAGCGCTTTCTGGCGGTGAGCTTCTTGGAGTCGTCTATGCCTTCGGGCGTGCGACGGGGGTCGAGGATCACCGCGGCGGCGCAGACCGGCCCGGCCCAGGGCCCGCGGCCCGCCTCGTCCACCCCGCAGACGGGGCCGAGGCACAGGCCTTCGAGCGTCAGGTTAGGCCCGAGCGCCGGTTTAGGTTTCGCTTTCGCGCTTGGCGCGGCGGCCGCGCTGCGGGGAGCCATGGGCGGTGATTCCCGTCACATACCTCCCCGACTTACGACGGAGCGTGCGCCTGCGGAAGCGGGACACGTCAGTTCAGCTCGCGAGGAACTGCAGGAAGCTGATCGACACCGCGGCGACCAGGAGGCCGACGGTGGCCGCGCCGGTGGCGCTGGTGAGGTTCAGGAGCTTGGTGGTGAGCCGGTTCATGATTTTATCCCCGTGGAGGTTGGCGGGGGGTGAGCCCGCATCAGGCGTCGGCCTGACGAGGACATTGCTAGGCTCCCTCCGTGTCCCCCGGGCGTCGGCTGCGTGTCAGGGTGTTTCGAGACGGGCCTGATATGTGTCGCAATGTGTCGAGGGGCGCCTCCGACAGATTCCGACACTGAAAACCTCGCCCGCGCGCACGCATTCGAGGGCATGATCGGCCCATGGAAGCTGGGCAGCATCTTCTGATCGTCGACGACGACCGCGACATCCGCACCCTCCTGGCCGAGCAGCTGCGCGCCGCCGGCTACCAGGTCTCGGCGGCGGGCGACGGGGCGGAGATGCGCAAGGTGCTGGAGCGCGGCCCGGTCGACCTGATCGTCCTCGACCTCAACCTGCCCAAGGAGGACGGCCTGACCCTGTGCCGCGACCTTCGCGCCCGCTCCACCACCCCGGTCATCATGCTGACCGCCCGGGCCGAGGCCATCGACCGCATCCTCGGCCTGGAGATGGGCGCGGACGACTACCTGCCCAAACCCTTCGAGCCTCGGGAATTGCTGGCCCGCATTCGCAGCGTCCTGCGCCGCTCGCAGGCCTTGCCGGCGAACCTGGAGCCCCTGACGGCGAAGAAGGCGAGCTTCGGCGGCTGGGCCCTGGATTTCGAGCACCGCCATCTCACCGGCCCCGACGGGCGGGTGGTCATGCTGTCGGGCGCCGAGTTCCGCCTGATGCGGGCCCTGGTGGACCACGCCAACCGGGTGCTGAGCCGCGAGCAGATCCTGGCCCTGGTCTCCACCCGCACCGGCGAGGCCCACGACCGCGCCATCGACCTGCAGGTCAGCCGCCTGCGCCAGAAGCTCGACGATCCTGAAAGCGCGACCAGCCTGATCCGCACGGTCCGCAACGAGGGCTATGTCCTCGCCGCCCCGGTGGTGTTCGAATGAGCCGGGTCCGCGCCTTCTTCGCCTCCATGACCGGGCGGATCTTCCTGATCCTGCTGTTCGGGGTGGCTATCTCCGCCTCCGTGGCCTGGTCCTTCGCGGAGGGTCGCCGCCAGATGGACGTCCGTCGCATCGGCGTCGAGCGCACCGTCGACCGGGTGCAGAACTTCGTCACCTGGTACGAGGGCGCCTCCGCCGAGGAACGCGCGCGGATCGGCCCCCGGGGCATCGGCGGCGTCCGCCTGGCGCCCCCGTCGGTCCGCGCCGTCGCCGCCGATCCGGCCCTCACCACGGCGGTCGCTGCCCGCCTGGGAGACAAGCCGGTCTTCGTCGAGCGCGCCGACTTCTCAAGTTGCCGCCCGCCGCGCCAGCCGGGCGAGCGCATGCCCGATGTCGCGCCCCGCCCCGGCGGGCCCGGCCGGATCGAGCCGCCCGAGTGCTGGGTTCTGACGGTGAGCGCGGCCTCCGAGACCCTTCGCCTCGTCATGGAGACGCCCCTGCGGGTGGTCAGCGACCCCCTGGTGCTGGACCCGGTCTATCTCGCCATCCTGGCGCTCGCCGCGGCCGTTCTCGCCTTCTTCGTCGCCCGCATGGCCGCCCGGCCGCTCAACGCCCTGTCCCGGGCGGCAGGGAACCTCGGCCAGGACCTGGCCCGCGATCCCATCCCCATCGCCGGCCCCACCGAGGTGCAGAACGCGGCGCGGGCCTTCAACGCCATGCAGACCCGGCTGAAGCGCCAGCTCTCCGAGCGCACCCACATGCTCGCCGCCATCACCCACGACCTGCAGACGCCCATCACCCGCCTGCGCCTGCGCCTGGAAAAGGTGGAGGACGAGACCCTGCGCGAGCGGCTGCTGGCGGACCTCGCCGCCATGCAGGGCCTGGTCCGCGAGGGGCTGGACCTCGCCCGCACCGCCGAGAGCGCCGAGGCCGCTGTCGCCATCGACCTGAAGTCCCTGCTGGAAAGCGTGGTGGAGGACGCCGCCGACGCGGGCCAGGACGTGCGTCTTACGGGAAGCGTCGCCGCCGACGTGCGCGGGCGGCCCCAGGCCTTGCGCCGCCTGCTGCTGAACCTGGTCGACAATGCCCTGAAGTACGGCGGCTCGGCCGAGGTCTCCGCCGAGCGGGGGCCGGAAGGCGTGATTGTCCGCGTTCGCGACCACGGCCCGGGCCTGCCCCCCGAGCAGATCGAGGCGGTGTTCGACCCCTTCGTCCGTCTGGAGGACTCCCGCTCGCGAGACACCGGCGGCGTCGGCCTCGGCCTGACCATCGCCCGCATGCTGGCCGAGAAGGACGGCGCGAACCTGCGGCTGCGCAATCACCCCGAAGGGGGCGCGGAGGCAGTGCTAACCCTGAAAGCGGCCTGAAGGCCGCTCTAGCTCAACTCGTCTTGGCCTTGCAGTTCTTCAGCGGCTTGGCGGCGCCCTCGATCGTGGCGGTGGTGCCGTCGGTCCAGAACTTCGCCTTGTCATCCGAGAACTGGATGCCGTTGGGCGCCTGGGTCCGCTTCAGATTGTAGGTCTTGTTATCGCTGGTCGTCACCGTGGCCTTGGTCGGGCGCTCGGAGTCGTAGTCGATGTGGAAGACCTCTCCGCCATCGCAAGTATAGAAAGCCGAGTTGAAATTGTTCATCGGCGGCTGGTTAGCCGCCGCGGCCAGGGCGGACTGGGTAAGCAAGAACGGCGCAAGCGCGGCGCCGGCCACGAACAGGGCCTTCATCGTCGGGCTCCTTCCCACTCGCAGCCGATCTCCGCCGGCTGCCCCGCCAGCTTACTCAGTCTGCGCGGATGTTGGAGTCCCTTTGAAAGGGGGCGTGTAATCGTGAACGGGGCCCGCTAGGCGCCTTCGGCGAAACGCCAGCGCATGATTTCGCCGGCGTGGAAGGGCGTCACCGCCTCCGATCCGGTCCCGACCCGTTCCGGAACGACGTTGGACGCGCGCTCCAGGGTGATCCGGCCGGTGTTGAGGGGCAGGCCATAGAAATTCGGGCCGTGCTCGGAGGCGAACCCTTCCAGCCGGTCCAGCGCCCCCTCCTCGTCGAAGGTCGTCGCATAGCTTTCCATGGCGAAGGGCGCGTTGAAGATGCCGGCGCATCCGCAGGCCGCCTCCTTCTTGCCGACGGCGTGCGGCGCTGAATCGGTGCCGAGGAAGAACTTCGCCGATCCGGAGGTCGCCGCCCGGCGCAGGGCAAGCCGATGCACTTCGCGCTTGGCCACCGGCAGGCAGTAGAAATGGGGCCGGATGCCGCCCTCGAACATGGCGTTGCGGTTTATCCGCAGGTGATGCGGCGTGATCGTCGCGGCGACGTTCGGGCCCGTCTGCTCGACGAAGGCGACGGCCTCGGCCGTGGTGACGTGCTCGAACACGATCTTGAGCGCGGGGAAGTCGGCAAGGACCTTTAAGAGCACGCGCTCGATGAAGACCGCCTCGCGATCGAAGATGTCGACGCCGTGGTCGGTGACCTCGCCGTGCAGCAAGAGCGGCATGCCGATACGCTGCATCCGCTCCAGAACGCGGTGGATATTGCGGATGTCGGTGACCCCGTGCTCGGAGTTCGTCGTCGCGTGCGCCGGATAAAGCTTGCAGGCGGTGAAGACGCCTGCCGCAAAGCCGCGCTCGATCTCGTCCGGATCGGCGCCGTCGGTGAGGTAACAGGTCATCAGGGGCTCGAAACCCGCGTCGGGATCGAGGGCGGCGAGGATCCTCATCCGATAGGCGACGGCCAGGGCCACGCTTGTGACCGGCGGGGACAGGTTGGGCATCACGATAGCCCGGGCGAACTGGCGCGCCGTGTGTCCCACCACCGACCGCAGCATGTCGCCGTCGCGCAGGTGTACGTGCCAGTCGTCAGGTCGACGCATGAGAAGAACGTCGGATGAGGGCATGGGTGTCGAGCCTGGCTGCGCGCGGGAGGAACGGCGAACCACCGATTCACCAGCGGATATCTAATCGCAGAGCCGCTGCCGAAGGACTCTAAAATGCCGTCTCAGGCCAGCCGCCTCACGTCCTCATGCCGGAAGCATCCGGTCACGTGGTCGTTGACCATGCCGACCGCCTGCATGAACGCATAGACGATCACCGGACCGCAGAACTTGAAGCCCTTGGCCTTGAGGGCCTTGGACATGGCCACCGACACTGGGCTCTGGGCGGGCAGGGACTTCTGGTCCGGGATGGCGTTCTGGATGGGCGCCCCGCCGACGAAGCCCCACAGGAACTCGGAAAAGTCCTCGCCCGCATCGCGCATGGCCAGATAGGCGCGGGCGTTGCCGATGGTGGCCACGATCTTGGCCCGGGAGCGGATGATGCCGGGGTTGTCCAGCAGGCGCGCCACATCCGCCTCGGTGTAGCGAGCGATTACCTCGGGGTCGAAGTCGGCGAAGGCCTCGCGGAAGGCTTCGCGCTTACGCAGGATGGTGATCCAGGAGAGCCCGGCCTGGAACCCGTCCAGGATCAGCTTCTCCCACAGGGCCCGGCTGTCGCGCTCGGGCACGCCCCACTCGAGGTCATGGTAGGCGCGGTAGAGCGGGTCCGTCCCCGGCCACGCACAGCGAACCGGGGACGACTCCACTGATCAGGTCTCAGCGGAACGAGCCGAAGTCGGTCCCGTCCTGGCGGGCGACCCGCACCGGGGTGTTGGGCAGCTCGCCGCGCCGCAGCTGATTGGACAGGTACATGAAGGCCTTGTCCGCATCGCTCCAGGTGGTGGCGCCGATCTCGTTGTGGATGTCCGTCTCATACCAGCTGTAGCTGATCGGGGTGCTGCGGCCGCCGGTCACGACCGTGCCGGTGACGCTGGCGCCGCCAAGCGCGATGCTGCGCATGGAGAGGCCGAGGCGCGAGCCCCACTGGCCGGCGGTCGGGCGATTCGGCTTCACGTCTTCGATCACGAGGTTCACGCGATCGGGGCCGTTGTCGTTGCGGGCGTAGGCGCTACGGACGGAATCGGCGAGCCACTTGGTCAGGTCGTCGAGCTCACGCTGGCCGTAGGTCTCGGCCTTTTTCTGCAGGGCGGGGCCGATCGTGACGGTGATGTCGGTCTTGGCGAACGCAGGGGCGGCTATGGCGACGGCCAGGGCGGCGACGGCGGGAGCGATGAGGCGGTGCATGGTGATGCTCCTTACGCAACGGCGTTGCGTCTTAGATGGCCCCCCTACCTGAGCCTGCAACCATCATAACATAGCTTGGCGGGCGAAATCAGGGCCCTACTCGCCCGCTGACGGGAGCGTGATCCAAGGGGGCGGGGCCAGGGTCACGGGCCGCCCGTCCACCGTCAGGCCGCCCTGCGCCGCCCGGTCGAGCCGCAGCAGGGCCATGGCCCGTCCGGCGCGCCCCGACAGCACTTCCCCGGCGCGCAGCGTCCCCGCCAGCACCTCGGCGCCGAAGGCCGGCGCCTCGCCTTCGAAGGCGATGGGGACCATGCGGCTCTTCACCGGCCCGCGGCGCTTCATGCGCGAGGTGGTCTCCTGGCCGACGAAACAGCCCTTCTGGAAGTCCACCCCGTTCAGGAGGTCGAAGTCGGCCTCGATCGGATAGGTCTTGTCCGGGGTGCAGTCCCGCGCCGGGTCGGGCGCTCCGAGCGCCAGCCGGTGGGCCTCGTAGGCGTCGGCGTCCGACTGCTCAGCGCCGGGGGCGGCGGGCGGGGTCTCGCCGACCGCGCGGAAGCCGAGTTCGGGCAGGCGGGGGTCGGCGGTCCAGCCCACCCCGGCGCTTTGCGCGCCCCACAGGGCGAAGGCGGCGCCGGGGAGGGGAGCGATCTCCACCTTGGCCCGCAGGCGATAGATCGTCAGGCGCTGGACCAGGGCGTCCCTCTGCCCGGCCTGGACGTCGAGGACCGCGCCGTCCGGCGTCCCGTGCAGGAAGAGATCGAACAACAGCTTGCCCTGGGGGCTCAGCATGGCGGCGAAGCGGCAGTCGCCGGCCTCCAGGGTGACGACATCCTGGGTCAGCAGGCCCTGCAGGAAGCTGCGCCAGTCGGGGCCGCCGATGCGGATCAGGGCGCGGTCGTCGAGGCGGGCGAGCTGGGCGGTCATGCTGGCTCCGATGTGGGCCCGCAGCCTCGATTGCGCCAGGGTTTTGCGCCGCCCCATCCCCATTGCCGGGAGTCGAACCCGCCTAAAACCGGCTATAAGGCCTTGGATGGCCGCACCACGCTTCCCCATTCTATTCATCAGCGCCACCCGGATCGGCGACGCCGTCCTGTCCTCCGGCCTGATCAAGCGGCTGGTGGACGAGATCCCGGACGCGCGCTTCACCATCGTCGCCGGCCCCCTGGCCGCTCCTCTTTTCCGCGACACCCCCGGCCTCGACGGAATCGTCCCCTTCGAGAAGAGCCGTTTCGGCCTGCACTGGTTCAAGCTCTGGACCAAGGCGCGCCGCCGCCGCTGGGGCCTGGTCCTCGACATGCGCGGCTCCGGCCTGGCGCGCTTCCTCAACGCCCGCCGCAGGGCGGTCCGCAAGCCCCTGCCGCCCGGCGCGCCGCCGGTGCACAAGGTGATCGAGGCGGCGCGGGTGCTGAAGGTGGAGGACGATCCGCCGTCCCCCTTTCTCTTCACCAGCCCCCAGACCGAGGCCGAGGCCGACGCCTTCCTGAAGCCCGGGGGGCCGATCCTGGCGGTGGCGCCGGCGGCCAACTGGGTGGGCAAGACCTGGCCGGCGGAACGCTTCGCGGTAGTGGCGGCCGAACTGCTGGCCAAGGACGGGTTGATGCCGGACGGCCGGCTGCTGGTCCTGGGCGGCCCTGGCGACCGCTGGGCCTGCGAGGCGGTGCGTCGGGCCATTCCCCGCGACCGGCTGATCGACGGGGTCGGCAAGCTGGACCTCCTCGCCGCCTACGCCTGTCTGAAGCGGGTGCGGCTGTTCATCGGCAACGATTCCGGCCTGATGCACCTGGCCGCCGCTGCCGGCGCCCCGACGCTGGGCCTGTTCGGCCCTTCCGACGACCGGCTCTACGGGCCCTGGGGTCCCCGCGCGCGCGCCTTGCGCGGCCCCCGCGATTTCGAGGCATTCAGGCAGATCGACCCCGGCTTCAACCAGGCGCTCTGCCACATGTTCGACCTGCCCACCGCCAAGGTGGTCGCCGCCGCCACCGAGCTGTTCGAGGCCACCCAACCGGAGGCGGCGGCGCCGGAACCGCTCACGCCCGAGCCGGAGCTCCTCGTCGTCGCGTCCGCCGAGATCATCCCCCCCGAGCCGGCGCCTCTGCAGGCCGAGGCTCCCTCGCCGGGGCCCGCCGACCCTGAGCTGCTCGTAGCCGCTCCGGCCGAGATCGCTCCCGTTGAGGTCGCGCCGGATGCCACCCCCGAGGCCTCCCCCTCGGCCAGGAAGCCGCGCAAGCGGTCCGCCTCCCGCAAGCCCCGCGCCGGGAAGACCGACGGCTGAACCCGTCGATCTCGTCGTCCGCGGCGGCGAAATCCCGAACCACCAGCAGCACGCACGAAAAAGCCCGCGGGAGAGACCCCCGCGGGCTTCGTCGTTCAGTCAGAGCTGAGGCTTAGCGCCGGGTTCCCGCCGCTGCGGCCGGAGCCGAGGCGACCACGTTGGTCGGCAGGGTGCAGCCCCCGCCGATGCCCTTGGCCGCGGTGCAGGCGATCACCGACTTCACCTTGTCGGAGCTGGTCTCATACTCGATCACCCAGCCCGGCAGCTTGTCGGAGCAGGCGGTCTCGATGAACTCCGAGGACTCCGCGGTGCCGATCGAACGGGCGCCGGAAACGGTGCAGGTGGTCTTGCCCTGGGAGGCCAGAGCCTGGGTCAGGCCCGGATAGGCCGCATCGAGGGCCGAGAGCTTGCAGTTCAGCCCGCGGGTGGTGGCCCGCACGCAGTCATAGAACTTCGCCTTGCTGCCCGAGTCGGTCGGGAAATAGGCGATCACGCTCGCGGGACGATTGGCGCAGGACAGTTCGACCATCTCGGCCTTGGTGGTCGGGTCGACCGCCAGGAACCGGTACTGCGACACGCTGCAGGTCATGCCCGCGGCGGTGGCCAGCTTGGTGTAGGTGGCGTTCTCAGCGGTCAGGGCGGTGTTCACGTTGGTGAAGGTGCAGCCGCCGGCGATGCCTTCGGCCTGGGCGCAGTTGAGGGCGCGGACGAACTGCTCGGTGGCGCTGGCCTCGACCATGAAGCCGGGCTTGCCGCCGTCGCAGCCGTATTCGTAGTACTCGGTGCCCTTGGTCGGATCGCCGGCGACCCAGCGCGCCTGATTGATGGTGCAATCCTTGGCGAAGGGGGCCGGGGCGGCGATCTTGGCCGCGTGGGAGATCCGCTGGGCCTTCGGGGTGAACTCGCATTCCACCTTGGCCAGTTCGGCCTTGAGGCAGTTCATCTCCGAGATCTTGGCGGCCGAGCCGGGCTGGGGCGCGTTGAGGATATAGCCCGTGCCTTCGGAGCAGCCGACTTCGTAGATGTTGAGGCCCTGGGTGTTGTTCATGCCGATCAGGCGGGCGTTGTTGACCGTGCAGGCCGCGCCGCCCGCGGTGGTGACCTTTTGCAGGCCGGAGGCGGGGTTGGCGTTGGCCGGCAGCAGGCACTTGGTCGCGACCAGCGGGGCGGCGACGCAGTCGAACAGCTGCGGCTTATCCGGGGCGGGCTTGGTCACGAGGATGTAGCCCATGCCTTCCGAGCAGGCGAGCTCGTAGAACTTGGCCGTGAAGTCCTTGCCGTCGACCTTCTGGACGCCCGCGCCGACATAGGCGGCGGAGGTGAGCGTGCAGGGCGCGCCGGAGGCGGTCACCAGCGGCGGCGCCTCCTTCATGCCCTGGTCGATCTGCGGCTTGGTGATGACGGTGGGCGGCTTGGCGGCGGCGGCGCCCGCGGCCGCTTGGCCGGCGAAGGCCTGCGGCGCGTTGGCGAAGACCACCGCGGCCAGAGCGGCCAGCATGATCATGAAGCGTTGCATCTTGGATCGCTCTCCTGAAGTTCCCTTGGGCGGAGCTTAAATCTCCGCGCGCGCCGGTGGTCAAGACTCACCTATCAAGCGCCCTGATCGTGGCGAGCCAGTGGCGGGGGAAACGCCTAGGTCCGCGTCATTTTGCCAGGGGTGTAGGCGCCGCCCCCCGTCTGGCCCCTATGGCGCAGGAAGGCGTCGGCCAGGACGCAGGCCATCATGGCCTCCGCGACCGGCGCGGCGCGCAGGCCGACGCATGGATCATGACGCCCGGTGGTGCGCACCTCGACCTCGTGCCCCGCCTTGTCCAGCGAGGCGCGGGGGGTGAGGATCGAGGAGGTCGGCTTCAAAGCCATGCGGGCCACCACCGCCTGGCCGGTGGAGATTCCGCCCACGACCCCGCCCGCGTTGTTGGACAGGAAGACCGGGCCGTCGTCGCCCTCGCGCATCTCGTCGGCGTTCTGTTCGCCGGATAGGGCGGCCGAGCCGAAGCCCGCGCCGATTTCCACGCCCTTGACCGCGTTGATCGACATCAGGGCGCCCGCGATCTCGGCGTCGAGCTTGCCGTAGATCGGCGCGCCCCAGCCCGGCGGCACGCCTTCGGCCACGACCTCGACGACGGCGCCGGTGGAGGAGCCCTTCTTGCGCACCTCGTCGAGGTAGCCCTCCCAGATGGGGGTGGTCAGCGCGTCGGGGCACCAGAACGGATTGGTCTCGGTCTCGGCCCAGTCGAAGCGTGCGGGATCGATCCTGTGCGGGCCGATCTGCACCAGGGCGGCGCGGATGGTCACGCCTGGCCCCAGGACCTTGCGCGCCACCGCCCCGGCGGCGACCCGCGCCGCGGTCTCCCGCGCCGAGGCCCGGCCCGAGCCGCGATAGTCGCGCACGCCGTACTTGGCGAAATAGCTGAAGTCCGCATGGCCGGGCCGGAACTGCGCCGCGATCTCGGCATAGTCCTTCGACCGCTGGTCCACGTTCTCGATCATCATCGAGATCGGCGTGCCGGTGGTGACTGGACCTCCCGTCTCCGCATCCTCGAAAACCCCGGACAGGATACGTACCTGGTCCGGTTCCCGCCTCTGGGTGACGAAGCGGCTCCCCCCCGGCTTGCGCCGATCGAGCCAGTGCTGAATCTCCGCCTCGGTAAGGGTCAGTCCAGGCGGGCACCCGTCCACCACGCAGCCGAGCGCCGGCCCGTGGCTTTCGCCCCAGGTCGTCACGCGGAAGAGATGGCCGAAGGTGTTGTGCGACATGGGCCCGCTTCTAAACGCCCAGGGGCAAAAGCGCCAATCTCAGGCCGCCCAGGGGTGCGCGAGCTTGTGCAGCAGGGCCGCCGCGCCGTGGCGCTGCTGCTTGACCTGGAACAGCACATAGAGGTCGCCGGCGGGACGGCCGCGGCTGGGCGGCAGGCCGGCGCCCGGCACCCGCACCATGCGCTGGCGCACGGCCTCTTCCGACAGCCGGAAGCTCCAGGGGCCGAGGGGGGTGGACACCTGCAGCCTGTGGCCGGGCCTGAGCTCGTCGGCGGCCTTGCGCACGGCCATCCAGACGTCGCCCTGGCGCACCGCGATCTCCGGCTCCTCGTGGATGCGCACCTGCAGCAGCCAGCCCCACACCCACACCAGGTCGCCGTCGCGCAGGCCCGGGGGAAGCTTGGTCTCGAAGGGGCGGCCGTTGAGCAGGCGCCCGGTCTTCATGCCGCCGGCCATGGCCTCGGCGGGGGTGAGGTCGATCACCGTGGGCCAGTAGTCGAAGCGACGCCCGCCCACGTCCTCGGGCAGGTGAAGATAGGCCCGCACCACCCGGTAGGCTTCCAGCACCTCGGCGAACTGCCCGGCGTCGGCGCACTCGGCGCTGCCGCGCGCGACCTCGATGGCCCGGTGGAAGGCGCCCTGCAGCTCGCCGGGCGCAGAATCCCCGGTCAGCCCGAGACGCGCCCTGGCTTCGTCGATCGTTATCCCGGCGCCGTCCGCATCGAACATAGAGACCAAGCTGGCGCCCAGGCCGTCAACGTTGGGTTAACCTGCGGGGGCGACGCGCGGATAAGCCCCTGGTAAGTGCGGAAAAATGAACGACACGGTTGACGACGAAAAGTTGTTCGAGGGCGACGAGCCCTTCGTCCTGTTCGACCGCTGGTTCGAGGCGGCCAAGGCCAAGGAGCTGAACGACCCCAACGCCATGGCGCTGGCCACGGTGGACGAAGGCGGCATGCCCGACGTGCGCATGGTGCTGCTCAAGGGCGTCGATGCAGGCGGCTTCGTCTTCTACACCAACACCCAGAGCGCCAAGGGCGGCCAGCTGGACGGCGCAGGCAAGGCGGCCCTGCTGTTCCACTGGAAGTCGCTCCGCCGCCAGGTGCGCATTCGGGGGCCGGTCAGCCGGGTGTCGGACGCCGAGGCCGACGCCTATTTCGCCTCCCGTCCCCGCGACAGCCAGATCGGCGCCTGGGCCTCCGACCAGTCACGGCCCCTGCAGGGACCGCTGGCCCTGGAAAAGCGGGTGGCCGAGTTCGGGCTGAAGTTCGGCCTGGGGACCGTGCCGCGCCCGCCGCACTGGACCGGCTACCGCGTCGCGCCGGTGCGCATGGAGTTCTGGCGCGACCGGCCGTTCCGCCTGCACGAGCGGCTGGTGTTCGAGCGCGCCGCACCGGACGCCGCCTGGGCGACCAGCCGCCTGTTCCCCTGATTCCAGCCATGGCCGCCCCCAAGCTCGATCCGGCCCTGGAGGCCTGGCTGACGGCCGGGGCGGGCATGGGCGCGCCCGCCGACAAGGTGATCGCCACCGCCACGGCCTGGGTTTTCCTCTACCCGGAGCGGGTGCTGAAGCTGAAGAAGCCGGTGGACTTCGGCTTCCTGGATTTCACCACCCTGGAGAAGCGCTGCTGGGCGGTGGAGCGCGAACTCGCCTTCAACAGCGAGGCCGCGCCGGACATCTATCGTACGGTCCGCGCCATCGTCCGCATGGCAGGGGGCGGCTTCGCCCTGGATGGGGCGGGTGAGCTGGTCGAGCAGGTCCTGGAGATGCGCCGCTTCGACGAGACCTGCGTCCTGTCCGAACATCCCACCGACGTGGACGGCGACTTCGCCGAGGCCCTGGGGCGCGCGGTCGCCCGCTTCCACGCCCACGCCCAGGTCGGCGAGGCGGGGGGAGGCTCGGCCGGAACCGGCTATGTGGTGGGTTCCAACGCCGGGCTGTTCCGCGAACTCCCCGAGGCGCTGGGCCCGGGGATCGAGCCGGTGATCGCCGCCACCGACGCGGCCCTGGCGCAAGCCGCGCGCCTGCTGGATTTGCGGGGCGCCCAAGGGTTCGTGCGTCGGTGCCACGGGGACCTGCACCTCGGCAATATCGTGGTCGAGGGCGGGGAGGCGGTGCTGTTCGACTGCATCGAGTTCAACGACCGGCTCAGCGAGATCGACGTCCTCTACGACCTCGCCTTCCTGCTGATGGACCTGGAGTTCCGCGGGCAGGACGCCGCCGCCAACCGGGTGCTGAACGGCTGGCTGGACGAGGCGGCGCGGGGCTTCGGCGAGGGCCTGTGGGAGGGGCTCGCCGCCCTGCCGCTCTACCAGTCGATGCGGGCGGGGGTCCGGGCGCACGTCTGCGCCCACGCGGGCGACGCCGCCACCGCTCGGCTCTACCTGCGCGCCGCCGCGGCGCACCTTGTCCCCGGTGCGCCGCGGCTGGTGGCCGTTGGCGGGTTGTCGGGGACCGGCAAGACCAGCTTCGGACGGCTGCTGGCCCCCCGGCTGGGCGCGGCGCCGGGGGCGGTGATCCTGCGCTCGGACGAGATCAGGAAGCGCCTTTGGGGTTGCGCGCCCCGTGAGCGCCTGCCCGATGAGGCCTACGGACCGGGCTCCAGCGAGCTGGTCTATGAGGCCATGCTCGAGGCCGCCCGCGCCTGCCTCGCCGCCGGCCGCGCGGTGATCCTCGACGCCGTGTTCCTGCGCCCGGAGGAACGCGCGAACGCGCAAGCCCTGGCCGCCGCGCTTTCCGTCCCCTTCCACGGCGCCTGGCTGGAGGCGCCCGCCGACCTGCTCCGCGAGCGGGTCTCGGGGCGGGTAGGCGACGCCTCCGACGCGGATGTGCCGGTGCTGGAGGGCCAGCTCGCCCGCGATCCGGGCGAGATTGACTGGGCACGCTACGACGCCCGCGACCTGCCCGTCGCCGCTGCGGCCCTTCTGGCCAGCCTTGGGGCGCCTCGCTAAGCTCGGGAAAAAGCGGGAGGCGCGCATGCTGGGCCTGATGCAGGACTGGCCCCTGACGGTGGACCGGGTCCTGGACCACGCCGCCACGGTGCACGGCACGCGGGAGGTGGTCTCGCGGCGCGCCGACGGCGGGATCGAGCGCACGACCTACGCCCGTATCCGCGACCGCGCCAAGCAGGTCTCGAACGCCCTGCTGACCGAGGGGGTGCGCCCCGGCGACCGCATCGGCACCGTCGCCTTCAACACCGCGCGCCACCTGGAGGCGTGGTACGGGGTCATGGGGATCGGGGCGGTGGTCCACACCCTGAACCCCCGCCTGCCGCCCGAGCAGCTCGCCTGGATCATCAACCACGGCGGCGACCGCATGATCCTGGCCGACCGGGTCTGCGCGCCGCTGCTGGAGGCGATCCTGCCGGCCTGCCCCGGGGTCGAGAAGGTGCTCTACTTCGACCCGGAGGGTTTCGACGCCTGGATCGAGGGCCGCCCGACCGACTGCGCCTGGGGCGGCTTCGACGAAAATACGGCGGCGGGCCTCTGCTACACCTCGGGCACCACGGGTGATCCCAAGGGGGTGCTCTACTCCCACCGCTCCAACGTCCTGCACTCGATGATGGCGATGCAGCCCGACGTGATGGGGATATCGGCCCGCGACGTGGTGCTGCCGATCGTGCCCATGTTCCACGCCAACGGCTGGGGCATCGCCTTCTCCGCTCCCATGGTCGGCTCCAAGATGGTGATGCCGGGGGCGCGGCTCGACGGCGCCTCCGTGCACGAGCTGATCGAGACCGAGGGGGTCACCTTTTCCGCCGCCGTGCCGACGGTCTGGCAGATGCTGCTGCAACACCTGGACGCGACGGGGGGCAAGCTCACGACGCTGCAACGGGTGGTCATCGGCGGCTCGGCCGTGCCGGTGAGCCTGATCCGCGCCTTCCACGACCGCTATGGGGTGGAGGTCCGCCAGGGCTGGGGCATGACCGAGATGTCGCCGCTCGGCAGCGTCTGTACGCCCACGGCCTCGATCGCGGACCTGCCGTTCGAGGAGCAGCTCGCCCAGCGCGGCAAGGCCGGCCGCGCGCCCTTCGCGGTGGAGATGCGGCTGGAGGATGACGAGGGCCGGCGCGTTGTCCATGACGGGCAGACGTCCGGCCGGCTGAAGGTGCGGGGCCCGGCGGTCGCGGGCGCCTACTTCGGCCTCGACAAGCAGGTCCTGGACGCCGACGGCTGGTTCGACACGGGCGACATCGCCACCATCGACGCCGAGGGGGTGATGCAGATCACCGACCGGGCCAAGGACCTGATCAAGTCCGGCGGGGAATGGATTTCCTCGGTGGACATCGAGAATGTCGCCGTCGGCCATCCCAAGGTGGCGGTCGCGGGAGTGATCGCGGCGGCCCATCCCAAGTGGGCCGAGCGGCCCTTGCTGGTCGTCCAGCTCAAGCCCGGCCACACGTCCGACTGCGCCGAACTCCTCGGCTTCCTCGCCGAGCGCATGACCAAGTGGCAGACCCCGGATGACGTGGTCTTCATCGAGGTCATGCCGTTGGGCGCCACCGGCAAGGTCGACAAGAAGGTCCTGCGCGCCCGCTTCGCCGACCACCAGCTGCCGACCGCCGGATGAGCGGCGTCCCCTCCTGGCGCAGCCGCTTCGCCTGGATCGGCCTGTTGCTGGCCGTCGCCTCGCCAGCGACGGTCGGCCTGGCGGTCCTGGGCGCCCGGACGTGGGGCTGGGACCCCGGCTTCGCCCTGGACGGCCTCAGTCTGACCGTCGCGCCGATCCTGGGGCTGGTCGGCGGCGCGGCGGGAATCGTCGCCCTGATGCTGTGGCTGGTCCCGCCGAGGGGCGATTTCCGCAAGGCCCTGGCCGCCGTGCTGCTGGCGGCCTTGAGCGTCGCCATCATGGCCCGGGCGCGGGATGTCCGGGCCGCCGCCCCGCCGGTCCACGACGCCGCCACCGACTGGCGCGACCCGCTCACCTTCAGCCCGGCCGTGATGCAGGCGCGGGGGGCCAAGGCCGCGCCCGTGGCGCTCGATCCAAAGGTCGACGCCTTCTCCAAGGCGCCCTTCGCGGGGATGCGGGTGGCCGACGTCAACGCCAGGACCTGCCCCGGGGCCCTGGCCATCATCGCCGGCGAGAGCCCCGCCCAGGCCTACGCCCGGGCCAAGGCCGCCTTCGCCAAGGCCGGGCTGAAGGCGGTGACGGACGATCCCGCCGCCGGCCGCCTGGAGGCGAGTGTCCAGACCGACTGGTTCCGCTTCCGGGACGACGTGGTGGTGCGGGTCCGCGCCGAGGGCCCCGGCGCCCGCATCGACATCCGCTCCACCGGCCGCTCGGCCGGGACCGACGGCGGGTCCAACTGCAAGCGGGTGACGCGGCTGCGCGGCCTGATGGCGGAGTAGGCCGGTGTTTCCCGATCCCACCGTCGAATGGCTGCCCTATCCCTCCATCATGGATGGCATGACGCCGCCGCCATACGTGTTCGATCGGGGTTCCCTGTACGGAAGGCTCCACCTGGTCGTCCTCGATGGGCCACCAGGAAGGCGCGCCTATGGCGTTGCAATCGACTGCATAGTCTACGGGTCCTTCGACGAGATGATGTACTCGACCTCCAGGCACGGAGGCCGGACGGGCGACTACGGCGGCGGCGTCTATATCAAACAGGCCAGGCGCTCGCTGCTCATGGAGGAGCTCACCAGGCTCCAGCCTGCCTATGGTCTTCTCAACGCCAACCGCATGCCCCGCCATTTCCTGTTCGTGGGCGGCGACTATTGCTTCGAAACCCTCGGTTTCGAGGAGCCGGTCATCCGAGTCTTCGCGAGCGAGGATGATGCCTTCGCCTGGGGGCCTGACCGTAACGCCCCGCCTCCCTGGGAAACGCCTCGACCGACATCGCCCTAGGTCGTCAGCTCGCCCGCCAGCGCCCGCCCGATCAGGGCGATGGTCTCTTCGACGCCGAAAATGGCCACGAATGACCCGAAACGCGGCCCCTGGCTCTGGCCCAGCAGCACCTCGTAGAGGGCGGTGAACCAGGCGCGCAGCGGCTCGAAGCCCGCGGCCTTGCCCGCCTCGAACACCTCGGACTGGATAGTCTCGGCGTCGCGGCTGGTGGGCGGGATGGCCTGCAGGCGGGAAACCAGGTCCAGCATGGCGGCCCGCTCGCGATCGTCGGGCGCGCGGAAGGTCTTCGCCGGCAGGACGAAGTCCTCGTAGTAGTTCAGGGCGTAGCCCGCGAGCTTGTCCAGGAGGGGCTGGCTCTCAGGGGTGGCGCCGGGGATGTAGCGCGACAGGAACCCCCACAGGATGTCCTTGGAGTGGGCGTTGGCCGCCGAGACCAGGTTCAGCAGCAGGCTGAACGAGACCGGCGAGCCTTGGGCAGGCGGCGCCCCCCGGTGGACATGCCAGGCGGGGTTGTCGAGCGCGGGCGCGTTGGCGCCGGCGTCGCGGTTATAGGCGTCGAGCTGCTGCAGATACTCGTCCGTCGCCTTGGGGATGACGTCGAAATAGAGCCGCTTGGCCGACTTGGGCGACTGGTACATGTAGTAGGCCAGGCTCTCGGGCGTGCCGTAGCGCAGCCATTCCTCCATGGTCAGGCCGTTGCCCTTGGACTTGGAGATCTTCTGGTTGTTCTCGTCCATGAA
>CANJID010000019.1 GCA_947474395.1 Caulobacterales bacterium
CCGCTGCTGCCAGTTGATGGTCAGCGGGCCGTTCCGGTAGTTGAAGTTGAAAGTGCCGCCCCAGTCGTAGTTGCCGCCGGTGCCCTGGATGATGCCGCCGGCGATGGTGCCGACCGCGGTCGAGACCGTGCTCGACCCGAGGACGTGGGTCTGGTTCTTGGCCTGGTAGTTGAACACGGCGCGGACGCTGAAGGTGTCCTTGCGGCCGTCCCAGATGCGGCTCAGGGGGAAGTTGTAGCTGGCCTCGATGTCGAGACCGGCGAGCTTGGCCTCGCCGGCGTTGAGCACCGGCAGGAACACCTGGGTGATCGGACCGACCGTGTTGCCGGCGCCGAAGGTGGTCGGGTCGGTATTGCGGGTGATGAAGCTGCAAAGGCCGGTGTTGCCGTTGTAGCACTGGTTGATCACCGTGCCGATCGCCAGCCCCTGGATCGCGTCGGTCACGATGATCTGGAAGTAGTCGACCGACATCGACAGGCCGGGGATCCAGCGCGGCGTGATCACGGTGCCGACCGTGAAGGTCCTGCCGGTTTCGGGCCTCAGGTTCGGGTTGCCGCCGCTGATCGAGTTGCCGCCCCCGGCCGCCTCCGGCTGGCCGGTGGTGCCCAGGCGGAACGGATCGGTGCTGCCCGCCAGGGTGACCTGGATCGGGGCGAACAGGTTGGCCAGGTTCGGCGCCCGCACGTCCTTGGAAAGGGTCGAGCGGATGCGGATGTCCTCGATCGGCCGGTAGCTGACGCCGACCTTCCAGTTCTTCACACCGCCGCCGAACTGGTAGTCGGCGTAGCGGAAGGCGAGGTTCAGGTCGAACTGCTTGGCGAAGGGCATGTCCTTGGCCAGCGGGATCAGGGTCTCGACGAAGACTTCCTTGACGTTCAGCGAGCCCGGAGGGCCGGCGCCGTTGTTGACCAGGTTCCAGCTAGAGCCCGGCGTGCCCCGCGTGCCGGCAGGCGTGCCGTTCAGGGTCAGCGGGGCGGTAAGGCCCGGCTTGAACGCCGTCGTGCCCGGAATGGCCGGCAGGTACTGGGTCGAGATCGGGTCGGCCCTGGAGACCACTGATTCACGACGGTAGGCGGCGCCGGCCCCGAACGAGACCGGGCCCGCCCAGGTCGAGAAGGGTTCGCCGCGCATCGAGACGTCCACCACGTCCTGCTTCAGGACCTGGCTGCTGGTCGAGTTGCCGCCCGCCGGACGGATATAGGCAAGGGCCTCGGGCGTGGCGGTGTTCTGGCCGATCACGTTCAGGGGCACGCAGCCGTTGCCGGGCGTGGTGATGGACGAGCGGCACATGATCGTGCCCGCCGCCGGAAGACCCGCGCCGCCGGGGCTGCGCACGGCGTCGGTGGCGTCCCAGATCCTGATGTTCTGGGCGTTGTTCGGCGAGCTCAGGTCGCGCCCGCCGCGGCCGTGAGTGTAATAGCCGGTCACGTTCCAGGTCTTGCCGAAGGCGTCGAAGTGGCCGTCGATCCCGGAGGAGAAGCGCAGGGTCGAGAAGGTCGGCGCGTTCAGGTTGGGACCCCAGTCGGTGTTCACCCGGCTGACGGTGATGGTGTTGACCCGCGGTCCGTTGAACAGGCCGGTCGCCGGATTGTAGAGGTTCGGCGCGGTGGCCCCCAGGGGAGCGGTGTTGAGGATGTTGGCGATGCTCGCCGGCAGGAACGGGTTGTCGGCGTGGATCGTATAGGTCGCGGTCTGAATCTGGCCGCGGAACTTGCTGGCCGACCAGCCGTACATGAGGTCCGCGTGGACGGTCCAGTTGTCGGGAAGCAGGTCGTACTCGAACCGGGCGTAGGCCGAGTGGCGCAGGTTCACGGGGATGTAGTTCATGTACTGGCCGAGGGGCACGTCGATGCCCCCGCCGATCATCTGTCCCGCAGCGGCCGTGGTGTTGGTGCGCTGCGTGCCGAAGGGGAACGGGATGGTGGTGACGCCCGCGTTGGAGGTCGTCGCCGAGCCGCCGATGAAGGTCAGCGGGTTGGCGGGGGCGGTCGCCGTCGGGACGCCGAGCTGGGTCAGGGGCGCGCCGGTGACCGTCGAGGCGGTGATGATGCCGCCCGAGGAGAAGCTGGCCGGGAAAATCGGGCCGGTGATGATCCGGGTCGGGCAGGAGGTGGAGGTCTGCGGCGTCGGGCAGGCCGCGTTGGCGTAGACGCCGACCTGGGACAGGGCCCAGTCGCGATTGCCGCTGCCGTAGCCCTTGATGCCGGTGGTGCGGAAGTACTCGTAGGAGCCGATCACCCGGCCGCGGCCGTTGAACAGGGCCTTGCCGGCCGCCAGGCTGGCGCCGACGCTGCCGTTGTCGCCGTAGCGCGTGATGCCCCCGCGGACTTCGCCCTTGAAGCCCGTGAACTTGGTGTCGAGCACGAAGTTGGTGACCCCCGACAGGGCGTCAGAGCCGTAGGCCGCCGAGGCGCCGCCGGTGACCACGTCCACCTTGCGCATCAGCATCTGCGGCAAGGTGTTGATGTCGACCGTGTTGCCCTGGTTCGTACCGGCGGTGGCGACGATCCGCTCGCCGTTCAGCAGGGTCAGGCCGCGCACCGGTCCGAGGCCGCGCAGGTTCACGAAGGAAGCGCCGACGTTGGACGTGGAGCCCGGGTTGAAAGCGGTGCTGGAGGGCTGGAACGAGGAACGGAACTGCGGCAGCTGCAGGACGGCGTCGACCAGGCTGTCGGGCGCGGTCTGCTGCATCTGCTCCATGGTCAGGACGGTGACCGGCGTCGGCTGGGCGAAGCCGTTGGTGATGATCCGCGAGCCGGTGACCACCACCTCGTCGGCGGCTGCAGTCGCCTGCGCCTGGGCCGAAGAGCTGTAGGCCAAGGCGACGAGCGCGCTTGAGCACAGGGCATAGGTCTTAAACGAGGTCTTGGTCATGGTTTCCCCCCATGGTTCGCCGGTCGTCGCACGCACGACGCCCGCGAAGCCGACATTTGACTGAAAGCAGAACGCTTACGCGACGCTCACCAACTCAAAGCAACTGCACTGAGACTGGGACAATCACTGGGATAACAGGACGTTATCCGGACCTTACGGACTTACGGGCGAACCTGGGGCCATTCTTGATCGAGGCCTGCTCCAGGTCGCCGACCCCACCTTCCCGAAGAGTCAGAAGGCAAAGATGGGTCACCGGCAGGTCGCCTGTCAATCAAACGCCCTGGTTGTTGGCCCTTTGGCGACGATCAACTGAAGCACGATGCTTTTAAGCAACAGACACAAAGCCGAGACATAGAAAAAAGGGTCAGGGACGGCTCAGCGCTGCTGCGCCGTCCGGCTCGGACCAGCCCGCAGTCGCCCTCGGGGATGATCACCCCGATCCACCCCGCCACGACTCGGCCACCCCCTTCCTACCATTGGAAGGTAGAAAATCTAACATCGTTCAACAGGGCGAGGATTGTCAAACGATCCCCGCCCCGTAGCGGGGGGCAGGGGGAACCCTGCCCGCCCCCTTGCCACCCGCCCGGAGGTGGGGCTCTGATCGCTCCAAGGCCCGCGCCTTCGCTGGACAGACGGGCCGTATGACGGCGGGAGGAGACCATGGTGAAGCCACGGATGTTGGTGAGCGCGGCGCTGGGCGTCGCGATCCTGGGCCTGGGGATCGGCGGAGCGATCGCCGGCGCGCCTCAGGTTGTCGGCAAGATCTGGCCGGCGGCCCAGCCCAAGGGCCAGTACGGCAAACTGGACGCCCTGCCCGACTGGGGCGGCGTCTGGTTCGGCATAGGCGGCGGACCGACGGCCTCGGCGACGCGGCCGGAGTTCAAGGGCAAGTACCTGGCGCGCCAGCTCGAGCTGCGCCGCATCGCCGACGCCAACAACGGCGAGCTGCCGATCACCCAGTCCCCCTGCACCCCGCCGGGAATGCCGGGCACCATGGGCGGGGGCCAGTACCCGATGGAGTTCCTGTTCACCCCGGGCCGGGTCACCACCCTGCATGAGGCCTGGACCCAGGAGCGGCGAATCTACACCGACGGCCGGCCGCACCCCACGGGCGAGGACCTGGAGGCCAGCTTCTACGGCCATTCCATCGGCCATTGGGAGGGCGCGACCCTGGTGGTGGACACCGTGGGCATGAAGCCCTCCACCAGCATCTCCACCGGCATCGGCCACTCGGACCAGCTACGGATCGCCGAGCGCATCCACCTCGACCCCGCCAACCCCGACATCCTGATCGACGATATGATCGTCACCGACCCGCAGGCGCTCGAAAAGCCCTGGGTGCGCGAGCTGCGCTACCGGCGCGCCCGCGACTTCGAGCTCTTGGAGTTCGTCTGCGCCGAGAACAACCGCAATGATGTCGGCAAAGACGGCAAGGTGACTTTCGACTGAAGGCGGGCGACGACTAGCCGGTCCAGCCGCGTGCAAGGATCAAGAGCAATCCAAGGAGGAGACGAAAATGCGTAGGATCTTCAAGCCTGCGGTGAGCGCCCTGGCCGCGGCGGCCCTGCTGGGCCTGGCGGGCGAAGCCTTCGCCGGCGCCCCCGCCCCCGCGGGCCCGCCCCCGCCGCCCAACCCCGCCATCGCCAAGATGAACTGGCTGGCCGGCACCTGGCGCTCCGACGGCCCGAACCCGATCCAGGAAGCGTTCACGCCCGTCGGCGAGAACGAGCTGGTGTCGACCCTGAAGATGACCCGGGGCGGACGCACGAACCGCTACGAGATGCGCATCATCCGGGCCGAAGGCGACAAGATCACCTTCAACGAACTGCCCTTCGGCGGCGACCTGAAGCCGACCCAGGGCCCGCCCACCATGACCCTGGTCTCGTCGGACGACAAAACCATCAAGTTCGACAACCTGAGCTACGAGCGGACCGGCGAGAACACCATGACCATGACCCTGATGATCCCGGGGCCGAACGGCACGAGCAACCCGTCGAAGATCAACTTCACGCGGGTGAGCAAGTTCGCGAACTGAGCATGGCTCCTCCCCCCTTGTGGGGGAGGTGGCCCCGAAGGGGACGGAGGGGGTGAGCGGCGGCGTCGCCACCCCATCAGTCAGGCCTTGCGGCCTGACAGCTTCCCCATCAAGGGGAAGCAGGGTTTTCGCTAGGCGGCCTGGCGGGCGTCGCGCTCGGCCAGGGCGTCTTCCAGGGCGGCGATCAGGCCGGCGGCGTTGATCGGCTTGGCGACGTGGCCGTCGGCGCCGGACTGCATGGCCTTCTCGATATGCTCCGTCATGGCGTTGGCGCTGACCACCAGGATCGGCGTCCGCGCCGCGTTGCTTTCGGCCTCGAAGGTGCGGATGTGCTCGATGGCGGTCAGGCCGTCCATCACCGGCATCTGCATGTCCATCAGCACCACGTCGAAGGGCTGGCTCTTGAAGGCGTCGACCGCCTCCTGGCCGTTCTCGACCGAGGTGAGCTCGACCCCGAGGGCTTCCAGGATCAGGGCCACCACCGTGCGGTTGGTGGCGTGGTCGTCGGCCAGCAGCACCTGCAGCGGCGCGCCTTCGCGCTCCGCGGCGGGCTCCTCCGAAGCGGCGCTGACGCCCTCCCCTTCCCGGGCCTCGGCGGCCTCGGCGACCGGCAGCGGCAGGACCACGGTGAAGGCCGCGCCCTTGCCGGGGTGACCTTCGGCGGTGATGTCGCCTCCCATGGCCCGGGCGAGCTCGCGGGAGATCGCCAGGCCCAGGCCCGTGCCGCCGAAGCGGCGGGTGATGGAGTTGTCGGCCTGCTGGAACGGCTCGAACAGGCGCCCGGAACGGACCACCGAGCGCTCGCGCTCGACGAAGGCGTCGGCCTGGTCGGCGGGGAACATGTCGTGGGCGCTCTTGCCCAGCATGTCGGCGCTGTTGAAGCCCAACAGGTCCTCGCCGGCGCGGTTCACCAGCACGAAGCGGTGGTCGAGGTCCTTCACGACCACCATGGCCGGCAGGGCGTCGATGACCGCGTCCAGGAAGGCGCGGGTGGTGGTCAGCTCGGTCTCGCGGGTGTGAATCCGCGTGGCCATGACGTTGAAGCTCTCGGACAGGCGGCCGATCTCGTCGCGGGTCAGCACCGGCACGACGGCGTCCTCGCCCCGCTCCAGGCGGTGGGCGGCCTCCTCGAGAGCGGAAATAGGCTTGGTCAGGTTGCGGGCCAGGAGCCAGGAGCCCCCCACTACCGAGACGAGGCCCAGGAAGCCCACGCCTAGGATCAGGGCCAGCAGCGGCTCGTAGGGCTTGAGCGCCTGGGCCAGGGGATAGCGCAGCAGCAGCACCACCGGCTCGCCGGAGGTCAGCATGTCGAAGGGCTTCACCAGGGCGATGGACGCCCCGGTCGTGGTGTTCAGTTCACGCGGCTCGACCCGCTTGGCCACACGGGCCTGGTCGATGAAGCGGGTGACGGTCTTGCGGTCGGCAGGCCGCAGCTCGACGCCGGACTGCCAGGTTCCGTCGCCGTTGCGCCGCACGGCCAGGGCCTCGAGCGGAATGGCCGACAGCCGCTCCACGGTGCGCATCTGGTCACGGTCGAGCTTGACGGCGAACACCACCCAGCCGACCCGCGTGGGCGCCAGGACCGGGACGGCGATGGCCTGGTAGGGCGTGTCGCCGAGGATGAAGATGCCCGAGGTGCGGTCCTCGTCGAGGGCCTCGCGGATGGCGACGGCCGCATCGCCCAGGGACGCCCCGTTGGAGGTGACGACCTCCCCGTCGGCGCCGATGGCGAAGGCGATGTCGATGCGCAGACGGCCCCGCAGGTTCTCCAGCGCTGAGCGGATGGTCGCCTGGTCCCGGGTGGCGACCGCCGCCTTGAAGCCGAAATCGCCCGCGACCAGGGTCGCCCCGTCCTCGAGCTGCTGGGACCGCAGCGCCCACAGGCGGTCAAACACCGCGCCGCCGGCGACCAGCTCGCGGCGCACGCTCTGGCGGGCGCTGTCGACGATCCCGGTGAACACCGCGACCGAGACAAGCGTCAACGCCAGGGCGAACAGCCCAGCGAACAACAGCGTCAGTTTGGTCCGTAATTGGCGGAACATTGCTCCGGCGCGTGACGGTTTTTACAGCCTTCACGATAGACCAGGTCCAATGAAGACGGGGTAAAGCCCGCGACCGGAAACGCTTCAACCTTTGGTGGCGCCCGCTGCGGCAAATTGACGGGCGGGGCCCTAGGCGGCGCTCTCCACCCACTGACGCAGGAGCGCCGGCTCGGCCACGCCGGAATGCGTGGCCGCCACCTTGCCGTGCCTGAACAGGAAGAGCGCCGGTATCCCGCGGACCCCGTACTGAGCGGCGAGCCTTGGTTCCGCGTCGACGTCGATCTTCACGAAGCGCGCCCGGAGCTCCAGTGCGGCGGCGGCCTGCTCGAAGATCGGCGCCATGGCCCGGCAGGGCCCGCACCATCCAGCCCAGAAGTCCGCCACCAGGGGGATGCCGCTCGACGCCAGATGCCTGGCGAAGCGTTCGGTGGTGAGCGCGACGGGCTTGCCCTCGAACAGCGCCTTGCCGCAACGTCCGCACTTGCCCGCCGTGGGGTCCTTGCCCTCGGGCAGACGGTTCACCGCGTCGCAGTGAGGACAGACGATGTGCAGACCTTCGGCCATCGAAAAACCTCTACCATGGTCGCCAAGATGAATGAGCAGTCCAGCCGAGGGGTTCCTATGAGGCTCGCCACCCTGTCCGCCGTCGCCGTCGCGATCCTGGCCATGGCCGCCTGCGGCCCGGGCGCCCCGCCCCAGGCCGCGCCCGCCCCCGCCAAGAAGTCGGCCCTGCCTCCGCCGGTCGAGGTCGGGCCGCCGCTCGAGCCCCCGGCCCCCGGAACCCCCGGCGGCCTGCCCAACGACCGCACCCCGGTCTCCGAAGCGCCCTTCTCGGAAAAGAGCGCGCAAGGAGCCGCCAATGTGGTGCAGACCTATTACGCCCTGATCGGCGAGAAGAAATTCGCCCAGGCCCGCCGCCTCTGGGACCACGGCGGCGAGAACAGCGGCATGGCCGAGGCCGCTTTCGCCCGGAGCTTCGACGTCTATTCGGAGTATCGCGGCAATGTCGGCGCCCCCGGCGACATCGAGGGCGCGGCGGGCTCGCTCTACATCGAGATCCCGGTCCAGCCCTACGGGCGCCTGAAGTCCGGCCAGCCGGAGTACCGGATCGGTATCGCCCGGCTTCGCCGCATCAACGACGTCGAGGGATCGACCGAGGAACAACGGCGTTGGCACATCGTGGCCATCGAACTGAAGCCCGCCGCCTAGCGGAATCGCCTTGCCTCCTAACGGAATCCCCCCACCCAGACCTGCCCGCCGGCGCCTTCGTCCATGGCTGCTGTCGGGGGCCGCCGTGGTTGGCCTCGTCGTGGCGGCGGGCGCCGGAATCTACCTCGCCCGCACCACCATCGGCGTGCGGCTGGCGCAGGACTACCTGGCCAAGCGGGGCATCCCTTCGGCCCTGGTCATCGACCGCCTGGATACGGGGGGCCTCGCGGGGCGGCTCCGGGTCGGCCCCGCCGACGATCCCGACCTCACGGCCGAGCGCATCGAGGTGGAGTTCGAGCCCGTCCCGATCCTGAAGCTCGCCGGATCGCTGCCCCGCATCCGCTCGATCCGGCTGGTGAAGCCCCGGCTGAAGGCGAAATTCGACGGGAAGCGGTTCACGGTCGGCTCCCTGCAGCCCTTGATCGACGAGGCGCTGGCGAAGCCGGGGGCCGGTCCGGGCCCCGCCATCCGCATCGAGGGCGCCGAGGCCAGGATCGACAGCTGGGCCGGCCTCGCCGTCGTTACCGGCGATGCGACCATCGACAATGGGCGGCTGGTGCGCGCGCGCCTGAAAATGCCGACCGCCGTCCTGACGCCGCGCCCCGGCATGGTGGCGAGGATCGCCGCCGCCGACCTGGCCCTGGACGCCGACGCCGCCCGTCTGGTGGGACGGCTGAACCTGCGCCTCGACCGGCTGGAAGGCCCCGCCACTATTACCGGCTCGACGCTCGCCCTCGGCTTCGACCTGCCTTATGGCGCCCAGGGCTTCGCTAGGCTGGACGGCCCCGTGAACGCCCGCGCCGACATGATCGCCGACAGCCTTTCCGGAGCCGGGGCCGGCCTGCGCTCGGCCAATCTGACCCTCGACTTCAAGGGCGCCTCGCAGGGTCCGCTGAACGCCCTGGTCCTCGACGGCGCGCTTCGGAACACCCTCCAGGCCGCCGCCCTCGACGCCGGGGGGGGGCGCACGGCGCAGAAACTGAACACCAGCACCGAGGCCGACGGGGTGCATTGGCGAAATGGCCGCCTCGCCGTCGACCGCATCGCCCTGCGGGCCTCGGCAGACGCAGCCAAGGGCGCCGGACTGACCTTCGTCCGCCCCAGCACAACCCTGAACCTGGCAGGAGCCCAGGCGACGTTGGGCGCCAAGTCGTCCGCTTCCGCCCAGCTGGACGCCGCTCTCTACGCCGACCGGGCCAGCGACGCCGCCTCGACCGCAACCCTGCCCAAGCTCGTCGTCCGCGCCGCCGGGGACGTGGCCCTGGGGGGCGCCGCGCGCTGGAACCTGACGGGCTCGGCCGCCGCCGGTCGTGGAAGCCTCGCCGCCAAGCCCGCCGAGACCATCGCCGAGGGTTTCAAGCTGATCGGCGAGCCCGCCGTCATCGCCGCCGCCCTGCGGTCCTTCGACCTCTCCGCTCCCGCCTGGACCCTGCAAGGCCAGGGCGGCGACCTCCGCTTCGCCCTGGCCGAGCCTGTCACCCTGAAGGGCGCCAACGGAGTCGAGGCCCGGCTGACGGGGGCCGCGACCAAACCCTTGCTGGCCCTTCGCAATGGCGCCGGAAACGGCGGCTTCGCCTTCACCCTCGCCGGCGCCGGGGCGCCCAAGCTCGACATCACGGTCGCCGATTACCGGCTGGGCAGGGGCGGGATCGAGGCGGACACGAAGCTCGCCCTCGGCTTCAGCACCGATCTCCTGCATGAGACTGTCCTGACCGGCGCGGGAAAGGCGCGGATCAGGGCCGGCTCCTTCTCATTCGCGCCGACCGATTGCCTGTCGGTCGCCGCCGCGCAGATCGGCACGCCCAAGGGGGGCCAGGAAGCTCTGATGGTCCGCGCCCACGCCCGCTTCTGCGGCGCCGCCTCGCCCATGGTGACCGCCGACGCCCGCGGCTGGACCGCCCAGGGCCGGATCGAGGACGCCGCCGGCGCCCTGCCCTCCTCCGAAGCGGCCTTGGACCAGGGCCGGGGAGACCTCATCCTGGCCGGGCGGATGGGGCGCACCACCGGCCGCCTGCAGATCACAGGCGCGCGCGTCCAGGACGTGGGGGCGGAAAAGCGGTTCCATCCCCTGCTGATCGCCGGGCCGCTCTCCACCGAGGGCGGCGACTGGACCGGGACTCTGACCGTCAGCGACGCCGCCAAGAACCGTCCGGTCGCTCAGGTCGCCGTGCGCCAGGCGGCCGACAAGGGCGAGGGCTCGGCGGACATCACCGCGGCCCTGGCTTTCCGCACCGACGGCCTGCAGCCCCGCGACCTCACCCCGCTTGCCGACGACCTGATCTCCAAGGTCGAGGCCGACGCCCGCTTCACCGGCCGCGTGGCCTGGAGCGAGACGGGCGAGCCGGTCTCGAGCGGGCGCTTCACCACCGACGGCGCCGCCTTCAAGACCAGCGTGGGGACGGCCAAGGGGGCGGCGGCGAGAATCGACTTCTCCAACCTCATTCCCCTGACCGCCGCGCCGGGCCAGAGCTTCACCGTGGCCAGCATCGCCGGGATCACGCCCCTCACCGATGTCGCCACCGCCTTTTCCATGAACGAGGCGGGCCTCGAGCTTTCCGACACCCGCGCCGTCTTCGCCAGCGGCAAGGCCAGCATCGCCATGATGTTCGTGCCCTTCGACGACAAGGCGACGCTCACGGGCCGCCTGAAGCTGGAAAAGGTCGACCTCGGCGAGTTGGTGGCCGCCTCCAGCCTGGCCGACCAGGTCAAGCTGGACGCCCGCATCGACGGGGAAATCCCCTTCACCATCGGCCCCGCCGGGGCGCGGATCGAGGAAGGGGTGCTGATCTCGGTCGGCGCGGGACGCCTGTCGATCAAGCGTGAGGCCCTGACCGGGGCGGTCGCCACCAGCGGGGCGGATGGCGCCCAGCCCAGCGCGGTGCAGGACTTCGCCTACCAGGCGCTGGAGAACCTCGCCTTCGACGGCTTCGACGCGCGAATCGCCAGCCGTCCGGGGGGCAGACTTGGCGCG
The DNA here is from genome assembly GCA_947474395.1 of Caulobacterales bacterium. Classification (GTDB taxonomy): domain Bacteria; phylum Pseudomonadota; class Alphaproteobacteria; order Caulobacterales; family Caulobacteraceae; genus CANJID01. Next base: position 11,132 of record CANJID010000019.1, read on the forward strand.
ATCTTCCACATCAAGGGCCGCAACGACCCGCCGGGCAATGTCGAGGCGCGCATCGCCTTGACCGACCTTTTGAGCGGCCACGCCTTCGACAAGCCCATTTCCCTGCCCAAGGGCACGCCCATCGACCTGACCCTGGACACGTCGCTCAATTTCGACGAACTGCTGAAAGCCTATGGTGAGCTTGGCCAAAACCGTTCAAGCGGCGTTCAGCCATGAGATGCGATCCATGACCGCGAGAGGTTCGACCATGAGCAAGACCGCCGCCCTGCTGCTGACCGGCCTGGCCATGGCCGCCTGCACCCCGACCATCAAGGTCGAGGTCGCGCCGATCAACATCTACGCCAAGCTGGATGCGGACGTCCGCCTCAGGCTCGACCGAGAGGTCCAGAGCCTGATCCAGCAGAACCCGAACCTGTTCTGACCGCCGGAGCCCTGAACGCCATGACCCGCCGCTTCAAGTTCCGTCATACCGCCCTGCTCTTCGCCGCCGCCCTGGCGGGCGGGGTCCCCGCCCTCGCCGCCGAATCCGCCGCCAAGCAGGCGGTCGACGCCGCCAAGGTCCAGGGGACCGTCGGCGAGCAGGCCGACGGCTTCCTCGGCGTCGTCAGCGGGGGCGACACCGCCCTTCGCGCCGCCGTGGCCGAGATCAACGCCGGCCGCGCCGCCGTCTATCGCGAGACCGCCGCCAAGACCGGCGTGACCGCCGAAGCCGCCGGCCAGGCGACCGCCGCACAGCTCCTCGCCCGCCTGCCCGCCGGGCAGTACTTCAAGCCCGCGGGCGGCGGCTGGACCAAGAAATAGACCGCGCACGGCCGCCCGCCGTGGACGGCGCTGTTCCGGCATCGCTGGCCTGGATCGACCGGCTGATCCGGTTCGACACCACCAGCCGCAACTCCAACCTCGGCCTGATCGAGACGGTGCGGGACCACTTCGCCGCCCAAGGCCTCGTGACCTGGCTGACCACCGACGACGGGGGCGGCAAGGCCAATCTCTTCGCCACCCTGCCTGCCGGGGACGGGCGGACGACCGGCGGGCTGGTGCTGTCGGGCCATACGGACGTGGTGCCGGTGGACGGCCAGGACTGGTCGAGCGATCCCTTCGCCCCGGAAATCCGCGACGGAAAGCTCTACGGCCGCGGCTCGGCGGACATGAAGGGCTTCATCGGCGTCGCCATCACCCAGCTCGCCGCCATGAAGGCCGCGCCGCTGTCGGCGCCCATCCACTTCGCCCTCTCCTACGACGAGGAGGTGGGCTGCATCGGCGCGCCCCGGATGCTGGCGCAAATGCAGGCCAAGGGGATCGCCCCGGAAAGCTGCATCGTCGGCGAGCCGACGAACATGGAGGTGGTGGTCGCCCACAAGGGGGTGAACGCCTACACCTGCACCGTCCACGGCCGCGCCGCCCACTCCTCCCTGACCCCGTCGGGCGTCAACGCCATCGAGTACGCCGCCCGCCTGATCAACCGAATCCGCGAGACGGCCGAGGGGTTTCGCCGCGACGGGCCGTTCGATCCGGCCTTCGATGTGCCCTTCACCACCGCCCAGACCGGGACGATCAGGGGCGGGACGGCGATCAACGTGGTGCCGCAGACCTGCGAGTTCGCCTTCGAGTTCCGCAACCTGCCGACCGTCGATCCCGGGGCGATCATGCGCGAGGTCCGCCGCTTCGCCGCCGAGGACCTGGTCCCGCAGATGCGCGCCGTCAGCTCTGAGGCCGACATCCGCTTCGAGCCCATGGCCGTCGTGCCCGCCCTGGAAGCCGCCGAGGAGGCCGCCGTGACCCGGCTGGTGCGCGGCTTGACCGGGGACAGGGCGGTCCGCAAGGTCGCCTACGGAGCTGAGGCGGGGCAGTTCCAGGCGGCGGGCGTGCCGGCGGTCCTGTGCGGCCCCGGCGACATCCGCCAGGCCCATCGTCCCGACGAATATGTCTCCCTGGAGCAGATCGCGCGATGCGAGGCCTTCTTCGACAGCCTGATCCCGGGGCTGCGCCGCTGACCGGAGCCAGGACGATGAGCCGGGCCCGCGTGGTCCTGGCCGCCTCCGTCGGCAACGCCCTGGAATGGTTCGACCTGCTGGTGTTCGGCTACCTGTCGGGGCCGATCTCCAGCCAGTTCTTCCCGGCCGGGAATGAGGTCGCCTCGCTGCTGGCGACCTTCGCCACCTTCGCCGTCGCCTTCGCCGCGCGGCCGCTGGGCGCCGCCGTGCTGGGCGCCTACGCCGACCGGGCCGGGCGCACCAAGGCCCTGACCCTGGCGGTCGCCCTGATGACCGTGGGCACGGCGATCATCGCCTTCGCCCCCACCTTCCACCAGATCGGCCCGGCAGCGACCGTGGTGCTGGTCATCGCGCGGCTGATCCAGGGTTTCTCCGCAGGGGGCGAGTTCGGCAGCGCCACCGCCTTCCTGGCCGAGCAGAACCCGGCGCGGCGGGGCTTCTACGCCAGCTGGCAGGTGGCGAGCCAGGGCTTCGCGACCGTGCTGGCGGCGGGGTTCACGGGCGTGCTCACCGCCATGTTGGCGCCCGCCGACCTGCAGGGCTGGGGCTGGCGCATCCCCTTCATGTTCGGCCTCTTGCTCGGTCCGGTCTCGCTCTACATCCGCTGGTATGTGCCGGAGCCGCCCGAGTACCGCGCCGCCGACCATTCCGCGACGCCGCTGCGCGAAACCCTGGCCACGCAGAAGCGGCGGTTGCTGGTGGCCATGAGCCTGATCGTCCTGCCCACGGTCCTGACCTACATCAACCTCTTCATGCCGGGCTACGCGACCCGCGAGCTCGGCATCCCCGCGAGCGCCGCCTTCTTCGCCGCCTTCGTCACCGGGGCAGTGCAGCTGACGACCGCGCCCATATTCGGCGCCCTCAGCGACCGCTACGGGCGCCTGCGGGTGATGGCGCCGGGCGCCGTGGCCATGCTGGTGCTGGTCTATCCCCTGTACCTGTGGCTGCAGGCCACGCCGACGCTGGCGGCCATGCTGACCCTGCAGGCGTTCAGCGGCCTGGTCCTGGCGTCCTATTTCGGCCCTGCGCCCTCGGTGATGGCCGAGCTCTTCCCGGTCCGCGTGCGCACCACGGGCCTCGCCCTCGGCTATAACCTTGCGGTCCCGCTGTTCGGCGGGCTGGCGCCGTTCCTGATCACCTGGCTGATCGCGGCCAGCGGCGACAAGCTCGCCCCCGGCTACTACGTCGCCTTCGCCTCGGCGGTCGGCCTCCTGGCGCTGCTCGCCGCCCGCCGGCTCAGGGCTTAGCCGCCCCCGCGCCCCGCGGGACGTGCAGCGACATCAGGATCAGGGCGCCGTTGATCTGGCTGTACCAGTGGGGAACGCCCTGGGGGATGACGTAGAAGTCGCCCTTGGCCACGGGACGGGACTGGCCGCCGGCGATGGCCGTGCCCGTGACGTTCTCGGGGTTGGGGCTGGTGGGATTGACCAGGGTTCCGCCGGTCACCAGCGTGCCCGAGCCCTCCACCACGTAGAAGACCTCCGCCTCGGTGTTGTGGATGGCCGCCGGGCCGACCGCGAAGCGGTTCTCCAGGGTGGCGGTGTAGGGATCGAGCCGGATCAGGTTCTTGCCGATGTTGGCCTGGTTGGTGTGCTCGGCCTTGGCCTGGGCCATCAGGGCCTGGACGTCGGCGGCCGAGGTGAAGAGCTTCTCCGGCAGCGGAGCCGGCGCACCCGCGGCGGCGGCCGTGGCGGTCACGAGAGCGGCCGTCAGGCCAAGAGCAAAGCTGCGCATTCTTCCCTCCCCGGGATGTTGTTGCGGAGAGGCTAGACCGTTGCGGCTAGAACGGCCACCAGCTCCAGAACCAAGCGACGATCCGCGACCAGAATCCCGTCACCGAAGCAAGGAATCCGCCCTTGGCTTCGGTCTTCGGCGCGGCGGCCTTCACCGGCTTGAACCAGCTGGGGGCCGCGGGCGGGGCGCAGTTCATGCGCATACCGACGCCCTTGAGGTAGCCGCGCCGCACCCCGCCGGAGCGGATCGCCCCGTCCACCGCCTTCTGCTGGCGGTTGGCCCCGGTGAGCATGCGGATCCACCCCCGGAAGGGCAGCAGGCTGCGGGTCTCGTCGCGCACCGCCGTCACCGCGCCGTCGTGGGCGGCCGAGCCCGCCTTCTGCAGCCGGGAGCGGTTGTCCGGCGGCGGCGCCTCGTCGAGGTCCGGGCCCAGCACGGCGTCCAGCTTGCCGACCTCTCCGGCGATGGCCTCGCAGTGGTCCAGGCCCGCCATGTCATAGGGCGCGGCCACGGCGCGGGTCAGCACGTCCGGGATGCTGGTCCGCTTGATGTTTAGGTCTTCCAGCGGCGCCGTGGCCGCGTCGCGGAAGCCGTCCTTCTGCTGCATCGTCCCCCGGTCGGCGGCGGAGGCGGCGCCCGCGAGGAACAGACTGAGGACCAGGGCGGAGAGGACAGGACGCATGCGGAGACCATAAGGCCAAAGCCGGGGCCCGCCAGCCCGCGCTTGGCCGCAGCGCCTAGCTTCGGCGCAGCGCCGGTGCTTAGCTCTGCTCAACAAGCAAGGACGAGGAAGCGGCATGGGACGGAAGTTGAAGCTGGGCGCGACCCTGTGCGCGGCGCTGCTGGCAGGCTCGGCGTTCGGAGCGCAGGCGGCGGCTCCCGCGGGCGGCGCCCCGGCAGGCCCGCCCAGACAGCCCGCCCCGAAGCAGCTTCAGCTCGTCAAGGACAACATCTACCGGGCCAACAATGGCAACTGGTGGTCCCTGGTGGTGGTCACCAAGGACGGCATCATCATCGCCGACCCGATCAACCCCACCCACGCCGCCTGGCTGAAGAACGAGCTCGCCACGCGCTTTCCCGGCAAGCCGGTGAAGTACGTCATCTACAGCCACAGCCACTGGGACCACATCGAGGGGGGCGCGGTCTTCGCCGACACCGCCCAGTTCGTCGCCCAGGAAGGCGTGCTCAAGAACCTGGACGGCCGCTACCCGCACATGCCGGGCGACATGATCGACCGCAACAACGACGGCCAGATCGAGCTCGAGGACATCATGGTCCCGACCAACGCCCATCCCGGCATCTGCGGCATGTCGGAGGCCTTCTTCAAGGGCAAGGACAAGGACGGCGACGGCAAGATCACGCCGGGCGACTTCTACGACAGGGTTCCCAAGCCGACGATCACCTATTCGGAGCGCATGACCCTGACCCTGGGCGGCGAGACCCTCCAGCTCATCTTCCCGGGCAAGAACCACGCGGACGACGGCACGGTGATCTACTTCCCGGCCGAGAAGGTGGTCTATTCCACCGACTTCCCCGCCGACGCCCTTGTGGGTCAGTCCATGCGCTCGCTGCCGAGCGCCTGCGGGGCCTTCGACGAGCATCCGATGTCGGAATGGATCAAGTCCTACAAGACCATCGAGGCCCTGGACTTCGACATCCTGGCCCAGGGCCATGGCGCCGTGATGTTCAAGAAGCAGGACGTGACCGAGGGGCGCGAGTATTTCGAGTACCTGCGCGACCAGGTCTCGGGCGCCATGTCCAAGGGGATGAGCCTGGACGAGATGCGCCGGACCCTGATGCTGGAGCCCTACAAGGGCTGGGCCTTCTATGAGAGGCTGCGGGTGATGAACATCGAGGCCGCCTACAACAACCTGAGGACCTACAAATAGGCGGCGGCTCCATTACGCCTCTTGTCCCCGCCCGAGCTTGGGGCGAACCTCCGGCCCAACCGGCGCGCGCAGATGCGCCGGACAAGGGGGCGGTGATGGCAGGCAAGGCACGGCGCGGGATCGCGCTTGGATTGGGCGTAGCGGCCCTGGCGCTCACGGCCGGCTCGGCCGGCGCGGCGGCGCGCACCGCGGCGAACGCCACCACCGCGGGCGCCTTCGATGTGGAGGCGCCGACCCTGCTCTCCGCCGGCTTCGACTGGTGGATCACCGGCGACGCCAACCGCAACGCCAGCGTCACCCTGGAGTACCGCAAAAAGGGCGACACGGCCTGGAAGCCGGCCCAGCCCCTGCTGCGCCTGCAGAACGAGGACGTGAACGCCGTCGGGGGCTCCACCGCCAAGCCGTACGAGAACGGCATGCTGATGGCCCGCCCGCCGCTCTTCTACAAGGTGCCCAACATGTTCTCGGGCAGCCTGTTCAACCTGGCTGAGAACACCGCCTACGAGGCGCGCCTGACGCTGAAGGATCCGGACGGGGTGAAGGGCAAGACCGTGCAGGTCGCCTCCTTCCGCACCAACAGGGAGCCGATGCCCGCGGCGGGGGGCGCCGTCTATCACGTGTACCCCTGGAACTATAAGGGCGTGCGCCAGCAGCCCGCCTACACGGGCCTGCTGGCCGCCTACTATCTGGAGAGCCGCCACGCCGACTGGGCCTACGCCCCGCCCGCGCGGGTCAAGCCCGGCGACACCATCCTGGTCCACGCCGGCCTCTATCAGGACAATCCGGAGTTCTACGGCGAGGGGGTCGAGGGCCAGACCGAGCAGCGCCTCGGGGCCGAGTTCGACGGGACCTACTACCTCACCGAGAAGGGAACGAAGGAAAAGCCGATCGTCATCAAGGGCGCCGGTGACGGCGAGGTGATCTTCGACGGCAGGGGCAACCACACGGTCTTCAACCTGCAGGCCGGGGACTACAACTACTTCGAGGGGATCACCGTCCGGAACTCCGAGATCGGCTTCCTGGTGGGCGTGAAGCGCATCGCCGGCTCCTCGGGCTTCACCCTGAAACATTCCCGGGTCGAGAACGTCGCCCGGGGGGTGCAGGACGACTGGTCCGGCTCCAAGGACATCTACATCGCCGACAACGTCTTCATCGGCCGCCACAACCGCGACAAGCTGATGGGCTGGACCGCCGCCTGGGCCAAGCTGCCCGGCTTCCCCGAAAAAATCTCCGGGCCCGGCGGCTCGGAATATGCGGTCAAGGTCTACGGCGAGGGCCACGTCGTCGCCTACAACACCCTGATCGCCTGGCACGACGGGGTGGATGTGGCGACCTACGGCGATCCGGACGGGGCGCCCAACGGGATCGAGACACGCTTTCCGAAGTCGATCGACTTCTACGGCAACGACTTCACCAACATGGCCGACAACTGCATCGAGGCCGACGGCGGCGGGCGCAACATCCGCGTCTTCGCCAACCGCTGCCTGAACGCGGTCGGCGGGGCCTTCTCGGCCCAGACCATCTTCGGCGGCCCGACCTATTTCTTCCGCAACGTGGAGTTCACCGGGGTCGGCGGCTCGCTGAAATATTCCATCACCCCGACCGGCATCATCAACTGGAACAACACCTACATCTCGGACAACAACAACACCGGCCAGGCCTCGAACGTCCACTTCCGCAACAACCTCTTCATCGGCCATTCGCCGACGGGCCAGGCGTTCGGGGTGTCGACCTTCACCAACTATTCGACCTCCGACTACAACGGCTTCTACGGCGACGCGGCCCAGAAGGAGCCGTTCAGCTGGACGTCGCCGGATTTCAAGGTTCGGGCCAACTACGCCGACCGGCCGGTGACCCGCCGCTTCGCCAATCTCGGCGACTACAGCCGCGCCACCGGCCAGGACACCCACTCGCTCATGGTGGGCATGGACGTGTTCCAGAAGCTGCCCAGGATCGACCTTTCCGACCAGCAGAAGATCTACAAGATCGAGGACATCGATTTTCGGCTGAAGCCCGGCTCCGCCCCGATCGACAAGGGGGTGGTCCTGGCCAATGTCACCGACGGCTACGCAGGCAGCGCGCCGGACCTCGGCGCCTACGAGGTCGGCGCACCCATACCCCATTACGGACCGAGGACGGGACGCTGAAGCCCGCCACAACATCACGGAGGAACGCCATGACTCTACTAAAGAAAAGCCTGCTCGCCCTGAGCCTGCTCGCCGGGGCCTCGGCCCTGTCGGTCCCCGCCGCGGCGGACCAGATCCAGCCGCCGGCCCCCGCCTGCAACCGGGCCTGCCTGGAGAACATCGCGGAAGCGTATCTGAAGGCCCTGGTCACCCATGACCCGACCAAGGGGCCCATCGCCAAGAACGCCCGCTATACCGAAAACAGCGTGGTGCTGAACCTGCCGGACGGCCTGTGGCGCACCGCCAGCGGCGTCGGCCCCTACCGCCTGTTCATCGCCGACCCGAAGATGAACACCATCGCCTTCCAGGCCAAGGTTCAGGAGAACGGCGCGCCGATCCTGCTCTCCACCCGCCTGGTGGTCGATGACGGCAAGATCACCAGGATCGAGGCCATGGTGGCCCGCGCCAACGCCACCGGCGGCGCCCGCGACCCGCGCCTGCCCCCAGCCCCCGTGGCGCCGGGCGCGACACCCCCCGCCCCGCCCCGCGGCGACCAACTCGGCGACAGGGCGCGGCCGCAGTTCTTCCAGACCCTGGCCCCCGGCGAGCGGCGCTCCAGGGAAGACATGGTGGTGATCGCCAACTCCTACTTCAGCGCGTTGGAGAACAACGACGGCTCGCGCAAGCCCCCCTTCGCCCCCACCTGCCACCGGCTGGAAAACGGCAATCCGACCACCAACAACCCCGTGCCGGCGAGCGGTGTCCGCGGGGCCGGCAACATGGGCTGCGCCGAGGGGTTCGCCACCGGCAACTACCGGATCGACACCCGCCTGCGCTTCCGCCGCTACCTGGCGATCGACGAGGAGCGGGGCCTCGTCTACGCCCGCATCGCCTTCGACCATGACGGCACGGTGCGCGAGTACACCAACGCCCTGGGCCAGGTTCAACGGCCGGGCGGCACCGCGCCCTTCACCTGGGACATCGCCGAGGTCTTCCAGATCAAGAACGGCATGATCGACCAGGTCGAAGCCCTGCTGGTCGCCAACCCCTACGGCGTCGCCCCCAACTGGGACGACGGTATCAAGATGCCGTCCTACGGGTACTAGGAGCGGAGGCCTCCTCTCCCTTCGCGGGAGAGGGGGCTACTTCCAGAGCTTCTTCGTCGCGATGGCCGCGCCTTCGGCCATGGCGGCGAGCTTGAGCCACACCACGTCCGGATCGACGGGCCCGAAGCCCGCGAAGGTGCCGAAGCCGCAGTCGGAGCCGGCGATCACGCGCTCGCGCCCGACAATGTTGGCGAAGCGGACCAGCCGCTCGGCGATCAGTTCGGGGTGGTCGACGTAGTTGGTGGTGGTGGTGACCACCCCCGGCACTAGAATCTTGTCCTCCGGCGCCTTGATCTCCTCCCAAACCGCCCATTCGTGGGCGTGGCGCGGATTGGCCGCCTCGAACAGCAGGGCCTGGGGCTTCAGCTTCAGCACCGCCGGCAGCAGGGCCCGCATGGGGATGTCGTGGTGGTGCGGCCCCTCGTAGTTGCCCCAGCACATGTGCACCCGGACCTTGTCGGCGGGGACGTGGCGCAGGGCGTGGTTGACCACTTCGACGTGCCGCTCGGCCAGGGTCAGGTATTCGGCCTCGCTGCGATCCTTGTAGAGGGTGTGGCGGCCCATCCCGAGGTCGGGCGCGTCGATCTGCAGGATCAGGCCCGCAGCGACGATCGCCTCGTACTCGGGGCGCATGGCCTCGGCCACCGCCTCCAGATAGGCGTCCTGGGTCGGGTAGAAGTCGTTGGGCTGGAACAGGGCGATGACGCCGGGCGAGGCGGCGTTCAGGAAGCCCTCGACCGGCTTGGACGCAGCCACGGCGGCCTTCATATTGGCGATGTCGGCCTGGAGCGGCTTGTCGTCCTTCAGCCCGATCTCGCCGATGCAGCGCGGACGGCGGTACTTGGCCGTGGCGCCGGTGTCGGCCAGCTTCTTCATGATGCGGGGGAACTCGATCAGATCGAGCCCCGGCTCACGCGGGGTGTCGCCGCCGAAGCCGGTCAGGCGGTCGGCGATATAGGTGGCGTAAGAGATCTTGTTGGTCTCGCCGTCGGAGACGATGTCGACCCCGACCTCGACCTGGCGGCGCACCACCTCGGCCACGGCGCCCTCGATGGTCGCCTCCGCTCCGGCGGGGACTTCCCCCCGCTCGCGGGCGAACAGCACGTCGGTCACGGCCTGAGAGCGCGGCAGGCTTCCGACATGGGTGGTGAGGATGCGCTCGGCGCTGGTCCTCAACGGAACATGTTGTTGTTGGTGTGGTCGCCCGCGAGCCAGCGCTTCAGCTCCGAATGGGCGTCCGTCTTGCGCAGGGCGTTGATCTTTTCGGCCTCGGGCGCGTCGTGGGTGAACTCGACGATCATGCCGTTGGGGTCGGTGACATAGACGCTGCGGCAGTAGCCGTGCTCCAGCACATAGGTCTGGGGCATGTCATAGCCCGCTTCCGCGAGGCGCTTTTCGATCCCCTTCTGGGTCTCCTCATCGACGTTGAGGGCGATGTGGTGGAAGGGGCTGTCCGGAATCTTCGGGCCGAACAGGGCCTGGTCCTCGGGGTTGGCGAACTGGAAGAAGGCCAGGGCCCCGCCGTCTGCGAGACCGAAGAAGCAGTGGCAATAGGTCCGCGTGGCCCCGAACAGCTCGTCCGCCTCGCACCAGGTGGCGATCAGCGGCAGGCCGATGATGTCCTCGTAGAAGGCGCGGGTCGCCTCGAGGTCCTTGGAGACATAGGCGGTGTGGTGCAGCCGGCTGGGCAGCTTGGCGTGAACGGACATGGCGCTCCTCACTCGGACATGACTTTAGCGGACAGGGTCTTTGGCCCCGAACTAAGCAAGGTCCTTTGTCGCGTTCAACGGGTATCGGCAGTGATAGCTTGGATGGGCGCGCCGCCCTTATCCTAGCATTTTTGATACTGGTATTTCCAATCCGACTGTTCCTGTACGCCCCTGCCTGTAATCACGCGGCGCCCCGCATTTCGAGAGGATACCGATGACCGCCCGTAGCCTGGAAGACCTGTTGCAAGCCGCAAAGAGCCCCGTCGAGATGCTCCGCAACTCCCAGGCCGGACCGAACGCCTATCCGGGGGTGCAGCCCGAGTACACCAACTGGCGCGACGAGCAGCAGGCCTGGCAGAACACCTGCGTCCTGTTCAACCAGTCCTACCACATGGCGGACCTGGCGCTCGAAGGGCCCGACGCCCTGAAGCTGCTCACCCACCTCGGCACCAACAGCTTCGCCAACTTCCCGCGCAACCGCGCCAAGCAGTTCGCCCCCGTCACCCCGGAAGGCTACGTCATCGGCGACGTGATCCTGTTCCACCTGGACGACGGCACCTTCAACCTGGTGGGCCGCATCCCGGTGCTGAACTGGGTGATGTTCCACGCCGAGACCGGCGGCTTCAACGTCAAGGCGACCCTCGACCAGCGCACGGCGCTGCGCACCGACGGCAAGCGCAAGGCCTACCGCTTCCAGGTCCAGGGCCCGAACGCCATGTCGGTGATCGAGAAGGCCATCGGCGGGACCACCCCGCCCGAGCTGAAGTTCTTCCACATCACCCAGCTGACCATCGCGGGCAAGAAGGTCGGGGCCCTGCGCCACGGCATGGCCGGCCAGCCGGGCTGGGAGCTGTTCGGCCCCTGGGAAGACTATGGCGCGGTGCACGAGGCCCTGGTCCGCGCGGGCGAGGAATTCGGCATGCGCCTGGTGGGCGGCAAGGCCTATTCCTCCAACACCCTGGAATCCGGCTGGATCCCCTCCCCGCTCCCGGCGATCTATTCGGGCGAGAGCCTGAAGGCGTACCGCGAATGGCTGCCGGCGGACGGCTACGAGGCCCGCGCCTCCATCGGCGGCAGCTTCGTCTCCTCCAAGATCGAGGACTACTACTTCACCCCGTGGGACCTGGCCTACGACAGCTTCACCCGCTTCGACCACGACTTCATCGGCCGCGACGCCCTGGAGAAGAAGGCCAAGGACAACCACCGCAAGAAGGTGACCCTGGCCCTGGTCGACGAGGACGTGACCGCCACCATCGGCTCCCTGTTCGGGAACAAGGGCGCCAACCGCGCCAAGTTCATGGACTGGCCGTCGGCCGTCTATTCCATGCACCCCTTCGACAAGGTCAGCGCCAACGGCAAGACCGTCGGCGTCTCCACCTGGATCGGCTACTCCTCCAACGAGGGCAAGATGCTCACCCTGGCGGTGCTGGACGAGGACTTCGCCCAACCCGGCCGCGAAGTGGTCTTCACCTGGGGCGAGGAGAACGGCGGCACCTCCAAGCCGACCGTCGAGAAGCACAGCCAGAAAGAGATCCGCGCCATCGTCAGCCCGGTCCCCTATGTCGAGACCGTCCGCAAGGAATATGCTCCGGCCGGCGGCTGGCGCGAGGCCACCGCGGGCTAAGCTAGGCCTAGGCGGGGGACGGATCGAATGAGCAGGCTGACGTTGCGGCAGGTGATCCTGTCCGTCCTGGTGATGGCGGTGTTCGCACCGGTGTTCCTGGCGGTGGGCTCGCCCGCGTTCCGGCCGGCCTGGCTCTCCAATCCCGTGATCGGCGAAATTCCGGCGAGCGCCCTGGTGGAGCTCGCCTACCTCGCCCTCTTCGTGGTCCTGGTCTGGGTGTTCTCCGGCTCGGCCTTCGCCGAGGACACGGACCGGGACGACGGCCCCAAGGAAGACGGCCCCAAGGAAGACGGCCAATGAGCCTCATCGCCATCGCCTTCTTCGTGGCCACTGTCGCGGCCACCCTGGTCATCACCCTGTGGGCGTCCCGCCGGGCCAAGAGCCGGGCCGATCTCTACGCGGCGGGGGGCAAGCTCTCCGGCCCGCAGAACGGCCTGGCCATCGCCGGCGACTTCATGTCGGCCACGACCTTCCTCGGCATGACCGGGATGTATTTCGACGCCGGGATCGACCAGACGGCGATCTACTACCTGACGCCGCTGGTGGGCCTGTGCCTGATGATGCTGCTGCTGGCCGGGCCGCTGCGCCGGGCGGGCAAGTTCACCCTCGGCGACGTCATGGCCACGCGCCTCAAGAGCCCCGGCATGCGGGTGTTCGCGGGCGTGTCCACCATCGTCATCTCGCTGCTCTACCTGATCGGCCAGATGGTCGGGGCGGGCACGCTGATCGGCGCCCTGTTCGGCATTCCCTTCGGCTGGGCGGTGATCATCGTCGGCCTCCTGATGACCACCTATGTCGCCGCGGGCGGCATGCTGGCGGCCACCTGGGTGCAGATCATCAAGGCGGGGATGCTGGTGGTGCTGGTCGTCACCCTCGCCGTCCTCTGCCTCGTCGCCACGGGCGGGCCGAGCGCCCTCTACGCCAAGGCCGCCGCGGTCCACCAGGCGGGGCGCGGGCTCTTCACACCGGGTATTTCTAAGACAGACTTGTTCTCCTCCATTTCGCTCGGCTTCGGCATGAGCGTGGGGATGCTGGGCCTACCGCACCTTCTGATCCGCCTCTTCACCGTGCCCGACGTGCGGGAGGCCAAGCGCTCGGTCGTCGCGGCGACCTCGATCATCGGCGTGGTCTTCGCCCTGCTGTTCTTCGTGGTGAACCCGGCGGCGGTGAGCCTGCTGAAGCTCAACCCGGCCTATTCCAGCGCCGCGGGCGCGGCGATCGGCGGGCCGAACATGGTGTCGATCCACCTGTCCGAGGTCCTGGGCGGGGAGGTGCTGATGGGCGTGACCTCGGCCATCACCTTCGCCACCATCCTGGCGGTGGTCGCCGGGCTGGTCATGGCGTCCGCGTCTGCCGCCAGCCACGATCTCTTCACGGTCATGCGCAAGGGCGCGGCCCGGGACGAGAAGCAGGAGCTGATGGTGTTCCGCCTCGCCGCCGCCGGGGTGGCCGTGGTGGCCATCGGCCTGGCCTTCCTGTTCCAGCACGAGAACGTCGCCTTCGCCACGGCGCTGGCCTTCACCGTGGCGGCCGGCGCCAACTTCCCGATCCTGCTGCTGGTGCTCTATTGGCGCCGACTCACTGTGCCGGGCGCCCTGACCGGCGGGCTGGTCGGCCTGGTCGGTTCAGTCGGCCTGATCGCGGTGGGCCCCTCGGTGTGGGTGCGGCTGCTGCACAATCCCGCGCCTCTGTTCCCGTCGGACTACCCTGCCCTGCTGACCTGCCCACTGGCCCTGATCACCGCCGTGGTGGTCTCTCTGGCCACCGCGCCAAGGTCGCAAAGCACAACGAAATCAGCCTCCGCGACCTGATAGCGGAACAAAATTTCGTTACCTCGAGCTTGGCTTTAGCCGTATTCCGCCATGCCGATACTGCGGCAGATACCGGTATTGCTAATACCAGTACTAAATTTCTCCCTACACACGGCCAAATAGCGGCCCCATCCTCCCTCCTGCCTACACGCAACAGCGCAATAAGCGCGACAGTAGGGGGAAACAAACCAGATGAAGTCGCAAAATTGGCTCCGCAGAGTCGCGCTCGCCACGTCTTTGCTCGTCCCCGTGACGGGGTTCGCTTCGCTCGCTCACGCTCAGGCCCCGGCTCCGGCTACCGACGGCAACACCGTCTCTGAAGTCACCGTCACCGCCCAGTTCCGCACCCAGAACCTGCAGTCCACGCCCATCGCCATCACGGCCGTGAACGCCGAGATGCTGGAGCAGCGCAACCAGACCAGCATCGAGCAGATCACCAGTCAGGCGCCCAACGTCACCTTGAAGCAGAACGGCGCCGCCTTCGGCTCCTCTATGGTCGCCTTCATCCGGGGGGTCGGCCAGACCGACTTCAACTTCGCCCTGGAGCCCGGCGTCGGCATCTATGTGGACGACGTCTACTACGCCACCCTGACCGGCTCGGTCCTCGACCTGCTGGACGTGGATCGGGTGGAAGTGCTGCGGGGCCCGCAAGGCACCCTGGCCGGCAAGAACTCCATCGGCGGCGCCATCAAGATGTATTCCAAGAAGCCGACCGGCAGCGGCGGCTACCTGGAAGCCGCCTACGGCAGCTATGATCGGGTCGACGTCCGCGGCGCGGCCGACTTCACCATCGTCCCCGACAAGCTGTTCGCCCGCATCTCGGGGGCGTCCAAGCACCATGACGGCTACGTCACCCGGCTCGACTATTCCTGCACCCATCCCGGCTCGAACCTGCCGACCAAGTCGGTCGGCAACGGCTGCGTGCTGGGCCACGACGGCGCCCAGGCCTTCAACGCGGCGCGCATCGCCCTGCGCTGGCTGCCGAACGAGAAGACCGAGGTCAACTTCAGCGCCGACGCCACCAACGACCAGTCGGGAGTCGGAGCCAACACCCTCCTGCGGGTCAGTCCGACCGCCCTGGGCGCCAACGTCTACACCAAGGGCGTGAACGGCCAGAACGTGATGTTCAGCTCGAACTTCGTTCCCTACGGGGCCTTCTCGACCGACCCCAACAAGCCGAACGATCCCTACCTGAGCTACGCGACCTACAGCTCGAACGCCGGCTCCAACATCTTCGGCCCGGACCCCTACGCCCCGATCGTCGTTCCGCCGATCAACCACTTCAAGACCTGGGGCGTGTCGGGCGACATCACCTACCAGCTCAGCGACAACTTCAACTTCAAGTCGGTCACGGCCTACCGGTCCTATTCCAACCAGTTCGCCGAACAGACGGACGCGTCCCCGATCGGGGTCCAGATCCTGCTGCAGCGCCAGAAGCACACGCAGTTCAGCGAGGAAGCCCGGCTCAACGGCTCCCTGGGCAAGACCATCGACTTCACGGTCGGCGGCTTCTACCTGAAGCAGACCGGGGGCCTGAACGCCCGCGTGGGCCTGCCCTGGGTGGGCTTCGACTTCATCCACGGTCCGGACACCACCCCGTCGCGAACCTTCGCCTTCTTCGGCAACGCCGAGTGGCACGTGACGGACCGGCTGAACGTGGTGGGCGGGGTCCGTTGGTCGGACGAGAAGAAGGTCTACACCTACTTCCGCCACAACGGCGACGGGACCATCATCAGCAATCCGGCGGGCTACAACGGCCTGGTCGCCGGGCTGAACGGGACCTCCGCGACCTTCAAGGGCAGCCGCGTCGACTGGCGCGTCAACGCCGACTACAAGCTGACCTCGGACATGATGGGCTATGTCTCGGTTTCCACCGGGTACAAGGGCGGCGGCGTCAATCCGCGGCCGTTCTTCCCGACCCAGGCCCGGGCCTTCCAGCCCGAGACCCTCACCGCTTACGAAATCGGGCTGAAGAACCAGTTCTTCGACCGGCGCATGCGGCTGAACCTGTCGGCCTTCTACAACGACTACAAGAACATCCAGCTGAGCCTCAGCTCATGCGCGGACCCGACGGGCAAGTATCCCGCCTCGCCTTGCGCCCTGCCGTCCAACGTCGGCGCGGCCAAGGTGAAGGGACTTGAGGCCGAGACCGAAATCCATCCCTACGCCGGCTTCGAGATCGACGCTTCGATCAGCTACCTGGACTTCCAGTACAAGAAGCTGAACGACCCCAACAACACCCTGGGGATCACGCTCGGCATGGTCACGCCCTTCACGCCCAAGTGGAAGTGGAGCGTGGGCGCCCAGTATGAATTCAAGATGGGCGGCATGGGCACCCTGACCCCACGGGTCGACGTCTCCTACCAGGGGTCGGTCTTCGCCTCGGCGATCAACGATGTCGCCTGGAACCAGATCGCGGCCTACACCGTCGCCAACGCCCGCCTCACCTGGAAGCACGAAGGCGGCTGGCAGGCGGCGGTGGAGATCACCAACCTGACGGACAAGCTCTACTACCTGACCCTGTTCGACACCCACTCGAACGCCGGCTACCTCAACGGCCAACCGGCCATGCCGCGCACCTACGCGATCTCGGTCAAGAAGACCTTCTAAGTCCCTCACTACGGGAGGCGGGCCGGACACTGGCCCGCCTCTCCCTTTTTCTCGAAATTGGTCTGAAGGCTCAGCCGTGCAGGCCCTGGTCGGTGTCCCGCGCCAGTTGGGCTACCTTGACCGCGCTCTCGGTGTCGTAGGGCGCGAAGATCACCACCCGCAGCGACGGCGCGCCCTCCACCACATAGGAGGTGTGCTCCAGGGTGATGCCCCCGAGCTTGGGATGGCGCAGCAGGTGGACCCCCTCCGACCGGCCCATGATCTCGGGCCCCCGCCACAGCTCGCGGAAGGTCGGGGAGATGTCGTTGAGCTCCTCGATCAGGGCCTCGAAGGCCGGATCGTCGGCCGCCTGGCTGTAGTCCACCCGGAACTTGGACACGATCCGGCGGGCCATGACCGCATACTCGTCCGGGTACTGCTGGTAGTCCGGCCCCGTCATCAGGATCTTGAACAGGTTGCGGTCCTTGGGGGCCATGGCGGCGTAGTCGCGGAAGTGCCGGTTCACCAGCCGGTTCCAGGCCACCACGTCCCAGCGCACGGTCATCACCATGGCCGGCACGTTCAGGGCGTCGAGCATGCGCTGCACCGCCGGGCTGACCGGCTCGTCCCGGGTGGGCGCCATGGGCGGCGGGCGGTGCTGGGCCAGGGCGAACAGATAGTCCCGCTCGTCGGAGGACAGGCGCAGGGTGCGGCTGAGATTCTCCAGCACCTTCTCGGATGGGCGCACGTCCCGCCCCTGCTCCAGCCAAGTGTACCAGGTGGCCGACAGGCCGGCCAAGGCGGCCACGTCCTCGCGCCTCAGCCCCGGCGTCCGCCGCCGGCCGGTGTGCGGCAGGCCCACCTCGGTGGGGGAAACCCGCGCCCGGCAGCTCTTCAGGAATTCGGAAAGCTGAGCCCTATGGTTTGTACTTGTAGAGGCCATCTGTGCGCCCTTGGCGAGCGCCCGGGTGAACGATCCGGGCGCGGCGACGGCAAGTCTGGCGTGAACTCGCCCGGCCGCAAAGAGGTATAGAAACTACTAGCATATTTTCTCTGATTGTCCGTCCGCGACCGATCTGCAACCTGCCCGTCTCTTGGAGGCCCTCGAGCATGAAGCGCAGCACCGACCGCATCCTGACCACCCACGTCGGCAGCATTCCGCGCCCGCCCGAGCTTCTCGAACTGGCCAACTTCAACAGCGGTCCGCCCAAGGATCTCGCCCTCTACAACGAGCGCCTGCACGCGGCCGTGGCCAAGGTGGTGCGCCGCCAGGCCGAGGCCGGGATCGACATCGTCAACGACGGGGAGTTCGGCAAGGAGAGCTGGGCCAACTACATCATCAAGCGGGTCTCGGGCTTCGAGGTGCGCCCGGACCAGCTTCGCCAGCTCGACTGGCTCGGCAGCGACGCCGAGCGGTTCAAGGAATATGTCGCCGAGGCGTTCCCCCGCGCCGCTTCGGGCACCCCCACCGAGGCCTGCGTCGGCCCGATCGCCTACCGCGACCACGAGAGCCTGAACCGCGCCATCACGGCCCTGACCGACGGCCTCAAGGGCGTCGCCGTGGAGGAGGCCTTCATGACCGCCGTGGCTCCCGCCTCGACGGCCTATGACGGGGTCAACGAGTTCTATCCGACCGAGCGCGAGTACGTCTTCGCCATCGCCGACGCTCTGCGCCAGGAATACCTCGCCATCCACAAGGCCGGCCTGATCGTGCAGGTCGACGACGCCGTCCTGGCCAACATGTACGACGCCCTGGTCCGCCAGAGCCCGGCCCGCTACCGCGAATGGGCGGAGCTGCGGATCGAGGCCCTGAACCACGCCCTCCAGGGCATTCCCGAGGACCGGGTGCGCTACCACCTCTGCTTCGGCTCCTGGCACCTGCCGCACATCTCCGACGCGCCCCTGGAGGAGATCGTCGATCTTATCCTGCGGGTGAAGGCCGGCGCCTATTCCATCGAGGCGGCCAATCCGCGCCACGAACACGAGTGGCGGGTCTGGGAGACGGTGAAGCTGCCCGAGGGCAAGATCCTGATCCCGGGCGTCATCACCCACCACATCATCACCGTGGAGCACCCGCGCCTGGTGGCCGATCGCATCATCCGCTTCGCCAAGCTGGTGGGCCGCGAGAACGTCATCGCCGGCTCCGACTGCGGCTTCGCCCAGGTCGACACCATCCGGCGCACCCACCCCAGCGTCATGTGGGCCAAGTTCGACGCCCTGGCCGAGGGCGCGCGCCTAGCCTCGAGCGAGCTCTGGGGCCGCAAGGCGGCCTGACCCTCACGCACGATCCGGCTGGATTTCACCGCGCCTTCGGGACCTACTCCCGCCGACAGGCCGCCCCGACAGGAGATACGCCATGGGCTACATCGATCGCGCCCGCACCGTCTTCCAGCTGAAGAACGCCCACAGCTTCTATATCGACGGCAAGTGGGCCAAGCCTTCGACCGACAAGCTCCTGGAGGTGGTCTCGCCCCATACCGAGGAGGTCTTCATGACCTTCGCGGAAGGCGCGATCCCCGACGTGGACCGGGCCATAGCCGCCGCCCGCCAGGCCTTCGACAAGGGACCCTGGCCGCGGATGAGCGTCGATGAACGCGCGGACGTCATGGTCCGCATCGCCGCCAACCTGCGCGAGCGCCTGCCCGAGCTGGCCGAAGCCTGGAGCGCCCAGGTCGGGGCCACCCACGGCTTCACCCAATACGCCTCCAAGCAGGTGCCCCTGCTGTTCGACTACTACGCCGAGATGATCCGCACCTGGCCGCTGGTGGACGAGCGCACCCGCGACGACGGGCGCGTCGCCCGCATCGTCAGCGAGCCCGTGGGCGTGGTGGCCGCCATCACCCCCTGGAACGCGCCCCTGGTGCTCCTGGCCTACAAGGTCGCCCCGGCGCTGGCCGCCGGCTGCACCGTGGTGGCCAAGCCCTCGCCTGAGACCCCCATCGACGCCCACATCCTGGCCGAATGCTGCGAGGCGGCGGGCCTGCCCGCGGGGGTGTTCAACGTGGTCCCTGCCGGCCGCGAGGTGGGCGACCACCTGATCCGCCATCCCAGCATCGACAAGGTCAGCTTCACCGGCTCCACGGGCGCCGGCATCCACATCGCCCAGGTCTGCGCCGAGCGTCTCGCCCGCGTCAGCCTCGAGCTCGGCGGCAAGTCGGCGGCCATCGTGCTGGACGACGCCGACATCCACACCGCGCTGAAGAGCCTCGTGCCCTTCTCCATGCCGATCACCGGCCAGGTCTGCTTCTCCCTGACCCGGGTCCTGGCGCCGCGCTCGCGCATGGAAGAGGTCATGGGCGCCTATGTGGCGGCGGTGAAGACCCTGAACGTCGGCGATCCCTTCGACGCCGCGACCAACCTCGGCCCCCTCGCCATGCAGCGCCAGCGCGACCGGGTGGAAGGCTACATCGCCAGCGGCATCGCCGAGGGCGCCCAGCTCATCACCGGCGGCGGACGGCCCCAGCACTGCAACCAGGGCTTCTTCATCGAGCCCACCGTCTTCGGCGACGTCGACCCCTCGATGAAGATCGCCCGCGAGGAGATCTTCGGCCCCGTGGTCTCCTTCATGGCCTTCGACGACGAGGAGGATGCGGTCGCCAAGGCCAACGCCACCGACTACGGCCTGCACGGGGCGATCTATACGGCCGATCCGGAGCGCGGCTATCGCATGGCGCGCCAGGTGCGGGCCGGCAGCCTGACCGTCAACGGCATGATCGTGGACCCCAAGATGCCCTTCGGCGGCTTCAAGCAGTCGGGCGTCGGGCGCGAGGGCGGGCCCGAGGGGCTGGAGCTCTATTTCGAGACGAAGTGCATCTATTTCGGCTAAGCTTGGCCGTAAGAAATAGGGGGACTTCGCCTTGAAACTGCCGATCATCGTGCTGGCGGCGGGCCTCGCGGCTCCCGCCCTTGCCGCCACGCCTGTCGCCGTCCCGGCGGGGACCCCCCCGTTCGACCCGGCCTGCTTCGCCGGCGTGCCGTGGGAAGTCGACGCCTCCGGCCCGATCCGGGTGTACGGTTGCCGCGACGCCGCCAAGGTCGGCAAGGCCGACAAGGACGGCTGGGTGACCTTCAACCGGCCCAAGGCCAAGGACGGCACGGACGCGGGCTGGATCCGCGGGCGCCTGACCAAGATCAACGCCGACGGCTCCTGGACCTTCGATGTGCAGGACAACGGCGGCGGCAGCGGCACCTTCCCTTACCAGGTCACGGGCGCCCCGAACGCCAAGGGCGTGCTGGCCAAGAAGGGCCTGAAGATAAAGGCCCTGCCCGCCACCTAGAACGCTACGTCGGGACGCCTCTCCCCGGCGGGGGAGGCGTGCTCGATTCTTTCCGGCGGCCGCGCGCGGAGCTAGCGCCTCACGCGCAGCGTTACGCCGACGATCCGGGGATCGCCCGTCTGACCCAGGATCAGGCCGGAGTTCCCCGTCTGGATCGTCAGCGCCGTCACGTAATCCTTGTCGAACAGATTGCGCGCGAAGACAGCCACTTCCCATCCGGTCTTGAAGCGATAGCCGACGCTGGCGTTGACCACGCCGTAGCCGCCGATCCGCGTATACTGGGAATTGGTGGTGTCGGAGTTGTAGCTCGAGCGGTAATTCCAATCGCCGTGGAGCATCAGCTCGCCCGCCCCCACGGGGACGACGTAGTCCAGCCCCAGCGTCCCCGCCCATTTGGACAAACCCGCCAGCGGCAGTCCCGTGATCACATAGGCGCCCGGGATCGTCGGATTGCCGCGCGGGTTTGACGTCTGGATGGCGAGGCTTGCGGGCGGGGCCAGGGGCTGGCAGCCGCCGACGGCATTGGGGTTCTGCCATTCCAGCGGGCAGGGTCCGGCCGGATAGTCCGTATAGTCGCCGTCGCTGTAGGCCAGCGAGGCCCGCGCGGTGAGGCCTTGGAACAGCCGCGCCGCGAAATCGGCTTCCACGCCCTGGACCCGCACTTCGGGGATGTTCGCCGGGAAGGTCCGCAAGGGCGCCGCATTGTTCGCCGTCACGGGCGTGGCGATGTTGGCCTGGAAATTCTCGACCACGGTCCTGTAGACGGCCAGGTTCGCCGTCGCGCGGCCGCCCAGCAGCGTGGATTTCAGGCCGAACTCGAAGGTGGTGTTCTTCTCGTCGCCGATGACCGCCGTATCCAGCGCCGGCTGGTTGGCGCCGAGCCCAGTCCCGCCGGTCAGTTGCAGGCCCGACATGTTGAGGCCGCCCGCCTTGTAGCCGCGCGCGTAGGAGGCGTAGGCCATCGCGCTGTCGGTGAACTGCCACGCCAGGTTGGTGCGACCGGACAGGCTGCCGCCCTTGTCCTTCACCGAATAGCACTGCGGCCGGAACAGGGAGAGCTTGGCGTTGTCCCGTCCGTTGAGCGTCGCGCCATCGAGCATGGTGCAGGTCACCGGGTCCGGCAGGGTCGAGAACGGGACCCCGCCGCGGACGATGGTGGAATAGTCCCCCTTCTTGTCCTCGTAGGTGTAGCGCAGCCCCAGGGTGGCGGTCAGGCGCGGGGTCAGGCGATAGTTGGCCTCGCCGAAGGCCGCATAGCTGTTCATCGTGAAGTGGGATTGGCCGTACTGGCCATAGCCGTCGGTCAGGTTGTCCGGCCGGTCGGCGGCGGCGAAGTTCGTGGTGCTGATCAGCCAGTAGGCGGAAGCCGGCCCGTACACGCTGGTCGGACTGCCGTTGATCGTCTGGGTGAAGAAATAGAGCCCGCCCACATAGTCGAGTTTGCCGCCGCCGTTGGAGGCGATCCGCAGCTCCTGGCTGTACTGGTCCTGGCGCGACGGCATCCGCTGCACGAGCTGGATCGGCACGCCGGTGTAGGCCTGCGGATAGGCCTGCGGATAGGGTTGAGCGTAGGGTTGAGGATAGGCGTAGGGTTGCGGGTAAGGCTGGGGATAGGCCTGCGGCTGCGGATAGTAGCCCTGCATGCCCATGCCGACGCCCACCGCCGCCGCCGCGCTGGCCGAAGCCCCGCCTCCGCCGTTTCCGCCGTTGGCCGGGCCGGCGTAGCCGCCCTGCATGTAATAGCCGGCCGGCAGGGGCGCGTTCTCGTAGTAGCCCTGGGCGCGATAGGCCGGGACCGGTCCATAGGCCGGGCCGCCGGCGTTACAGCTCTGATGCCTGCCGACCCAGGCGCCCAGCACCGCGCCGACCAGGGCGCCGATGGCCCCGGTCTCTTCACGCAGGCCATTCTTGGCCGAATAGGAGCCGGCGACGCCGCCGATCAGGCCGCCGGCGATGGCGCCGCGCAGGGGTTGGTCGCCGCAGCCGCCGAGGGCGGCGGCGGGGGAGGCCGCGAGCACGGCCAGGGCGACGGCGACGGTCGCGCCGACCGACTTGGCGGCGAAGCTGGTGGTGGTCATCGCGAAGACCTCTCGCGCTGTTGATGTGATTCGAAACGCCCATCGCGCCCGAGTCTTGGCCGGAACATGCGCGGGCAGGAGGACGGCGGGAACCGCATTCATCCGCGGCGAGAGGCAGATTCCCCTTTCTATTGAGGAACTTGCTTAACGGCTGAACTCCGGAACCCCGCGGGGGAGGTTCGGCCTTTCTGACTCCGTCGCCAGATCTGACAGGGCGAGCCAAAACCGTTGGTTAAGAACTGACGCGACCGACAGGATGTATATTTTCTATCCACGAAAGATCGAACAGTGATCAGATTAGCTATTCGTGGCCTTGTCATCACACATTCATTTGCGGATGGCCGGATCGCCGAGTTATCAATGGGTCAGTCGCTCAGCTTGTGTGAGAAGCGACTTCTAGGGAGGAGTTTTCCACACCTCTTATGGGAACTCCGACAATGATCCGTACTCTTACCGTCCTCGCTACCCTTGCCGCCATCGCCGGTCCCGCCTGCGCCTCCGAGCTGAAAGTCAGCCTCGTCGGCAAGGACGCCGCCACCATCAAGTCCGACATCACCACCGCCGCCAAGGCGGTCTGCGCCAAGGACATCCTGCTGGAAGGGCACATGTCCCTTTCGCCGATGGTGTCCGAGGTGAACGCCTGCGTGGAGCAGACGATCAAGGCGACCTACGCCAAGATCGATCGCGCCCAGCTCGCCATGCTGTCGGGCTCCAAGGAAAGCCTCCGCTAGAAGCGGAAAGACGGGCCCGGCGGCGCGCGCATCGCCGCCGGGCTTTTTCCGGCAAGGCGTCAGGCGAAAGTGTCTTCGGTTTCGCCGCCCGGACGCGCGCCAAGCTTCTACTTACCGGTGACCGGGTTCTTGAAGTGGAACGCCGGCCCCGCCACCGCCGGATAGGCCGTGCAGCCCCCTGTCGAGGCCCTGTCCGGACGGTAAGCGGCGGAAGTCCCCGGCGCCGGCGCGGCGTCGCGAGCCCAGCCCTTGTCGTAGTCCGTCCGCATGGTCTGGCAGTAGCGCAGGGCGGCGATCTTCCAGACCCCGTCCTGTTTCACATAAGCGTTCTCGTAGACGCCCTCGGCCCACTCGCCGGCGCCGCCGGAGATTCCCACCTGGACGAAGGCGTGCCAGCGCCCCTTGGCGGCCCGCCCCCCCGGAGCCACCGTCACCACGGGCTGCAGCTGCATGTGGTTGAACAGCTCACCGCTCCGGATCGGCTGGGGGCCGAACATCTCAAGCGAGCGACGGATGCTGGCCTGGCCGACGAAGACCCCACGGTTGTCCAGCTCCATGGTCCCGTTGCGGGCGAACAGGTCCGACACCTGGTCCCACAGCTTCTTGTCCACGTAGAAACCGTAGGTCATCTGCAACTTCTCGATCGCCCGGCGGTCCGCCTCGCGGTCGATCCGGCCCGACAGGGCCCGCGCCTGGGCCTCCACGGCGTCGAGGGAGGGGGCGGCGGCCCTGGCCTGGGCGGAGGCGGCGATCACCGCGCCCGCGATAAGGATGGCGAGGGTCCGGCTCATTGCTTGGCCGCCTTCATGGTGGGCTCGTAGACCCGTCCCGAGACCGGATTGGGATAGTGGAAGGTCGGCGTGTTGACCCCCGGGAAGATGTCGTAGGCCATGGACGGCGGTTTGTCGGGCGGGATGGCGGTGGAGACCCCAGGATTGCGGGCGGTGGCCGTCAGGGACGGCCAGCCCCCGGTGTAGGGGGCGAAGAAGGTGTTCATGGCGTGCACGGTCTTGAACTTCCAGACCCCGTTCTCCTTGACCACCTCGTCCTCGTAGAGAACCTCGCCCCAGGTGCCGTTCCGCGTGCCCACCCCCATGATCAGCCAGGCCCGGCGGCGCAGCTTGGCGGTCTTGCCGTCGGGCGCCACGTCGATCACCGCCTGGAACGGCATGTGCGGATGCAGCTCCTGGGCGTGCAGGCCCTGGATCCCGTAGAGGTCGAGGCTGTCGCGCACCCGCTTCTTGCCGACGTAGACGCCCCGCGCGGCGATCTCGATCGAGCCGTCCTCGGCGAAGAGGTCGGCCATGGCGTCCCAGATGAAGTGCTCCAGGTAGTAGCCGTACATCGAGACCAGGAGGTCGATCTGGTCGATGTCCTTCAGCCGCTCGACGCGGGCGTCCATGGCGTCGGCCTGGGCCTTCAAGGCGGCGATGCGTTGGGCCGTGGAGCGCTCGGCGGCGAAGGTGGGAATGGCTCCCGCGACGAGCGACAGGGCCGCGAGGCTCCCGACGGCGAGCTTGAGGGCGCGGTTCATCGGGCCGCTCCCGTCGTGGCGGGGGCCGGGACGCGCACGGGTCCGTTCTGCGGCGGCGGTCCGACGTTGGCGGGCCGGACCGCATCTCCCGGCAGCATGACGCCCTTCACCAGGGGGTCGTTGGCCGGGATGTAGAGTCCCTCGTGGTAGGGCGGGATGTAGACTCCCGGGAAGGGCTCGTAACGGAAGGTGGGCGGCCGGTCGGCGGGGACCTCGCGGGCGGCGATGGAGATATCCGGCTTGCGCTCGGAGGCCGCCCAGCCCTTGTCGTAGGGGGCGACGAAGGTGGTGTAGCGGTGCACCGCCTTGAACTTCCACACCCCGCCCTCTTTGACGTAGGTGTTCTCCCAGGCGCCGTCGCCCCAGAAGGCGGTCTTCTGGAACTCACCGTTCATGGCGATGTCCTTCCAGCGGGCCTTGGCGGTCCGGCCGTCAGCGGCGAGGTGGATCGCCGGCATGACGAAGATGCGCGAATCCAGCCGCCCGGGAGCCAGGCCTTCCTTGCCGCCGCCCAGGCGGAGGAAATAGGCCCGGATGTGGGCCTTGCCCGCATAGACCCCCTCGTTGCCGAACTCGATGGTGGCGTCGTCGGCAAAGAGGTCGGCGACCTCGCTCCACAGGCCCCGGTCGAGGTAGTAGCCCAACGCATCCTGTAGCCGGCGAATGGCGGCGGTGTCCTCCAGCGCCGTGGCCTCCTTCGCCAGCCGCGCGATGCGGGCGGACAGGGCGGAGATCTCGCGCTGTTGCGCCGGCGTGGGCGCATCGGCGGCCGCGGGTGTCGTTGCCAGCATCAGGCCGGCGAGGACGGCGGCCGTCCCCGCCCCAGTCTTGCGTCCCATACGCTTCCCCCGTCTATCGTTGTTAGGGCGCAGGCGACCACATGGCGGGGGCGGGGGCAAGCGGGCGCGGGATCAGTCGCGGGGGCCCACCACCGGGCCGAGCACCACCCGCTCGCGCAGCTTGCCGCCGATGTCGCTGA
The DNA here is from genome assembly GCA_947474395.1 of Caulobacterales bacterium. Lineage (GTDB taxonomy): Bacteria > Pseudomonadota > Alphaproteobacteria > Caulobacterales > Caulobacteraceae > CANJID01. The sequence goes on from CANJID010000019.1 coordinate 37,313, forward strand.
ACACGAGGAGGAGCGTCCCCGAACCCTTGTCGCAGCGGAGCTCGAAGGTGGCCGCCGTCCAGGCGCGGGCGCCCTTTGGCGTGGCGGCCGAGGAAGCGAAGTCCGCCCGCAGCCCGGTCGCGCCGGGGTTGGAGACCTTCATCGTCGATGCGGGGATCGCCTGGGCCAGGGAAAGACTACAGCGCTTCAGGTCGGTCGAGGTGCGGAAGCGCAGGGCGTCGAAGCCGGCGACCTCCCCTTCCCGGTCCTTCACCGCCACGGCGTAGGTCCAGACACCCTTGGCCGGCGCCTTGGCGTCGATGTCGTAGAGGGCGCCGGAGGTGCGCGAAGGCGCGGCGGCTTCCGTGGGCGGCGGGGCGGCAGGCGCCTTGCCTCCGGTGGGACCGGGCTTGCAGGCCGCCAGCGCGAGCGCGAGGCAAACGATCGCCGTGTTGATCCGACAGCCGGGCATGGACCCAGCCTACAGGCTCACGGCAGGCGGGCGAACCCCGGCCGGGCGCGCAGGCTCTGGGCCCTGGAGACCGCATGCGCTTCGCCCGCCTTCCAGTAGTCGGAATCGGCGGGTTCGGCGGCCGCGCGCCGGCGGTCGGCGGCGTAGGCCAGCATGGTGGCGTGTAAGGCGCGGAGCGAGTGGATGCACTCCTCGATGACGGGGTCGCCGGGCAGGACCGGACCGGCGAGCCTGGCGCCGCGGAAGGCGATGTTGGGGGACGGAAGACCGTGCAGCATGACGAACGCTCTCGCAGGAGCCCGCCTCTCCCCATTTTGGGGCCGACGACGGAGCGAAACGGAGCGCCATTCTGGCGGCCACTTATGGTTAACCGCTGTTCACCCAGCCGGGTTCCCTCAGGGACCCTCACTTCACTTGCGAAGCGCCTATGTTGCGGATAACGCTCAAGCTAGCCGCCAACGATCAAAGCGCGGACTCCGTGGGGGAATTGCTGATGATGGTAGCTCGGGTGATCCGTCCTTTCCTCGCCCTCGGCGCCGCGGCCGGACTGGCCCTGGCCGTCGCGAGCGCGGGCCCTGCGCTGGCCCAGCAGAAGCCCCTGACCTACCGGGTCATCAACTCCAGCCCGGGCAGCCTGAACACCAACTTCACTCTGATCATGGGCGAGAAGGACGCGGTCCTGGTGGACACGCCGTTCCTTCGCTCGGACGCCTATCGCCTCGCCGGCGAGATCCTGGATTCGGGCAAGAACCTGAAGACCATCATCGTCACCCACGGCCACCCGGACCACTATTTCGGGGCGGCGGTGCTGAAGGAGGTGTTTCCCCACGCCGAGGTGATCGCCCAGCCGGAGGTGGTGGACAACGTCTGGGGCGGCTTCCGCAACCGGCTGGAGTTCTGGGGCCCGCAGATCGGGGTCAACGCCCCCGTTTCCGCCGTCATGCCCACGCCCTTCAAGGAAAAGAGCTTCCTGCTCGAAGGCCGCGAAATCCAGCTGGTCGGCCCGGTGCAGGGCGACGCGGTCAATTCCACCTTCGTTTACGTGCCGTCGCTGAAGCTGGTCGCCGCCGGGGACATCATCTTCAACCAGCAGCACATCGGCTTCGCCGCCGGCCTGCCGCAGGCCCAGCGCACCGCCTGGATCGCCACCACGGACCGGATCGCCGCCCTGACCCCCGACGCCGTCATCGCCGGCCACGCCGTCCCCACGGCGCCCAACGACCGTTCGTCCCTGACCTTCACCCGCGACTACCTTGCCAGGGTGGACGCCGCGGTGAAGACGGCCGCCAGCGCCGAGGAGTACGCCGCCACCATGCGGGCCTGGTTCCCGACCCTGGACCCCGCCGGTTTCGCCACTCAGGGCGCCACCGTCATGCGCAACAGGCAACCTCGCCCCGCCGCCGGAGCAGCCCCCGTCGCCCCAGCCGCCGCTCGCTAACGTCTAAACTCCCGAGGAACCGACCGAATGAAGACCGTGACGAAGATGCTCTCCGCCGTCGCCATGTGCGCGGCCCTGGCCGTGGCCGGAGCTTCGAGCCCCGCCCTCGCCCAGCAGAAGCCCCTGACCTACAAGGTCTGGAACACCAGCGCGGGCAGCCTGCACGCCAACATGACCATCATCATGGGCGAGAAGGACGCGATCCTGGTCGACACGCCGTTCCTGCGCTCGGACGCCTACCGCCTGGCCGCCGAGATCCTCGAGACCGGCAAGACCCTGAAGTACATCGTCATCAGCCACGCCCACCCGGACCACCTCTTCGGCGCCAGCGTGCTGAAGGAGGTCTTCCCCGACGCCCAGGTGATCGCCCAGGCGAAGGTCGTCGACGAAGCGTGGGCCGGCACGCGCGGCCGCTACGACTACTGGGCTCCGCAGATCGGCGCCCTGGCGCCCCAGAAGTTCGTGTTCCCGCAGGTCTACAAGGACGCGACCATCAACCTCGAAGGCCGTGAAATCCAGCTGATCGGTCCACTGCAGGGCGATGCCGAGAACTCGACCCTGGTCTATGTCCCCTCGTTGAAGCTGGTCGCCACCAGCGACGTGACCTTCAACCAGGTGCACGTTTACTGGGGCGGCGAGACCCGTGCGCAGCGCGACGCCTGGCTCAGGACCCTGGACCGCGTCGCGTCCCTGAACCCCGACATCGTGATCGCCGGCCACGCCAAGCCGGGCACGCCCAACAATATGAGCGCGGTCACCTACACCCGCGCCTACCTCAACCGCGTCAATTCCGCGATCGCCGAGATCAAGACCGCGGCCGACTACACGACCATCATGAAGCGGGATTTCCCGCAGGCGATGGACTTCCAGGGCGACTTCATCCTGAACGCCTCGGCCGGCAGCGCCCTGGAGCAACACAACGCGGCCGCCAAGTAGGCCTGTCTAAGACCAAGGGGCGGCCAGCAAGGCCGCCCCATTTTACATAGGGAGACGCCCATGAAGCCGATCGCCTTGATGCTCGCCGCCGCGGTCATCGCCGCGCCGTTCGCCGCCGCCGCCCAGACCGCCGTCATGGCGCTGGACGCGGCCGGCCAGCAGGCGGCGCAGCGGAGCAGCGACCCCAAGCTCGCCGCCCAGAAGAAGATGGTCTACGACATGTGGCGCTCGTTCATCGACGCCCGCCACGTCGAGATGGCGCCCCAGTTCTTCACCGAGCGCTACATTCAGCACAATCCGAACGTGCCCGACGGCCGCGCCCCGGCGGTGGCCTTCTTCTCGCAGCGGCCGGCCACGCCGATCCAGCCGACCATGAGCAACCTCGTCGCCCTGGTCGCCGAGGGGGATCTGGTGACCGTCGCCACCCGCCGAGAGCTGGCGGACCCGAAGGACGCCTCCAAGAAGTACACCAGCACCTGGTTCGACATGTACCGTTTCAAGGACGGCAAGATCGACGAACACTGGGACTTCGGGACCAAGGCGCCGTAAGGACAATCGCGCCTAACTGACTAGAATCGCTTCATCCTGCCCCCTCGCAATCCCAGCGAGGGGGACAGGACTTGCCTAAGATCGCCGGACTGGCGGGCGCCGCCGCCATCATCCTGAGTTCGTTCGCTGCCTTCGCCGCCGCGACCCCCGCCTTCGCCGCGGACGACGATCCGATCTGCGCCAACCGTCCCGGCAAGGGCACGCCGACCTGCGTCGTCGGCGCCGGCCGCGTCCAGGCCGAACTCGGCATCTACGACCTCGTCAGCGACCACAATTTCGGGGTCAACACCCACGTCTACAGCGCGGGGGACATCACCGCCCGCCTCGGCATCGCCAGCACCACCGAGGTCTGGGCGCACATCACCCCCTACACCCTGGTCCGCCAGCGCGACCGGGCCACCGGCGCCCAGTACCGGGCGAGCGGCGTCGGCGACCTCACCTTCGGCGTGCGCTAGGCCCTGATCCGGGGCGGCGCGTTCAACCTCTCGATCCAGCCCTACGCCACCGCGCCCACCGGCGCCTCGGGCATCTCGGCCGACGCCTGGTCCGCAGGCGTGGTCCTGCCCATGTCCCTCGGTCTCACCGAAGCGACGGGCCTGTTCTTCTCGCCGGAGGTGGACTGGGCCCCGAACGCCAGCGGCAGCGGCCACCACGTCGCCTACGCCGGGGCCATCGGCATCAGCCACGCCTTCGGGCAGATTTCCTTGGGAGCGGAGCTTTGGGGCGCGGTCGACGACGACCCGTCAGGCAGCATCACCCAGACGTCCGCGGACCTGACAGCCGCCTGGATCCCGAAGTTCATGCCCTCCCTGCAGTTCGACGCCGGGATCAACGCGGGCTTGAACAAGAACACGCCGGACATGGAAGTCTATTTCGGCGTGTCCAAGCGGTTCTAAGACCGAAAGCGCGAGCGGACGAGCCGCTCGCGCTTCCGAAGCTCAGAACTGTTGGGCCTGACTAATTCGCGGCGGGAAGCTGCGCACGGAGCTCTCCGCCCGGATGGGCGGCGGCGTGGATGTTGACGTACCACTTGCCGGCCGTCAGATCGGCTACTTGCGCGTCCGTCAGGGTCGAGGTTCCCTTGATCGGGCTGGCGGGCATGGCCAGCACGATGGTCGGCCCCGCGTTGGCGCCGGCCAGGGCCGGGCCGTGGAAGTGCGCGGCGGTCGCCGCGCCGGTCAGACCCGAATAGGTCACGGTGTAGGTGAAGGCCTTGGTGTCGGTGTCGAGGGTGGCGTCGACCGCCCCCGTTCCCTTTTCCATATTGGCCGGCACTTCGTTGGCCCCCGACAGGGCGGCCTTGAAGGACACTGTCTTGGCTAGAGCCGCGCTCGCGGCGATCAGGCAGACCACCGCCGCGGCGGCCATCAATCCGATACGCATCTGTTCTCTCCCTTTCAGACCATCCGGTCCCCACCCCGGGCGGGACGCTACGCCTGACGACGCGGTTCGACTAGTGGGCGTGGCGGGGCCGTAAGCGGCAAGGCATAAGGGGGCATGCCGCTCGATTCCCCCATCGACCGTGCGCGGGAGGTCCTGCGCCGCACCTTCGGCCATGACGAGTTCCGCGGCTATCAGGCAGCGGTCGTGGAGGAGGTCATGGCCGGGCGCAACGCCCTGGCGGTCCTGCCCACCGGCGGCGGCAAGAGCCTGTGCTACCAGGTGCCGGCGATCCTGCGGGACGGGCTGGGGATCGTGGTCTCGCCGCTGATCGCCCTGATGGCCGACCAGGTCGCCGGGCTGCAGCAGCTTGGCGTGGCCGCCGCGCGACTGGATTCCAACATCGGCCCGGACGAGCGCGAGCGCATCTGGCGCAGCCTCGGCGAGGGCGGCCTCGACCTGCTCTACATGTCGCCTGAGGGGCTGATGGCGCCCAACATGCTGGAGCGCCTGTCGAACCGGCCCATCGCCATCGTGGCCATCGACGAGGCCCACTGCGTCAGCCAGTGGGGCCACGACTTCCGCCCCGAGTACCGGATGCTGGGGCGCCTGGCCGAGGTGTTCCCCAACGCGCCCCGCCTGGCGGTCACCGCTACCGCCGACGCCCGGACCCGCGACGACATCAGGAACGAGCTGCGCCTCGCCGACGCCCGCGAGTTCGTCGACAGCTTCGCCCGCCCCGAGCTGCAGCTCTCCGCCGAGCGCAAGGCCGGCCAGGGCCACGGCCGGGTCGAGGAGCTGGTCAAAGAGCGGCCGGGCCGCTCCGGCGTGGTCTACACCGGCTCGCGGGACGGGACGGAGAAGCTGGCCGCGCGCCTGGCCGAGAGCGGCGTCCACGCCATGGCCTACCACGCGGGCCTGGACAAGCAGCTCCGCCAGGACCGCCTCTCGCGGTTCCTGGACGAGGACGGGGCGGTGATGGTGGCGACCATCGCCTTCGGCATGGGCATCGACAAGCCGGACGTGCGCTTCGTCATCCACGCCGATCCGCCCGCCTCCATCGAGGCCTACTGGCAGGAAGTGGGGCGCGCCGGCCGCGACGGCCTGCTGGCCGAGGGCATCACCCTCTACGGCTCGGCCGACATGGCCTGGGCCTTCCGGCGCATCGACGAGCGCGAGGTGTCGCCCGAGGTCAAGCAGGTGCAGGTCCGAAAGGTGCGCCAGCTCTATTCCATGCTGGACGGGATGAACTGCCGCGCCGCCGCCGTGCGCCGCTATTTCGGCGAGGAGCGGGTCGAGCCCTGCGGCCAGTGTGACCTCTGCCTTGGTCCGCCGGAGGCCCGCGACGCCACTGAACAGGCTCAGAAAGCCCTTTCGGCCGTGCACCGCATGGGCGGCCGGTTCGGGCGCGGGCGGATCGTCGACCACCTCCTGGGCAAGACCAAGGAGGTACGCCCCGAGGAAGCGGCCCTTTCCACCTTCGGCCTCGGCCAGGAGCTCGCCGCCACCGAATGGCGGGACCTGATCGACCAACTGTTGTTCGAGGGGCTCTTGAGGGAGGAGCCCAACGACGGCCGCCCCCTGATCGGCCTGGGCGACGCGGGCGTGGTCCGCGAGGTCTATCGCGGCGAGCGGCGGGTGCAGCAGCGGGTGTTCGCGGCCCCTGCCCGCGCTCGCAAGGAGCGCCGGGGACGCCTTGGCGCCATGACCGAGGTCGCGCCCGCCGACCGGCCGCTGTTCGACGCCCTGCGCGCCTGGCGCAAGGACCAGGCCGCTCTGCAGGCCGTGCCCCCCTACGTCATCTTCCACGACAAGACGCTGCTTGAGATCACCGCCGCGCGGCCGACAACCCTGGACGCCCTCTCCCACGCCGGCGGCGTCGGCCAGGCCAAGCTCGACCGCTACGGCGCGGCGGTGCTGGAGGTGGTGGCGGCTACGCCGTAGCGAGCAACCGCCCATACCCCGCCGACCGGCCGGTCAGGCCCACCAGCCGCACCCCGGCGCGCAGGGCGTGGGGCATGCTGGAGACCACGGGCGCCTTGATCCGCTTTTCCAGGGGATCGAGCAGCTCCAGGGTGCGAAGCCCGCCGCAGGACACCAGCAGGGCGTCCGACTTCGGCGCGTTTTCAAACACTTCGGCGCTGAACTTGAAAAGCTGGTCGCGGGTGACGAGGTTGACGTCCTCGACCTTCACCACCCCCAGCCCCTTCACCACCGTCACCGTGAAGCCCTCCTCGGTGAGGAACCGCGCGAGGCGGGCGCTGACGTCCTCGTTGTAGGCGGTGGCGCAGGCGACCCTCTTGGCGCCCATCTTCCTCAGGCCCTCGATCACGGCGTTGCTCATGGTGCTGCAGGGCTTGCCGGTCGCCTTGGTCATGCGCTCCTGCAGGGCGCGGTTGAACTTGGCGCCCTGGTAGAAGCTCAAGGACGTGCCCATCAGCATCAGGCCCGTGGCGCCGGCCTTGGCCAGCCGCTCGGCGGCGGGGGCGATCTTGTCGAGAACCGCGTCGTAGCCGTCCGGGGTCATCTGGGCGAGGCCCAGGCTCTCGGTCTGGAAGCGCACCCCGCCCGGATACATGGCCTTGGCCTCGGGGGGGACGGGCGAGTCCGCCACCGGCATCAGCATCCCCAGCAAGGGCTCGCGGCCCGCGCCGATCCCAGTCAGGGCGGCGGCGGCGATCCCCGCCTTCAGCACGTCTCTACGATCCGTGGTCACAGGAACCTCCCAAGGTTGGGCTTGTTATTGAGCGCAGCCTCGCGCGAACACGCTCCCGCGTCGAGCCCGATCGTTGTGGACCCCAATCGTTGTGGTTTCCGCCTCCCGGCGCCGCTAAGCCTTGGACCTCATGGCCGCCCACAGCTCCCGCACCGTCATCTTCGCCGCCCTGGCCGGCAACGCCGCCATAGCCGTCACCAAGTTCGCCGCCGCCGCCGCGACGGGCAGCTCGGCCATGCTGAGCGAGGCGATCCACTCGGTCGTGGACACCGGCAACCAGCTTTTGTTGCTCTACGGCCTGAAGCGCGCGGCCCGCCCGCCGGACGCCAAGCACCCGTTCGGCTACGGCCTGCAGCTCTATTTCTACACCTTCGTGGTGGCGGTGATGATCTTCGGTCTCGGGGCCGTGATCGCCATCCTGCAGGGGATCGAAAAGATCCGGCATCCCGCCGAGGTCCACACCGCCTGGATCAACTACGTGGTCCTGGGCGTGGGCGTGCTTTTCGAGGGCGGCGTCTGGCTGGTGGCCCTGAAAGGCTTCAACAGGGAGCGCGCGGGGCGGCCCTGGTTCGCCTCGATCCGCTCCAGCAAGGACCCCACCGTCTTCACCGTGCTGTTCGAGGACACCGCCGCCCTCGCGGGCCTCGGCGTCGCCCTCCTCGGCGTGTTCCTGAGCGAGACCCTGCACATGCCGGTGATCGACGGCATCGCCTCGGTGGTGATCGGCGCGATCCTGGCCGGCACCGCCTTCTTCCTGGCCTACGAGAGCCAGAGCCTCCTGACCGGCGAGGCGGCCAGCCACGAGACCCGCGTCGGCATCAACCGCATCGCCCGCGCCGAGCCGGGGGTGGTCAGCCTGAACCAGGCCCTGACCATGCACTTCGGCCCCAACGATGTCCTGGTGGCGCTCAGCCTCGACTTCGAGGACAGCCTCGCCGCCTCCGAGGTGGAACGCGCCGTCACCCACATCGAGCGCGCCATCAAACGGGCCCACCCGGACGTCACCCGCGTCTTCGTGGAAGCCCAGAGCTTCGACGCCGACCGGCGCGGTGGCCGCCCGCATTCTTCCTGACGGAGAAAGGGCCCCGGCTGAACCGGGGCCCTGAAAGTCCAGACGCGAGAGGTCCCTACCCGTTCTTGTGCGGGCGCAGGATGATCTCCACACGCCGGTTTTCAGCCCGGCCCTGGACAGTGGCGTTGGAGGCGATCGGCTCGCTCTCGCCGCGGCCCTCGACGTAGAGGCGCTCCGGCAGGGCGCGGCGGTCCACCAGGGCGGCGGCCACGGACGAGGCCCGGCGCTCGGACAGGCGCTGGTTGTAGGCGTCCGAACCGACGGCGTCCGCGTGGCCGACCACGTCGACATAGGTCGCCGGATAGGCGTTCAGGGTGTGGCTGACGGCGTTGATCACCGGGAAGAACCGCGGCCGGATATCGGCCTTGTTGAAGGCGAAGGTGATGTCGCTGGGCAGTTCCAGGACGATGGTCTCGCCGCGGCGGATCACCTCGACCCCGGTGTCGCGCAGCTCGTCGCGCAGCTCGACCACCTGGCGATCCATGTAGCTGGTCACCTGGCCGCCGGGGATGAAGGTCACCCCGGCGTCGATCAGGGCGCGGCTGCGGCCGACCTCGACCACGTCCACGCCGCCGATATAGCCCACGCGGGGAACAACAACGGTCGTGGAAGGAACGATCACGGTGGCCGAACGCGCGGTATTGGTCACCGTCGTGGTCGCTCCGGTCACGGTGTCGGTGGCCGTACCGGTAACGGCGCCGGTGCGGTTGCGGGTGTCTTCGACGACCCGGCCGGTAGCGCCGCGGGTACGGTCGGTGGTGTCACGGACCACGCGGTCGGTGCGGGTGGTGTCGGTCACTACGCGCCCGGCGCCGCTGAGCGAACCGCCCAGGCCGCCTGCGCTGCCGGAGAGGCCGCCCGAAAGGCCGCCCACGGCTCCGCCGAGACCGCCGAGTTGAGCATTGGCCGCGCCGGTGGAGACCAGGGCCCCGACGAACGCCGCGGCGGTGAGCAGGTGAAGCTTTCGCATCGTCTTGATCCTTGGCTTGGGCGCCGGAGCGCCTTCACAAGGACCAACGACGGCGGTGCGGCGATTCATCCCGCCGCGCGCCGAATTTTCAGCGGGTCGCCGCCAGGGCCGTGCGGATTTCCGCGCCGACGAGCCCCCGCCCGTAGCCCGGGCCGCGCTTGGCCCGGCCCGCGACGGCCTCGAGGGCGCTCGCCCGCGTGCGCCCCGCCCCCGCCAGCTCCACCGCCAGCAGGCCCGTCACGATGGGCGCGGCGAAGGAGGTCCCGCGCACGTCGGCGAAGGCGCCGCCCGGCTTGGCGGCGGCCATGTCCGCGCCGGGGGCCGCGAAGTCCAGGTGCCTGGCGCGGCCAGCCTCGGGCAGGATGCGTCCGCGCCCGTCGACGGCGGTGACCGCGACCACCTCGGGATAGGAGGCCGGGTACATGGGCGGGGCGGCGGGGCCGTCGTTGCCGACCGCCGCGACGATGACGATCCCCTTGGCCGACAGGGCCTTCACCGCCGCGCCGACGGCGAGGTTGGCGGGGCCGACGAGGCTCATGTTGATGACGCCGACCCGGCGCGAGGAGAGCCAAGCCAGGGCGCGGACCACGCCGTCGGAGGCGCCGCCGGTCGGTCCGGCGCCATAGATGTCGGCGACATAGAGGCTCGCCCCCGGCGCTCCGCCGCGGAAGGAGCCCGCGCGGCCGGCGATGAGGGAGGCCACCGCAGTCCCGTGCGTCTGTGCCGAGGAGGTCCCCGCCGCGAAGGCCTGCTGCTCGATGGTCGCGCCGGCCAGCGCCGGATGGGTGGTGTCGACGGCGGTGTCGACCATGCCGATCGGGCCCGCCGCGCGCGCCTCGCCTGCAGCGGCGACGGAGACTGCCGCCGTGGCCGTCGGAGCCCCGGCGCCCTCGTAGAGATGGTTGAAGTCGTAAGCGCCCGCCGGATCGAGGCGGCGAAGGCGCCGGACGGCCTCGCGGGTGGAGAGGCCCTCGGGGGCGGTCAGCACCACCATCTCCAGGCCGATCTCATCGAGGCGCGTCTGGCTGGCCGTGGCGAAGCCCGCCCGCTGCGCGATGGCCAGGGAGGCGGCGCTGGGGGAGAGCGCCACGATCTGGCTGCGCACGACCGGGGCGCCGGCGTCGTCCACATCGAGGACGACGGGATTGGCCCGCACGAGGGCCTGCAGGCGCAGGGCCCTGAGGTCGAGCAGTCGCTCTGGAGAAAGCGCGGCCTGGGCCTGGTTCAGCGTTCCGTTGAGCGCGCCGCCCAAGCCCCCGGTGAGCCCGCCGATGGGGGGCGCGCCGATGGGAGGCGCGCCTCCGGGCAGGCCGAGGCCGCCGATCTGGGCCGAAGCTTCCCCCGCCAGCGCCAGGACGGCGGCTGCCAGGACGATGCCTGCCCGTCGCAGCCTGGAAGTGTTTCTCGTCTGGGGCTTCATGGAAGGCGCCTCTGCACGGGCTGCGCGTTATGGTCGTGGTTGGGCCGCGACAAAAAGGAGCCCGGGGATGTAACGCGCCGGTCCGGACGTTTCATCCAACAGGCGAAGGAAGAGGAAGCTTGGACGCATTCCAGCGCGAACTGGTCGAGCTGCTGCCGCGACTGCGGCGGTTCGCGAGGACCCTCACGCGTGATGTCCCCGACGCCGACGACCTCGTGCAGCGCGCCGTAGAGCGTGCGCTGCAGAGGCGGACACAATGGATGGGCGGTTCCCGGCTCGACAGTTGGATGTTCACGATCATGAAGAACGCCTGGATCGACGAAACGCGCCAAAGGGGGCGGCGAAATCGTCTGCTGCGCCCCGCCGATGAGGGCGAGGCGGTCGCGGATGCGACCGCCGCGAGCCAGGAGTCCCACCTGGCGGCCGCCTCGGTCGAGCAGGCTGTCGCCGCCCTGCCCGAGGATCAGCGCATCGCCGTGGCCCTGGTGCTGGTGGAGGGCCTGTCCTACGCCGAAGCCGCCGAGGTTCTGGAGGTGCCCGTGGGCACCCTGACCAGCCGCCTGGTGCGGGGCCGCGCCGCCCTTCAGGCCCAGCTTCGGGCAGGATGAAGGCCATGACGATCGACGACGAAATCCTGATGGCCTACGCCGATGGCGAACTCGAAACAGCCCGCGTCGCCGAGGTCGAGCGGCTGGTCGCGGCGGACCCGGAGCTGGCTCGCCGGGTGGCCGAGCACCGGGCCCTGAGCGCCCGGCTGGCGGGCGTCCATGCGTCGGCGCTTACAGAACCTTTGCCCGACAGCCTGGTCCAGACGGTCATGGGCGGAGCAGCGCAAGGCGAGGTCGTGGCCTTCAAGCCCCGGCGCCTCCTGCCCGCCGCCCTGCCGCAATGGGCCGCCCTCGCCGCCACCCTGGTGGTGGGGGTCGTGGCCGGCCTGGGCGTCCCCGCCCTGCGCCCAGCCCCGCTGATCGGCGGCGACGGCATGACCGCCCAGGGACAGCTGGCGCAGGCGCTGGACAGCCAGCTCGCGTCTGAACCCGCAGGAGCCCGCAGGATCGCCGTGGGCCTCAGTTTCCGGACGGCGGACGCCTATTGCCGGACCTTCCAGGCCGTGCGCGCCCATGCGGTGTCGGGAATCGCCTGCCGGGAAGCGGACGGCTGGCGCGTGCGGCTGGCAGTGGACCGCCCCGCTGCGCCGCAGCCGGACGGCGACTACCGCCTCGCCGCCTCGGGGCTTCCGACCGAGGTGCTGCAGGCCGTCGACGGCATGATCCAGGGCGACCCCCTGGACGCCCAGGGCGAGGCCAAGGCGCGGGCGCAGAACTGGCGCCTTCCCTAGTCGCCATTGCCAAGCACTTCCTGGGGTCGTACCGGATCGCCTTAGAAGCGCTGGAATCCTGAGGGTTGATCGGCGCCTGGAAACGCAAGCGGAGGTCTCCCCATGTCGCGTAATCGTCTTCGACTGATGGTCGGCGCGGGCGCCCTCGGCGCGGTTGTCCTCGGCCTCGGCGCCGCCGCCATCGCTCAGGCGCCGGGCGAGCTGCGCACGGGGGCCGCCGCCTATGGCGACTGGTCGACGGACGCCCCCGGCGTGCGTCGCAAGATCACCGCCAACGACCTGCCCACGCCGACAGGCTCCAGCGCCAAGAGCTCCAAGGTGATCGACCTGCCGGCGGGCTACCTGCCCAAGGCCCCGGCGGGCTTCAAGGTCGAGGTCTTCGCCACCCTGGACAAGCCCCGCGCCATGCGCCTGGCGCCCAACGGCGATGTGTTCGTCGCCGAGACGGGGCCCGGCCGGGTCAAGGTGATCCGCACCGCCCCCGGCGCGTCCAAGCCCACCACCGTGGCGACCTTCGCCGAGGGCCTCACCGGTCCCTTCGGCATCGCCTTCTACCCGGCGGTCAATCCGCAGTGGGTCTATGTTTCCGAGCAGGAGCGCATCAAGCGCTACCCCTACCGGACCGGTGACCTGAAGGCCCGCGGCCCCGCCGAGACGGTGGTCGCCACCCTGACCACCCCGGGCGGCCACTCCACCCGCGACCTGGTGTTCACCCGCGACGGCAAGACCCTGCTGGCCGCGGTCGGCTCGATCACCAACTACGGCGAGAACACCCCGGTGAAGACTGTCGCCGAGGCCCAGGCCTTCGAGAAGCAGAAGGGTATCGTCGGGGCCGCCTACGGGGCGGACGAGGAGCGGGCCAACGTCCTGGCCTTCAATCCGGACGGCAGCGGCCGGCGAATCTACGCCTCCGGCATCCGCAACTGCGTCGGGCTGAACCGCAACCCGGTCACCGGCGACGTCTACTGCGCGGTCAACGAACGCGACGCCATCGGCGACAACACCGTTCCGGACTACGTCACCCGCATCAAGGACGGCGGCTTCTACGGCTGGCCCTACTGGTACATCGGCAATCACGAGGAGCCCCGGCTGAAGGGCCAGCGCCCCGACCTGCAGGGCAAGGCCATCGTCCCCGACGTGCTGTTCCAGGCCCACTCGGCGGCGGTGCAGGTGGTGTTCAACACCGGCGGGACCACGGCGGGCGCCCTGCCGGCGGCCTGGAAGGGCGACGCCTTCGTCGCCATGCACGGCTCCTGGAACCGTTCCAAGCCGACGGGCTACAAGGTCGTGCGCGTGCCCATGAAGGGCGGCGTGCCCACCGGGGAATACGAGGACTTCCTCACCGGCTTCGTGGCCGAGGACGGCCAGGTCTGGGGCCGCCCGGTGGGGCTGGCCGTGCTGCAGGACGGATCGCTCCTGGTCGCCGAAGACGCCAACAGCGTAATCTACCGCATCACCTACACCGGCGGCCGCTAAGAGCCCCGGGGTAAAAGACAAGCACGCTCGGGAGGGACACCATGGCCAGAATGACGACCCGCGGGGCCGCGGGAATATTTGCGATCGCCGCCATGGCGCTCGCCCTCCCCGCCTATGCGGCCCAACCCGCGTCGTCCGCGCCACTGGTCCTGCCCAAGGTCGAGGGCCCCTGGCCGGGCGTGATGACCGACCCCTGGCCCTTGGGCCTGCTGCAGAAGGAAAACCTCGAGCGGCCCATGCCCAAGGCGCCCTGGAACCTGACCGGGACCTGGACCCTGAAGCTGATCCCCGAGACCGGCGGCTTCAACTTCAACCCGCCGCCCAAGCTGAAGCCCGCCGCCCAGGCCCTCTACGAGGCCGGCGTGAAGGCCAACGCCGCGGGCAACGCCTTCCGCGACGACACCGGCGCCTGCTGGCCGGCGGGGATGCCCAAGTGGTGGACCCGCGTCTGGCCGATCCAGATCATGCAGTATCCGACCGGCTTCGTGATGGTGCAGGGGCTGATGAACGCCGTGCGCTGGATCTATCTCGACGGGCGCGGCCACACCGATCCGGACATCGCGGTCGCCAGCTTCCAGGGCGAGTCCATCGGCCGCTGGGAGGGCGACACCCTGGTCGTGGACACCGCCAACTTCGTCAACAAGCGCCACTGGATCCAGACCGGAGTCCCGCTCTCCGACCAGCTTCACATCGTCGAGCGGATCAAGCCCGCGGCCGACTTCCAGTCCTTCACCGTCGAGCTGACCATGACCGATCCGGTCAACTGGGAGGGCGAGTGGAAGAACACCAAGGTGATGGTCGCGGTGAAGGGGGACGACGTGAAGGAAAGCTTCTGCGCGCCTGACCTGAACGACCACATCGCCGGGACGCATTCGCCCGACAACTGAGCAGTTCCGGAAGGGCTAGGCATACGTCGCAATGCCGACGACAATTCCCGCGAAGCGCGTTATTGTAGGATCGTCCAATAAACAGGTGACGACCATGACAACTTCCTTGGTTCGAGCCCTGGCCCTCACGGCCAGCCTCCTGGCGGCGCCCGCTTTCGCCCAGAGCGCCGCGGCTGCCTCCGCCACCGACCTGCCGTCGGAGGCCAAGGTGGTTCCGTTCCGACCCGTTCCCGGGGTGGGCTCCGTGCCGGGTTCGATCATCCAGATGGTCGACCGGGCCGAGGACTGCGCCAAGGACGCCCGCAAGGTCGCCGACGGCCTGATGGCGCCGGGCGACGCCGTGGCCGTCTGCAACGAGGCCATCAGCACCGGCATCTCCGACAATCAGCGGCTGGCGGGCACCTTCGTCAACCGGGGCGTGCTGCTGGTGCAGGAAGGCCGGGCCGCCGAAGCCATCGCCGACCTCGACAAGGGCATCGCCCTCGGGCCGGAGGAGCCGGAGCGCGCCTTCTACAACCGAGGCCTCGCTCGCGAGGACCTGAAGGACATCAAGGGCGCCTACGCCGACTACAAGATGGCGTCCGAGATCCGGCCCGGCTGGGAGCCCGTGCAGAACGAGCTCACCCGCTTCCGCGTGGTCAACAAGTAGGCCACTTCGCCGCCCTCGCCTGTCGATGGGGAATGGCTCTAAGGTCCGACCGGCTTTTCGGGAGGGCCCCACGTGACCGCAGCCTATGACAGCGCCTTCGATTCCGAGCGCCAGGCCATCCGGCAGGTCGTCGACGACTGGGTGGTGTACCGCGACGCCGGCGACTGGGACCGTTTCCGGAGAGTCTGGGCCGAGGACGGCTTCATGATGGCCACCTGGTTCCAGGGCACGACCGACGAATTCATCGCCATGAGCCGGACCGGCTTCGAGAAGGGGGTGCGGATCCTGCACTTCCTGGGCGGCCACACCGCGGACGTCGCGGGGGACCGCGCCATCTCCCAGACCAAGATGACCATCTCGCAGCGGGCCGAGGTCGACGGGGTGCTGTGCGACGTGGTCTGCACGGGGCGGTTCTACGACTTCTTCAGGAAGCGCGACGGCCAGTGGCGCCTGGTGCACCGCCAGCCGATCTACGAGAAGGACCGCCTCGATCCCGTCTCGCCCTCGGCCCGGCTGCAGCTCGACCCCGCCCTCCTGGCGCAGTTCCCGGAGGGCTACCGCCACCTCGCCTACCTGCAGACCCGCATCGGCTATCCGGTGAAGCGCGACATGCCGGGCCTGGTCGGCCCCGAGGTCGAGGCCCTCTACGCCAAGGGCCGCGCCTGGCTGGAGCGGGGCGAACACCCCCGGCTCGCCGCGGCGGGCTGATGGACCCTTTCGTCTACAACGCCCTGCCCGGCCGGGTGATCTTCGGCTCGGGAACCCTGGCCCGCGTCGGCGATGAGATGGCGGCCCTGGGCTTCACACGCGCCATGCTGCTCTCCACCGCCGGCCGGCGCGGCGATCTCGCGCCGCTTGAAGCCCAGCTCGGCGAACGGGTGGCGGGGGTCTTCGCTGGGGCGGCCATGCACACGCCCGTCGAGGTCACGGCCGAGGCCCTGGCGGCGACGAAGGCCTGCGGAGCGGACTGCCTGATCGCGCTCGGCGGCGGCTCCACGACAGGCCTTTCCAAGGCGATAGCCCTGCGCACCGACCTGCCGCAGATCGTCATCCCCACCACCTACGCCGGCTCGGAGGCCAGCCCGATCCTCGGCGAGACCAGGGACGGGGTGAAGACCACCCAGCGCTCCATGAGGGTGCTGCCGGAGGTGATCGTCTACGACGTGGACCTGACCCTCTCCCTGCCGCCGGCCATGGCCGTGGTCTCCGGGATCAACGCCATCGCCCATGCGGCCGAGGGGCTCTATGCGCCCAACGCCAACCCCATGATCTCGATGCTGGCCGAGGACGGGGTCCGGGCCCTGGCCCGCGCCCTGCCCGCCATCGTCGCCGATGCTGGCGACCGGGGGGCGCGATCCGACGCCCTCTACGGCGCCTGGGCCTGCGGGGTCACGCTGGGGGCGGTCGCGATGGGCCTGCACCACAAGCTTTGCCACGTTCTCGGCGGCAGCTTCGGCCTGCCGCACGCCGAGACCCACACCGTGATCCTGCCCCACGCCCTGGCCTACAACGCCTCCGCCGCGCCGGAGGCCATGACGCGCCTGGCCCGCGCGCTCGGGGCAAGCGACGCCCCCGCCGCCCTGTTCGACCTGGCGAAATCCCTCGGCGCGCCGGTATCGCTCAAGGCCCTGGGAATGCCGGAAGACGGCCTGTCAAAGGTGGTGGACCAGTGCCTCGCCGCCCCGCCCGCCAACCCGCGCGCCCTGGAGCACGAGGCGCTCATGGCCTGCCTCCAAGACGCCTTCGACGGGCGGCGGCCCTAGGCGAAATCGCGCGCCAGCTCTTCCCGGGTCGCGGCGCTGAGGCCCGCGAGGTGGCTGTAGTCTAGGTGGTCGCAGCCGACGAGGACCGGGGTTTTGGGGTCGCGGAATCCGGCGATCTGGGCCGCCGTC
The DNA here is from genome assembly GCA_947474395.1 of Caulobacterales bacterium. Taxonomy (GTDB): domain Bacteria; phylum Pseudomonadota; class Alphaproteobacteria; order Caulobacterales; family Caulobacteraceae; genus CANJID01. The sequence goes on from CANJID010000019.1 coordinate 54,488, forward strand.
AGCGGGAAATGCAGGAAGTGGACGGAGGAGGTCTTACCGTCCTCGCGGGTGCGTTCGACGTCGCCCTCCTGCACCGCGAACACGCGGGCGTCACCGACCTGGAGGAAGAAGCGCTCCTCCACCCCGCCGAGCTTGGCCAGCAGGGCCGCGCGGCGCACCGGGTCGTCGATCTCGAACATCACCGTCGCGATCAGTTCCGAGCCTTGCGGGATCAGGGGGTTGTAGGCTTCCAGCTCGTCGGGAATCTGCGCCTCCCCGCCCTTCTCGGTCAGAAGCATCTCCTGGACCTGAAACATCATGGTGTCGAAGCACTCGAAATAGAGGGTGCACACCGGTCCGAGCTCGATCCGGCGCAGGCGCTTGATCGGCAGGAGGGCCGCGCGGCGCTCCTTCCTGACTTTGGCGTAGTCGGCGTCGGGGATGATGTCCGCGCGGGTGATCACGCGCTGGTTGGCAGGCATTCCCGTGTTCCTCAGAGCGCCCCGTAGGCGCGGGCCAGTATCTCGATGGGATGGGCCTGGACCGGCTGGCCCTTCCCGTCCGGCAGTTCGGCGACGAGGAGCTGGCCCAGGTGCTTGCAGGCGAGCGGGCAGTCCGAGCAGAGGGTCTCGCTGCCCTTGGCCGCGACCTGGCGGGCGGCGGCCTTGCCGACCTTTTTGGCCAGGGGGAAGGTCTCTTTCATCACCCCGAAGGTGCCGCCGTGGCCGGAGCAGCGCTCCACCACCTCGACCGTCGTGTCGGGGATCAGCCGCAGCATCTCGGCGGACTTGGCGCCCATGTTCTGCGCCCGCGCGTGGCAGGCGTGGTGGACGGTGACGCCGCCAGGGATCGCCGACAGGCCGGGGGCGAGGCCGTAGGTCTTGGAAAGCTCCACCACATATTCGCTGACGTCGCGGGTGGCGGCGGCGAGGCGCTTCACCGGCTCGCTCTCCGGCAGGAGCAGGGGCCACTCGAACTTCATCATCAGGCCGCAAGATGCGGTGAGCGCCACCACTTCGTAGCCCTCGTCGATATAGGGGGCGAAGGCGGCGGCGACCCGTTCGGCCCGCCCGGCCACGTCCTTCAGGTCGCCGGCCTCGAGCTGGGGCATGCCGCAGCACTCGGGATAGACCAGCTTGGCCTTGACACCCTGCAGCGCCAGGACCCGGGCGGCGGCGACCGCCGTGTCGGGCTTGTTGTAGTCGACGAAGCAGGTCGCATAGAGCACCACCTTGCGCCCCATGGCCGGGCCGGTCGGAAACGGCGGGATGGGCGCGCGGAGCCGGTCGGTCGCGGTCTTGGAATGGTAGAGGGGCAGCTCGACCTCGGCGTCGATTCCGGCCACCGCCTCCAGGAGCTTGCGCAGCGGGGTGTTCTCCCGCGCCGTGGCCCAGTTGGCGAGACCCGCCACCGGCTTGGCCAGCTTGCCGTTGCGGTCAGTCTCGCCCAGCTGCTCGCGGACGAAATCCTTCTCCCCCGCCCGCCGCTTGGCCGCCCGGTAGCGCAGGATCAGGTGCGGAAAATCCAGGTCGAAGGGGTGCGGCGGCACATAGGGGCACTTGGTCAGGAAGCACATGTCGCAGAGGGTGCAGGCCTCGGCGACCTTGGCGTAGTCGGCCTTGGGCACGCTATCGAGCTCGCCGGTGGGGCTCTCGTCGACCATGTCGAACAGGCGCGGGAAGCTCTCGCACAGATTGAAGCAGCGGCGGCAGCCGTGGCAGATGTCGAACACCCGCTCCATCTCGGCCTCGACCGCGGCGAGGTCGTAATAGGCCTCGTCCTGCCAGGCGATCGGATGGCGGAAGGGCGCGTCGAGGCTGCCCTCGCGCGCGTCGGTCTTTGGCTTGTCGGTCACGAAGCCCGCCGTTCTGGGAGACGAGGATGGCGGCGGGCGCGAACACCCGCCGCCCCGCCCTATTCTAGTCCATCGACTCCAGGGCGCGCTGGAAGCGGCCCGCATGGGACTTCTCGGCCTTGGCGAGGGTCTCGAACCAGTCGGCGATCTCCTCGAAGCCTTCCTCGCGGGCCATGCGCGCCATGCCCGGGTACATGTCGGTGTACTCGTGGGTCTCGCCGG